>CAZFOG010000261.1:5608-9561 GCA_964520685.1 uncultured Nitrospiraceae bacterium | reverse complement strand
CACGGAACGGCAGCCGCGCTCCTGGCCTTCGCTGTCAGCCGCATGCTTCTGCCTACCGTATCGGCATCATCGCTGGTGAAGCGGCAGCGGCGCAAGGGCGCCGCGTACGAGATTGTAAAGCCCGCACGAGTAGCCGACGAACTGAACAAGACCTTTCCCTGGGATTCGGATGCTGGGCAGTTCTTTACCATCGTCTATGCCGTCCTGAATTGCCGGACGCGCGAGTTGCGCTTCGTTTCGGCGGGCCACCCGGGATTCGTCCACGTGCCCGTAACGGGAGAGTGCCGCGTTTCCACGTCCGGGGACCTGCCGATCGGCTTGCAAAAAGGGCGATACCACGAACAGGTTATCCGGCTCAATCCCGGTGACCGCGTTTACATGTACTCCGACGGCGTTACGGAGTCTGCCACCCCTGCGAACGACTTGTTTGGCGAGTCGCGACTCTGCAGCGCCCTCGAGCAATGCCGCCGCCTCGCAATTGAGAGTTCCCTGGCGGACTTGCTCAAGCAGCTCGAAGCCTGGCGCGGCGGCGCGCCTCCACGCGACGATATTTCGCTGTTGGCGTGTCAAATCACCAAATAGCCCTTTCGTGCGGCCATCGCTCCGGCGCCCTATTTCTACTTTGTGCCTGCCCCTTCTTGGTATTCTTGAGCCGTAGCAGTTCCAGGCCAGGGATGGCAGGAGGGCCAAGCGGTGAAACATGGGGTGGGGATTCTGTTTCTGATTGGCGTTTTGGCGGCCGCCGTGCCGGCGGCCAATCTGACGGTAACGCTTCAGCGCGGCACCGAGTTGTACGACGGCGTCGAGGACGTGTTTCTATACGCTCCACCGGTAGTCGCAAATGTCAATTACGGCGCGGCTTCCTCGCTGCAAGCCGGTGTGAACCGGTGGAAAGAGCGCCAGGTGGCGTTGATCCGCTTCGACCTCGGCGTCATTCCCTCAAACGCCAGCGTCTCAAAAGCTGCCTTGTGCGTGTACCACCACTCCAAAGAATACCCCTCTGAAGACGTGACTATCCACGCATGCTCCATTGCACCCGCCAACGCCGGATGGACCGCGGGCGGGAATACCGGCGAGCGCGTCCCCATCCCGGGGACTTCGTGCTGGGCCTTTCTCAGCTACGATGACCGGCAATGGGCGAGTGCACCCGGGCTCGCCAAAGAGGGGGTGGATTACCTCATACCGCCGGCAGCAACCGTGACGGTTCCCAAAGACCACCAGGGATGGATAGAGTTCAAGCTGGAGCCGGGCGTTATACAGCAATGGATCAGCCAGCCACAAACCAACGCCGGGCTGCGTCTCTATCCGCTGAACGACGGAAATGCCGGGCAATGCATCCAGGTGTGGAGTTCGGACGCCGCCGAAGATGCATCACTACGGCCGAAGCTGGTGCTCGAGCTGGACATGGATGCCGGCGCCATGCGCGAGTACGAACGCGGCAGAGCCAGGCAGCAGCTTGCATCCGTTATGAAACGTGCGGACGCGCTGTCCGCAAAGGCCAGAGCCCATGGAAACCCCGCGCGGACGCGGAGCGGCCTCGATCAATTGAACGAATGGTTGGGAAAGCTCACCCGCGCGGTGAACGACTCGGATATCGCCCTTGAAGCGTTGCGAACCGCAAACCATGATGTAGCGGCTTTGCAGGAAGCGCTGGCTCTTCTGGAACAGAATCTAACCATCGCCCGCGCTGCCGCTGCCAACGAAGCGCAGGGGCTGCCAACCGATTACGCCCTCGGTGTCGCCGATAGTATGACCAATGTGCTGCGCCTGCCCGCACTGTTCGAGGGCGCGTTTCTCGATACCGCCAGAGTCGCCATGGCCCGCAATGAGTTCGAGCCGGTCCAAATCGCGCTCGTGCCCATCGACAGTCCGATAGTGGCCGCCCAGTGGTCGGTAAGCCCGTTGCTGGGGCCGGACGGCGCAATCATCCCCGCGGACGACATCTCCATATCGGTCATGGGGTACGCACAGAAGATTAAACCGGCCATCAACACCAACGTGGAATGGTGGCCGGTGCCCATACTCGATTTCATGGAGTCCGTCGACGTCCCCCTGGGCGAGATCCAGCCCCTCTGGGTCTGCGTCCGGACCCGCGAGGCCACCCCGCCCGGCGTATACCGCGGCACTATCAGCATCGCACCCGCCGATGTTCCGGCGAAGACCATTGCCCTCGAGGTCGAAGTGTGGGACTTCGCGGTGCCCAAGGAGCAGCACCTGTTGACGGTCTGGGGTAACAACGATAAAACCTACCGTGACATGTACGGCGAGGGGTATGGCGACACCATGGCGCAGGCCATGTTTCAGTTCTTTCTCGACCATCGTCTTGCCGTCAATACCCTCTACATGCCCCAGGCCGCAGGCGAGCCGCTCGTGCACGATGTCGGGTATCCTGCCCTATCCGACCCCGCGCGGCTCCGTGCATTGTGGGACGCCGGCTCGCGATGGTGGCACCTCGGATACCTCCACCCCTCGTTCGCAGAGCAAGCCGGCATGTCGCTCGAAGATTACGTGCCGAAGTTCATCGAGATGATGCGCGAATCCCTCCGCGTAGCCGAAGCTGCCGGATGGCCCAGGGAAAACCTGGCCATCTACTGCTTCGACGAAGCCAAAGAAATGGAGGTCGTAGCCAAGGCCACTGCCCGGGTAAAAGAGGCGTTCCCGGACATCGCCATCATGACCACCGCCTACGACCGCAGCTATGGCGTCAAGGATGGTCCACTCGATGCGTGCATGGACATCTGGTGTCCCCTTACCCCGCGTTACGCTGAAGACTTGGAGATCATCAAAGAAGGCCGCACGAAAGGCAAGCGGGCGTGGTGGTACGTGTGTTGCGGCCCCGGTGGCGCCCATCTCAACTTCTTCAGCCAGTTTCCTGCCATCCGTTCGCGCCTCCTGATGGGAGCGGCCACGTGGAAATACCAGCCCGACGGGTTCCTCTACTACCGCGTTTCCGGTTGGCGCAACTACGAGAAGCCCATCGAGAGCGGGCCCCTCGCGCATGATTACAGGCCCTACTACCTCCCAGGGCCCGACGGTGACGGCGAACTGATTTGCCCGGGCCCTAATGGCCCGTTGAGCACGCTTCAGTTCGAGAATATCCGGGACGGTATCGAGGATTACGAATACTACTGGGTATTGAACGGCCTGGTGCACAAAGCGCAAGCAGCGGGGCATGCTGTCGAGACAGAAACGCAGGCGCTGACCATCCCCGAGGACGTGCTGGCGTCACTCACCGAGTACACTGAAGATCCCGTGCGGTTGCGGGCAGAACGCCGCACGGTGGCCGAAGCCATCGTTCGTCTCGAAACAATGCTGAGCCAGTAGCGCGCAGAGAAGATCACGTGCCGTCAGTCTTGGTTCATCAGTGCAAGCATCTCGCTGGCGCGCCCCCGCAGGCGGTACCGGTAATACGCTGAAACGGCCGTATCCTCGAGGTTAATCTCGACCGTCACCGCGCCTGCATCCATGGCGATGTGCGGCAGATCCGCGGCAGGGAAGACCACCCCTGATGTTCCAACTGAGACGAGCAGGTCGCATTGACGAAACGCCGAGACCGCCGACTCGATGGCAGCCTCCGGGAGCGAATCCTCGAACCAGACGATGTCCGGCCGCCAATAGGCGCCGCATCCGCACCGGCGCGTCTTGAGCGGGATATCGCAGTTTTCGACACATACGCCGCACACGTCGCATCGAATCCGCCACAAACTCCCGTGAAGCTCGACGACGTCCCGCGCGCCCGCGCGCTGGTGCAGCCCGTCAATATTCTGGCTGGCCACCACGGTATCCGGCTTGCCGCGCTGAACCTGTGCAATGATCCGGTGCCCTTCGCTCGGGGCACAGGCCGCGACACGTTTGCGCCGCTCGTCGTGGAAATCCCAGACTTTTTCAGGGTCGCGCTCGAAAGCGCGCTGGCACGCATAATCCTCATAGTTATACTGATGCCAGATGCCTCC
>CAZFOG010000261.1:0-5508 GCA_964520685.1 uncultured Nitrospiraceae bacterium | reverse complement strand
AATCACCCCGCCAGCGGGGTCCATCAGCACGAGGCCACTCTCAATACGCGCCGCATTCCTGCAGCGCCTCGTACATCGCAACGACATTCTCCGGCGGCACGTCGCTCTGGATGTTGTGGATAGTGTTGAACACATATCCCCCACCGGGCGCAAGTGCATCCACATTGCGCTTCACGTCATCCTTCACCTCTTGCGGGGTGGCGTGCGGCAAGATGTGCTGGGTGTCCACTCCGCCTCCCCAGAACGTGATAGCGTCTCCGAAGTCGCGTTTGAGCACCCTAGGCTCCATACCCGCGGCGGTGACGTGCACGGGGTTGAGTATGTCCACACCCGCATCGATAAACCCCGGCAGGTAGGGACGCACATTTCCGCAGGAATGGAAGAAGAGCCGCACCGTTGGCGCCGCCTCCTTGATGGCCCTGAAAACCCGCTCGAGATGGGGCCGGATGGTCGCGGAATACAGCTCGAACGAAATGAGCTGCGATTGTTGGGTGCCGTAGTCATCGTTCTCGACCACGATGTCCACGTCCTCGCCCAGCTCGTTCAGGGCCATCTCCCAGAACGCAATCTTCAGGTCCGCCAGCTTGCCGTACAGGCGGTCAGCAAACTCGGGGTACAGCATGGGGTCCATCATGGCGTTTTCCATTCCACGCAGCCGCTGGGCCATCTCGAAGATTCCCGCGCATAAACCCTTCAACATCACCGCTTTGCCCTGGCGGTGGAATTCGGCCGCCTGATCGCGCAAACCCCTCACACGCAAAGGGTTCCGGGCATCGGGCCAGGAATGTGCCTCGACGGTCATGCCCTCGGGAGGCCCGGCCGCGAGCGGATGTTCGACTATGCTGAACCACAACCCGTTTTCTTTCGGAAAATGCTGCGTCATGCCCCATTCATCGTGATAGACCCAGACATTTCCCCCATCCTCGAGCTGCTCGAAAACCGCCCAGTTGTGGCTTGTCAGGGGGAATAGACCCCGGGTATCCACCCCAAAATGGTCCAGGAAATCATCCCCGGGGATCACGGTCTGCTGTATCACGTCCTGCCAGCGGGGCGAGTCCGCGGGCATCTCCAGATAGGCCCGCACGCGTTCATAGGCTCCCCTGGATATCCCGGTCACGTGCGTACCCGCCAGGTCCAGGGGTACGCGATCCGGCTCATGGTGCGCAATGGCTGTCAAGACTCGCTCGCGAGAAGTCATGCGTCGCATTCTCCGCGTTCAGGACGATGAAATCCCCGGATACCTGGGATGGCGCCGCGCGACGCATCCGGTACGCGTCGCAAGACGGTTTTCATCCCCGGATGTTACCGGCTCGCCGCGAGATCCGCAACTTACCCGCCCCGCTGAATTTTCCGTGACGCACAAGGAACTAAACGTTCGGTTTGGAGATAGACATAGATGTTCGGTTGTGCTCATTTGGTCGAACGGGTACCATAAATCCGCACATCCGGACGGTGGCAGCTCGCGGCAGTGTACGAGGCCGCCCGGGGAAGGCAGATACGCTCTACAGAGAAGGGGATGACTCCATGAAGACACGCGCGCTCCTTTTAGCATTAGCGTCCATGCTGGCTTTGTCTGCCCCAGTCTGGGCGAAACCCAACGAGGTGCCTTTGCCGCTGGGCAAGAAACTCATCGAATACGGCTGGGATGTCCCGAACACGGAACAAGTGCGCAAGAATATCGACAAGATGGAGAAGCGCCCTTTTGACGGCGTTATCTTCCGCCTCGAGGGGGGCGGCAACGTGCTCGTGCCCGACCCCTGGAATGAGCAACGCTTCGACAAAGACTACAAGAACGCCGAGCGCATCCGCTGGGACCGCTTCACCGATAATTTCGTCATCATGTGGGCCGCCTCGGATCAGGACTGGTTCAGCGACTCGCAATGGGCTACGATTGTCAACAATATTCGCCTGGTGGCACGGGCCGGTCGTCTCGCCCGGTGCGTGGGCATCTGTTTTGACGCCGAACCCTATGGCGACAATCCCTGGGATTACGCCAAAACGGCCCACCACGACACGAAGTCTTTCGAGGAATACCAGGCCATGGTGCGCCAGCGGGGGACCCAGTTCATCCAGGCGGTCGAAGCCGAGCTGCCCGACCCGCAGATTTTGACTTTCTTCCAGTTGAGCTATTTCGCCAATTTGTGCCTGCCCATGGACCCGGGATTCCGCCAGGAAAAACTCTCGAAAGAGCACTATGCGCTCCTGCCGGCGTTTCTCGAGGGGATGCTGGCGGGTTCGCAGCCCGGCACACGCATCGTTGATGGCAATGAGGGGGCATACTATTACAAGGACCGGCAGCAGTACTTCGAAAAATACCATCAAATCACCCAGAGAGGTCTGTATCTCATCCCCGACGAACTCCAGGGCCTGTACCGGGAGAAGGTGCGCGTTAGCCAGGCGCTATATGTTGATCAGTATTTCGGATTGCGGGAACACAAAGTGCTGGGGCACTTCCTGACGCCTGAACAGCGGCCCCAGTGGTTCGAGCATAATCTGTACTGGGCGATATACACGACCGACAAGTATGTCTGGTGCTATAGCGAGCGCATGAACTGGTGGGAAGGTGAAAACGTGCCCCAAGGCTGCGAAGAAGCCATCCTTTCGGCGCGGCGGAAGATTGCCAACGGTCAGCCCCTCGGTATCGACCTCGCCCCAATCATCGAAACGGGCCAGAAACGCGAACAAGACGCCATTACCGGCGATTTGGCGATTCGAACCGCTGAACTCAATAGTATCGGGCGGGGCATAGCGAAACCAACTATCGATGGCGAACTTGACGACGCATTGTGGCGCAAGACGGAAGCCCTGGCGCCTTTCGTGCCTATGAAAGCCGCCCAGGAAACGGTCTCAGCGCAAACCCGTACCAAGGCCGCCTATGATGACGAGAATCTGTATATTGCCTTCTATTGTGAAGAACCCCAGGCCGCGAATCTGCAAATTGTAGGGGAAAACCGGGACGATTACCTGTTCACCGGCGACGTGGTCGAAATCTTTATCAAACCCAGCGAGGATTCCGCCACGTTCTATCATTTCGCGATCAACCCCGCAAACGTCGTGTGGGACGGCCTTCATGTGGACGTCCTTCAGACCGAATACAGCCCGGAATGGGAGCATGCCGTGCATCGCGGCGCGGACTTCTGGAGCGTCGAGGTCGCCATCCCCTGGAAGGCCATCAATATGGAGGCCCCCAGTCGCGACAGCCAGATCAGAGCCAATCTCTGCCGCGAGCGGTATACGGAACGCGAATGGACCCTCTGGTCGCAAACCGTCTATCATTTCCTCGAACCCGAACATTTTGGGACGTTTATCTTCAAGTGACGGAACCGCGCAAAACAGTCTGTTCACGGGGAAAAGCAGGCGCTCTAATCGTAACCCAAGCCTGCGCATTTCCTACCAGCTCAGGCGTGCCTGAGTTGGACAGAAATGCGCGCTAGAGCAGACTCAACGCTCGAAGCAACCCCTCCGGCCACGTGAGACAGAACACGCGGAAACCCGAGATTTGTCAGCGGCGTGGACGATCTCCCATGTGGTGGATATAGAACCGATAAAACCGGGGTGTTCCGTTTCGTTTGCCCGTGATATGCTTTAGAAGGCATGGTCAACCGCGTGCGGCGGTGTTTACCGGCCACGATGGTCGCCTCGGGATTCACGCGCGGAGACGGCGCTCAGGAAACTGCAGCGATTGCATGGCCTGCAAGATGGCGCATCCGGCTCTGGAGCCGCCGTCTTTAAAGCACTGCCCGCGCGGTACGTGCCGTACGGATTTGACGAGCCCGAAACCCCGCTACCAGCCAGCACGAACCGGGCCAGATGCACTTAAAACGGAAGCAGATCATTATGCCGAAAAAACGAACGCCTCCCGAGGGTCCGAACGGTATGTCGTCCTGGCGCAAAAGCCGAAGCATCCGGATTACAATCACGATGGTCTTCATCGGTCTCCTGCTTCTGACCGCCGTACCTATCGTCGTATACATGCACTACCGCAACACGGATACCCTGCTCGAACTTGCCGACGAACTCATGATGCGCCTCTCGTCATCCATCATTGAGAAAACCACAAACTATCTCATGCCCGCCTCCAAAATGGCCGAAATGAGCGCGCGCCTCGCCGAATTCGACCATTTTTCGCTCACGGAGGACCCCGCTCTCGAGAATTACGCTATCACCGTCCTGCAGACGTATCCCCAACTCGCCATGTTCAATATGGCCGACGAGCGCGGCAATTTCGTCATGCCAAAGAGGATGCTGGACGGCAGCATCGCAACCAAGATTATCGCCCGCGATGCAACCCCACCGAGCGTCACCTGGAAGTACCGCGACTTGCAGGGCAAGCTCACCCACACCGAAACCTCCACCGACCTGGACTACGATCCCCGTGAACGGCCCTGGTACAGGGGCGCCAAAGAAGTGAATGGCCACTATTGGACGGATATGTACATTCTCTTCACCGACCAGGTTCCCGGCATCACGACCTCGTTTCCCATTGCCGATAGTGAAGGGCATAACCTTGGTGTGTTCGGCCTCGACATCGAACTGGGCTCGATGTCCGCGTTCCTGGATACGCTGAAGGCGGAGAGTCACGGCGTGGCCTTCATATTCAACCAGAAAGACGAGGTGGTTGCCTATCCTGACGCCGCCCAGCTTGTGCAAGGTGACAGTGGTACCCTCCGCCCAACGCTTGTGCAAGAGCTTCGAGAACCCCACGTCAAGCAGTGCCTGGAAATGTACCGTACGTCAGGCGCTTCCCGCTTCACGTTCTCCTCCAATGGGGAACGCTATCTGGGCTCTGTGGTAGGCTTCCCGGAGTCTATTGGCAAAGAGTGGAAGATCGGCATGGTGGTCCCGCAGGACGAATTCATCGGTTCGTTGCGCGATACGGCCCGGCACACCCTGGTCATCGCTCTCGCCATTCTCGCTGCTTCGGTGCTCCTCGCCCGCATGCTCGCGCGCAGCATTTCGGAGCCCATCACGCTCCTGGCCGAGGAAGCGCGGCAAATCCAGGACTTCCACCTTGACCGCTCTATTGAGCTCACTTCCTCAATCAAAGAGATCCAGGAACTCCGGGACGCGCTGGCCAGCATGAAGATCGGTCTGTCCGCGTTCCGCAAGTACGTCCCAGCTACGTTGGTGCAGCAGCTCATACAGACGGGGGAAGCGGCGCGGCTCGGTGGACACGAAGAACAGCTCACCATCTTCTTCTCCGACATCGCCCATTTCACATCCCTCTCAGAGTCCTTGTCGCCCGAGGCTCTCATGGTCCATCTCTCGGCGTACTTGGATGAAATGACCCAAATCGTCATACAACACGGCGGCACAGTAGACAAATACATCGGGGACGCGGTTATGGCGTTCTGGGGGGCGCCCACCCCACAGGCAAACCACGCACAGCTGGCCTGCCGGGCCGCGCTCGATTGCCAGCAGCGTGTGCATGATTTGAACGCCCACTGGGAAAGCGAGAATAAGCTGCCGTTGCCTACCCGCATCGGCATTCACACGGGCAACGTGGTC
>CAZFOG010000260.1:0-9585 GCA_964520685.1 uncultured Nitrospiraceae bacterium | reverse complement strand
GTCGTTCGGCTGACGGGTTTGGCAAGGAGAGGGTGGAGCGTGCGGTTGGCGATCTCGACCGGAAGTTGCCGCGCGGCCGCAACAACACAGATCACAATACAGAGTATGTTCGTGACCGTCAGGGCAACATCCTTCACAAACTTCTCCAGCCCCTCGATGCCGAACTGATTGAACAGGGCCGCGCCCAGCACGATGGCAAACCCCAGAATGAGCACAACGTACGGGTCTTTCCGCCGGACGGACTCCAGAATGGTGACCTGCGCAATCCCGAGCAGTCTCTCCATGGCATCTCTCCTCAGCCGCAAACGGCAGGGTAAGCTCTTCACGTTGTCTTGTGCCCGAGTTTCCGAACGAAATAGTCCTCCAGCGATGGCGGTTCTTCCTTTACTTCGACTACTCTCGCCCCCTGGCCCTCCAACTGCATCCGCAACGCTTCCGCGCCTTCCCAACTGTCCGCCGCGTAGACCTGCGTGCTTTCACTGGCTGCTCGAACCAGAACATTCTCAGGCAAAACGCGCACCGGGCCACTGTGTTCCGCATGCACCACCACGGACTTCGAAGACGCCAGAATGTGGTCAAGTGTGTCTTCTTCGATGACTCTCCCCTCATCGAGCAGAATGATGCGATCGCACAGCAACGCGACTTCGGTCAACTCGTGCGACGAGAAGAACACGGTCTTGCCCCGCGCCTTGAAATCCATGAGAATCGCCCGGACATCGTGCCGCGCCACGGGATCCAGGCCCGAAGTTACCTCATCCAATAAGAGCAGTTCCGGGTCGCCCATGATGGCCTGTGCGATCCCGATGCGCTGCAACATGCCCTTCGAGAATCCAGCCAGCCGCTCACGGTCGCGCCCGCTCAGCCCCACCCGTTGAAGCAAGTCGCCGATCACCCCTTCCCGGACGTCTTTGCGGATGCCTGCAAGCTTTGCGTACAGGCGGAGTGCCTCACGGGCCGTGAGAAACGGATAGTACTCGGCTACTTCCGGCAGATATCCGATGCGGCGCCGCGCGCCAAGGGAGCCGGCGGTTTCGCCGAAGACACTCACCTCGCCGCGACACGGCCGGATGAACCCCATCAGCACTTTGATGGTGGTCGTCTTGCCCGCACCGTTCGGGCCTATGAAGCCAACAACCTCCCCCTGACCAACGGATAAATCGAGCCCGTCCACGGCAACCACCGGCCGCCCCAGGGGCGTTTTGAATTCGACACGAAGATCCCTAATCGCAATTACGGGCGCTCTCTCGTGCTTCATGGCGTACTCCTCTCTCCGAGGGTCTTTCAAAATCCCGGCCTCCCGTGGGCGCCTTCCTGGCTACACCGTAGCGCGATACCGCAGTAGTCGCAACATTGAGCCGCGCCAGCAAGTAGCAATTCCGAGCGGATATCACGAATTCAGGCCGCACGGTCCTGAAAACTATGAACCAATTTCAAGAACCGTTCCCACGCAACACGGCGTGTACGCGTCGGGAAACTCCTGCCACAGCCTTGCCATGGCCGTGAAACCCGTGCAGTGAACGGGGGCCAGACGCTGTATAGCAAGGCCCCGCAGTGCTTCCAGCGTCCGGGCCAGGCGGTCCGGGCTGGCCGACCCGAGATGCATGCCTCCGGCTACGGTGTGAAGGGGTCTGTTATCCGTCAATTGCTGCACGTGCCGTAGCGTGTTGATCACGCCCGCGTGCGCACACCCTAAAACAACCACCGTGCCCGCCCCTGTCTCGAAATACAGGGCCTGGTCGTCGGGAAACGTATCGGCCTCGCGGCATCCCGCATCCACAAAGTACGGTCCGCTCTTGTCCTCAAATTCGTTCCCCCGCGGCACCGGTCCCGTCACGTACACGCCCGGGCAAACCTCGGTCGGCCCTTCGGTGAAAACGAGCCGGGTCTTCTGGCGCAGGCGGGCTTCATCGAAATGCGGCATGCCAATATTCCGGACTGAACCGTCGGACCGTCTCGCGTATTTGGGCTCAAGTGCCGCCGGATGCAGGAACACCGCGGGGGGGGTCGCGTCAGCAAGCACGGTCTTCAATCCGCCGGTGTGATCGAAGTGTCCGTGGCTCAATACCACCGCGTCCGCTGCGCAAAGGGGGATCCCGAGGAGTCCGGCATTATTTGCCAGGACATGCCCCTGGCCGGTATCGAACAGTACGCGGTGCCCGTCATGCTCAACCCAGAACGAAAGCCCATGCTCTGCCAGCAGTCCTGTCCCTGCGGCGGTGTTCTCAACAAGGATCGTGACACGCGGCATGACTGGCGGTTCCCTCTCGTGGTTCCCTGGGCGGGGGCGCGGTTCTCCACCGTGCCCGTGAAAAAGGACAGGGACGATGCGCGTCAATCTATCAAGACGGGCGCTCTCACGACAACTTTCCGCCTTGCGAATTCTGCGAAGGGCGACGCCATGTTTTACTTCGATGGTCCTGCCACGGTATCTTCTTACCCCGGTGAACGTAGCTGGCATAACCGTATACGCGGGGCATCGAGGGATTGTGACGTGCAGAAGGGATTGACGATAGCGCTCGCGGGCATTGCGCTCGCAGCCTTAGCCTGGGCGGGCGACTCGCCTCAGTTTCGCGGGCCCAACCGTGACGGCCGGTTTGACGAAGAAGGTTTGCTCAAGGAATGGCCCGAAGGCGGACCGCCGCTACTCTGGGTCGCCAGGGGACTGGGCAAGGGCTATTCATCGCCCTCGGTGGCCAACGGAAAGCTCTACGTGCCCGGTATGCTGGACGAAAAGACCGCCGCCGTTTTCGTGCTCGCTCTTGACGGGACCATCGAACGTTCGCTCCCCGTGGGCCCCGAAACGGAGGACAAACAGGCGCCCGGCCCCCGTTCAACGCCCACCATCGAAGGCGATAGCCTCTATATGCTTTCGGGCCTGGGCGAGGTCTATTGCCTCGATATCCCCTCGGGTGAAAAACGGTGGAGCGTCAACATCCTCGAACGGTTCGCAGGCCCAACCATCATGTACACCCTCGCCGAATCCCTCCTGGTAGACGGCGACCGCGTGATCTGCACCCCCGGTGGGCCGGACGCCGCGCTGGCCGCACTCGACAAGCATACCGGCGACACCGTCTGGACCACGAAAGGCTTCAGCGACCCCGCTTCGTATTGTTCGCCCATCATCTATACGCATAACGGCAGGCGGCTTTTGCTGACCGAGACGGCGAATTTCCTCGTCGGTGTGGACGCGGATAGCGGACAGTTTCTGTGGCAGGTCGAGCACCCCACCCGCGACGGTATTCATGCCGTAACCCCCGTCTATTTGGACGGCCTCGTCTACTATACCGGCGGATACCAGGCGGGAGGCGGGGCGGTGCGCCTGTCCGATGACGGCGCAAGCGTTGAGCCCGCCTGGAAAGACGAAACCCTCGATTGCCAGCATCATGGCGTCGTGCTAGACAACGGCTATCTCTACGGCACAAGCCACATGTTGGGCAATCAGCTGGTCTGCACCGAAATGGCTACCGGCAAGGTTATGTGGACCACCAACGAGGTGCGCCAGGGCGTGGTTGTGTACACCGATGGCATGGTGTACATCTACGAAGGCCCGAAACGCGGCATCGTGCATCTGGTTAAGGCCACGCACGAGGGATTTCAGCGCGCGGGAATGTTCACCGTGACCGAAGGGGACGGCAACCATTGGGCGCATCCCGCAATCGCCAACGGCGTTCTCTACATCCGCCACGGGGATGCCCTGCTGGCCTGGAATCTGCGCGCCGCATCCTGATGCACGGCCTGCCGGCATGACACGCGCTCCCACAGCCGCGAGAACATGCCTTCTCATATGCCCGACAAGGCCTGCTCCAAATCCTTCACAATGCGGTCCGCCGGTTCGATCCCAATCGAAAGCCGCACCGTGTTTTCCCGCACGCCAAAGGCCGTGCGTCGCTCCGGCGGAAGGTACAGCATCGTCGTCAGGTAGGGAATGCAAATAAGCGATTCCGTGGCGCCCAGACTTACCGCGTGATAAATCACCTCGAGCCGGTTGATAAACTCCTCCGCCTCATCCTGGCTTTCACCCACGTCGAACGACATCAGGCCGCCGAACCCGTTAAACATCTGTTTCTTCGCGATTTCGTGGCCGGGATGATTGGGAAGTCCCGGATAGAAGAGCCGCGATATTTTCGGGTGACCCGCAAGCGATTCGGCCACTTTCTGGGCGGTCTCTGCGACGGTCGCTGCGCGAAGCTCGAACGTCTTCAAGCCCCGGCTCAACAAAAACGCGCTGTACGCATCAAGCGTTGTCCCGATGGCTTGCCGCGTGAACCACAGGTCGTTGTAGTGTTCTTTCGACGAGGCAATAGCCCCCGCCATGATGTCGTTGTGGCCGCCCAGCCCCTTTGTCGCGCTGTGGATCACGAGTTCCGCCCCAAATTTCAGCGGGTGCTGGTGGTAGGGCGTCGCAAACGTATTGTCGACAACCACCATCGCGCCCACTTTGTCCGCAGCCTCCCGAACAAACGCCATATCGATGATCTTGCACAGCGGATTGCTGGGCGTCTCCAGCAGGATCATCCGCGTGTTGCTTCGAAGATGCTCCCCAATCCGGTCCGCGTCGCCGGCATCCACCCAGGTCACCTCGATGCCAAGCTGCTCGAGGATAAGGCAAACCTTGTAGTTCGCCCCGTACGTATCGTGAAAAATGACCAGATGATCACCGGCGCGCAAATAGGTCAGGTACGTCATCGTGCAGGCGGCCATGCCGGAAGTGCACACAATGCAATCTTCCGCTTCCTCGAGGGCCGCTATTTTATGCTCCACTTCACGTACCGTCGGATTGTCGTCCCGGTGATACGTGTATCCATCGATCTCTCCGTCTGTGATCTGCCGCAACACCTCAAACGACGCGTATTCATAATTCACCGCGTTCACAATGGGCGTTACCATCGGACGGTTCCCATACGGGGTAAGCGGATCGGGCATTTCCAGGGTCCCTTTCGTTCGCAGCGGCCGGCATCACCGGCTGCCTCTGTGCTGACAGTACGTTATGCAAAGCAAAAGCCTCACCGTCCTGAGATTGTCTGCTCTCCGGGCGGCAGGATTCCGCGCCATGGGAGCCCTCTCACTTCCCGCGGCCGGAACGGTCCATCCACGGAAACGCGCTCAACCCCTCCGAGAAACCTTCCCCCGCTCGAAACAGACGCTTTCCCAGTGTCTCCGGAAGTTGAAGGTGGACTCGTCAATGACGCGAATGGTAATCATAGTAAAAATGTGCCCGCCAAACCAATTCACACACCCGGTCCCGCTCACCCCGTCCACCGGACTCCCTCCGGTGTGGGACCGGCACCCTCGCCGGTCAATCTTATTCTCATGCTCTGCACCAAAGCCCTGCCCATGCTTCCCTGTCCACCCTGTCCACCCTGTCCATTCTTTTTTTGCAATAAACACATTTTTGTCAATCAAATCACCCTCGTTTCGCGCGCAGCCCTTTTCCTGCCCCGAACGCCCCGCTTTGACGTACCCTCAACGCCCTGCTAGACTTGCCCCACATCGGACCCAGTACGGGCTGTCGAGTTCTTCCTGGACAACCGGCAAGGAGTTAAATCGTGCGGGCGGTTATCCAACGCGTCTCCGAGGCATCGGTCACCGTCGACGGCCGGGTCACCGGCCGGATCGGCAAGGGACTGCTGCTCCTCCTTGCTGTGGGCCAGGACGACGCCGCCGAGGACGTTCAGCTTATGGCCGACAAGGTAACCGGTCTGCGCTGTTTCGCCGACGCCGACAGCAAGTTCAACCTCTCTATCCTGGATGTTGGCGGCGCCATTCTGGCCATCTCGCAATTCACCCTGTTCGGAGACTGCCGCAAAGGCCGCCGCCCTTCCTTTTCCGGCGCGGCCCGCCCCGAACTCGCAACCAGGCTCTACGAAGCCGTAATCCAGCGCTTCCGCGAAAAGGGACTCTCCGTCGAGACCGGGGAATTCGGCGCCCATATGAGCGTTCACCTGATAAACGATGGTCCGGTGACGCTCCTGTTCGATACCAAAAAACTGTTTTGACGGCAGCCAGGCTGGAGGAACCCCCATGCGCATTGTCCTGGCAGGAACGGGACCACTCGGAGCAGCGCTCCTGAGCGCCCTCCTCGACTCGTCCCACGAGGTCGTCGCGCTGTTGCGCAATGGCCGCACCGCCACCGCATTCCAGCGCTGGGTGTTGCCGCATCTTGCCGCGGGATTTGCGCCACATTCCAGTTTGCTGGGCATCGCACGCCGCGCGAGAATCCCCTCGTTCTATATCGACACCATGGACGAGCACGAGCTCGCCCCTCTGCGCCCCCTCGAACCCGGCCTCATCCTCGTCGGCGGATTCAGCATCATCCTCAAGAAACCCCTGCTCGAACTGCCCGCGCTCGGCTGCGTGAACTGCCATTCGTCCCTCTTGCCCAAACACCGCGGGCCGAATCCCTTTACCGCCGCCGTCCTTGCCGGAGATGCCGAATCCGGCGTTACCTTTCACGTCATGACCGAGGGAATCGACTCGGGCGATATCCTGATGCAACACGCCTTTCCTATCGGCGAATGCGATACCGCCGGCGCCGTGTACAAGAAGGCATGCGTCACGGCCGGCGCTCTCGTGCTCGATGTTCTCGATGCTATCGAGCGCGAAGGGCTGCGCGGCACCCCGCAGAACGACGCCGACGCCACGTACGACAAGCGCCTGCGCAACGAGGAGCTGTATCTCGATTGGTCGCGGTCCGCCCGGGAACTCGATAGACTCGTGCGCGCCTGCGTTCCCTTCTCGCTGGCCCGCTTTACCCATCGCGGCCGCACGGTCTTCGTCTCGCGCACCACGTGGGACGATGAACCGTCCAACGCGCCGCCCGGAACCATCACCCGCGCCGCCCATCCCGTGCGCGTTGCTACCGGCCGCGGCCATCTGGGTATCGAAGTGGCTCACTCTGCCAACGTGTTTGCTGGACTTTGGCCAAGCCTCTATAAGCGGCCGCGTGTCGGGGAAAGGCTCGAGTAACGTGACCGCCAAACCCATCTCGATCATCATTCCCGCCTTCAACCAGCTCGAATATTGCCGCCAGTGCATCCATTCGCTCCGCAGCAACACCGAACGCCCATACCGGCTGTTCCTTGTCGACAACGGCTCCACCGACGGCGTAGCGGAGTTCTTCGACAGCGTGCCCGGCGCCGTGGCCGTCCATTCAGCGGAGAACCTCGGATTCGCCGGAGGCGTCAACTTGGGACTTGCCCGCGCGGAAGGCGATGTACTCCTGCTCAACAGCGATACCCTCGTTCCGCGCGGCTGGCTTGGCATCCTGGAACGCGCCCTGCTCCGCGAAGACGGCATCGGCATCGTCGGCCCCATGAGCAATTGCGTGTCGGGACCCCAACACATTCCTGGACTCGAATTCACATCCCTCGACGCCATCAACGCCTACGCAGCCGAACGCGCGCGGGAATACGACGGCCAGTATCAGGACGTGGATCGCCTGGTCGGGTTCTGCATGTTCATCCGCGAGGAGGCCGTTGACAAAGTCGGACCGTTCGACGAATCCTTCGGGCCCGGTAACTTCGAGGACGATGACTATTGCCTGCGGATGCGCCAGGCCGGTTACCGGCTGCGAATCGCCCGCGACGCTTTCGTATTTCATTACGGCAGCCGAACCTTCCTCGGCATGGGCATCGTCGGAGACCAGTGGGACCAACTCATGACCGCCAACCAGCGCAGTTTCGTCCGGAAATGGGGCCTCGAACCACCTGAACGCAAAGAAGCCATCCAGGAATCCCAGCGATTGAACGCCCGCGCCCGCAAAGCTCTCGAATCCGGGGCTTTTCACGAGGCCCTGGCGTTTCTCCGGAAGGCCATCGAGGTCTGCCCGTGGTGGGAGGTGAACTTCAACGATCTGGGCGTTATGCTGTGGCAGTTGGACCGGCACGAGGATGCCTACAACCAGTTTCTGCGGGCGATCCGGCTCAATGCGGCCCTCGAGGATGCCCGCGTCAACCTGTTGCAGGCCGCGAAGGTCCTCGGCAGAACCAGCGAAGCCCGTGCGGCGCTCGGGGAAGGGTCTTAATCCGCGTGACGAAGGAAACAGACAGCATGAAAATCGAAATCCGTGAGTACCGGCCCGAAGATGAAGCGCAGTGGATGCGTACCCACGCCATCATCATGAGCATCTCGCATGCCTGGAACTACACCATCCAGGAACGGCCCGTCTATGAGCGGCCCTCGACCCGCCTGGTCGCCGTCGCCAACGGCACTATTATCGGCCTCACCGACATCGAATATGACACGTTCCCCGGTGAGATCTGCTACCAGAAAGACAGTTGCGGCGGTTACGTCCTCGAGTTCGGACGCCTCCCCGAATATGCCGGCCACCAGCTCGGCACAAAACTCATCGCGGCCTCCATCGAAGACGCAAAGAAGAAAGGGATTCGCCGCCTCGAGTACTGGACCCAGGACCGCAATGCCGCGCGCTTCTACACGCGCGTCGGATTCAACGAAATTGGCAGGCATTACCGGTTCCGGATGAAGCCCACCGAGGAAATCGAGGAGAGTCTCGGGAAGAAATACATCGGCATCGAATACATCTATGCCTGCTGCCTCGTGGAAGAATGGCCACTTGTGCAGCAGAAATACACAGTCCTCGACAAGCATCCCCTCGAACCCCACCTTTGTATCGGCTACGAAGTGCGATTCTGACGGACCATGACCCCGTTCTGCGTATGGAATAGGAACCGGCCTTCTCCAGGTTATCTCTATGTGTCCAAGGGGACGAACGGCTATCACCGCGCGACCTGGAGGCCGTCCCATGAGAGCGTATGTGATTACAATGCTGCTGCCAGTGCTGGCGCTGGGATGCGGCGCCTGGGTGGAAGTCCAGGCGAAAGAACAGTCAGTGCATAATACTGAACCAACCGGAGAGGAAACCATGAGTTCCAATCCTGAAGCCCTTGACAAAGTCGAAAAGCCCGATGAAGAATGGCGCGCGCAATTGACCCCGGAACAGTTCTGCGTCGTGCGTCAAAAGGGCACCGAGCGCCCCTTCACCGGTGAGTACTGGAACAACAAAAAGCCCGGCACCTACAAGTGCGTCGGGTGCGGCTTGCCGTTGTTTACCTCCGAGACCAAATTCGACTCGGGAACGGGCTGGCCAAGCTTCTTCAAGCCCATCGACGAAAAGCGCCTGGCGGAAGAGACCGATACCAGCTTTGGCATGAAGCGAACCGAGGTCCTCTGCGCCCGGTGCGACGCCCATCTCGGCCACGTATTCGAGGATGGTCCAGAACCCACCGGGTTGCGCTATTGCATCAACTCCGCCGCTCTGAGTTTCGAAGAAACGAAACCATAGACCAAGACGCGATGGGCATCTTCTGCGGAATCTCAGGGCTCCCCGTGGTCCATCCACCCCTGTGCTGGCCCAGCGCCCTAGCCGGTCATTCTCTCCGTCCACCCCGTCCACCCCGTCTTCGCGCGTCCGTCCGTGTGTGTCCGTGTGTGTCCGTGTCGTCCATTGCCCTGCGCGGCTCCGGCCCCCGCATCCATTCCTTCTTCCCAAGACCGGGCGCTGCAGTCACCAGCGGGGTTAGGGACCGGGATCGCCGGATAAGAAAGGCCTCGTTGGAGGGATCTTGT
>CAZFOG010000259.1:0-9595 GCA_964520685.1 uncultured Nitrospiraceae bacterium | reverse complement strand
GCCGAACGGCTCATGGGTCGCTGCCTCGAAAATTCCAAGAACCGGGTGTATCCCCGTCCATGCTTGTCCGTGTGGGTCCGTGTGGGTCCATGTGCGAGGGTCTTGCCCATCACGCCCTCCATTTTCATCGCCTGCGGGTGAGCCGGGCGGGTCAGACAAAATCCCAGACGGCGCCGGGCGGTTCTTCCTCCGAGGCAGCATCCTCCAGGAGCGTGCCGGGGGACATCCCGGAATCGAACTCGCCGGCAAACACCTCACTTTGGACGGCCGGTTCCCCGGGGGAGGTCGCGAGCGGCTCAGGCGTCACTGCGTCGCAAGGAGCGACGAAGAACAGGTCTTCGACGGAAACGTCCAACGCCCGGGCAATGGCCAGCACCAGGGTGATCGAAGGATTGAGGCGGCCCTTCTCGATGGCGATGATGGTCTGGCGCGTCACATTCGCCTCCCGCGCCAAGTCCATTTGGGTCCGTTTACGGAGCCGCCGCCACTCCCGAACCCGGTTTTGAAGCGTGCTATCCCTCATATGTAAAGTTTAGCTTACTTCAAGGGCCCCGTCAAGTCAGCCTCGCGCGTCGGTCCAAGCGGCGTACGTATGTGAGCCGACGAGAGCGCCGCACGTAAAAGTAATCTTTCGGTTACATCACCCGAAACACGTGTGCGGAGGTGAGCCCAGCCTCGGCCCAAGTTCCGGCGCCATGCTTGGCGAAACACGGGTGAAACAGTTGGCAGGTACCCACTGCGGCATGCTGTCTGACCCATGGGACGGTCAATCTGGATACCACGGTGGGCTCCGAATGCTGCCGGGCCGGCTGTTTTGGGGACTTCGCTGCGGTGTCCCAGGATAGGTATGATGGCCCGATGATGCAATATGCAGCGATAGAAAAGGAAATCGCAAAATGAAACGCGACACGCAAACTCCGCACACATTTCGCAAACTGAGAACACTCCAACTGCAGACTTTAGGTGCCGTCGAGATGCTCGCGACTGCATGACTCATCGTGTTTACAGGCTTTTTACAGAGTGCCCCGGTGCGCGTGGAAGCGTCCGCCAACCCTGAAACAGTTTGGCGCGCGGCCCCCTCGGCGTGCAGAAGCAGACCCGAGCCAACAGGAAATCGAGCAATCTCATTTTGAGAAATCGGCACCCGAAAGGACAGGCCCGAGCAACAGCGACCGAAATCTGCTGGAATTGGCCAGAGATGCACCGGGAATACCATCAGGACATGGTGTACACTCCCCTTATGCGCACTTCTCGCCGGTGTGCGGTCCTGATGTGCTCAGCTTTCTGAAACAGGCATGAAACCCTCTAAGGGACGCCTTCCCGGGCTGAGTGAGTCCATACCCCTCCGGATTGCACCACGACCGGGGCTGGTTGAAAATGGGCAGTGTTTCATAGGCGTTTCATAAGGCGCCCGCTGCCGCTCGTCCGCGAGTCATCCCCGCCACCGCTTATCATGACCCACCAGCAGTCGGCTTTGGTCCGCCTGCATTATCACAATGTAAAGCATCGGCTACGCAAGAAGAGCCTGAAACAGCGGTTCACGTCGCTGTTTTACGCCATCGACCCGGGCGGTTCCATGCGGAAACGCTCGAGGATGCTGTGGAACGCGGGGAGGTCCAGGGGCTGCGTGGGACTGTGGAAGAGATGGGTGTCCAAGGCGGAATCGGAAGCGCCAAACCCGGCTGGACCGGGTGCGAGGACCCCATCCAGCGCCTGGGCCAGCGCTGTTTCGATGCGGTGGGGCGTGCGGATGGGCAAGGCGGTGCATTCGGTGGCCACGGCGCGTAGGAAGTCGACATGCCAGCGGAGGGTCTTCCGCAGGCGGGTGTGGCGGGCGATACGGGCAGACAGGTTGCCCATGGCCGACCCCACGTACACGTAATAACCGGGCGAAAAGGCAATGCGGCCCAGCGAACCCACCTCGAGGCAGCGCTTCCGGGGCAGGGGCAGGATCAGCAAATAGGCGCCGCGGTCGGCCAAGCGCGGTTCGATGTGGCTCCAGGGGATCTCGAGCAGGCGCGGGGTGCTCCGGAGCGTCAACTGGGCAGTCCAATCGAGCGCCACGGCAAGAATGCCGATACGATCACGCACCTTGGCCAATGTCCCGGCGAATGCCGGGTCGGTGTGGAAATCGGGCATGAACCACCGGACCCTCGGCGTATGAACCAGGAACATCACGGCGGCACGGCGGCCTGCTTCGGCGAGTTGGGCCAATTCCTCGAGATGCCGACGGCCGCGGCCGGTCACAGCGTCGGGGAACATGGCCACGCCCTGGCCGAACAGGGTGCAGGATTTCACCTCGAGGTAGAGGGGCTCTCCCTGCTCTTCCAGGAGAAAATCAAAGCGGCTGTGGCCAACCGTGACCTCTTGCCGGAGAAGGGTTGCGCTTTGCAGCCCGGGGATGCTTCCGAATTCGATCAGGGCGCGTGCAACCGCGTTGTTGGCCGAGGTGTGGAGAAACACCGGGGCGCCGTCGCGAACGGCCGCCACGACCGTAAACCGTGTTTTACGAACGCGTTGCGGCACACCGGAATCCACCAGGAGAAGTTCAGCGCCCGGCAGAAGTAGCTCCCGCATGCGGCCGGGATTGGGCATGAACGCCCGGATACGCCCGCGGCCGGGCACGTCGCAAACCACGAGGAACCGGTTGGGCCGTGCGAGGAACCGCGCTTTGATGAGAGGGCCGAAATCAAGCATGGGCCTGGGCCCGGCGCGTAGTGCAACTACCCACGATTACAGGAGCGGAGCCTGTTCGCTGGCGTAATTCTCCTCGATGGCCGCGTGACGGGCGCGGATCTCACGGGCGCGCTCCCGCAACTCCCCGGCCTCCTCGACCCGGTCCACCCGGTGCAGGGCCTGGGCGAATTCCTCAAAACAGATGGCGGTCTGGGGGTGGTGCATACCCAGCTTCTCGGCGCGGATGTCGCAGGCCTTTTCATAGAGCGGAATGCTTTCCGCATCGCGGCCCTCGAAGGCGTACAACCGCGCCAGTTCGACCAGCGTATCCGCCATGGCGGGATGGTTGCGGCGGCGCGCTTCGAGATGGATCTTGCGGGCCCGCTCGAGGAGCGATTCGGCCTGGACGGCGTCCCCCTCGAGGCGGTAATACGCGGCGAGGCCGTTGAGGGCCCGCGTGACGCCGATATCGGTCTGGTCGCGCACCAGGATCAGCAGGGCATGGCGGTAAAGGCGTTCGACCTTGTCGTATGCGCCCTGGGCAAATCGAAGCTCGGCAATGCTCAGCACGGTCTCGGGCACTTCACGCGTGTGCGGCCCGAGAACCTTCTTCTTCATCTCGAGGGCGCGCTCGAGGACGGCGTCCGCCTCGTCGAGCCGTCCTTGAGCCATATACACCAAACCCAGGCCATCGAGGGTCGAGGCCAGCCGGAAATTGTTCTCCGGCAGGGTGATGCTCGATTCCCGTTCGGCCGCTTTGTAGAGCTGTTCGGCGCGGCTATATTCGCCGCGGCCGTACGCCTCCTGCGCTGCATACTGGTATTTGAGCCACAAGGTCAGTTCGGCGGAGGCCACGGAGGCCCACAGCATCGCCACAGACATTCCCACCGCAATCAGTGCGAGCTTACGCATGCCGGATTTCCCCACGTTTGTGCGCGCAGTGCGCACGCTTTCCTTCCCGAAATCGGGTCAAGGTGATTGTAGCACACCCCAGGGTTCGCGCGAACACGGATGATGCATGGTGCCGCCGCTGCTGCGGCCGCAACGCTCCACGAGATAACAGGAAGGCCAATCATGCGCAAGATGCGCATGGCACGTGGAGGACCGTGCTCTGTTGAAGCCTGCGGCTGAGTGGCCGCGTCGCTGGAACGCGGCAGGATGCCGCGTCTACGTTAAAGACATCCGGAAACGTAGAAGAGGCTGCCAGCCTCTTCATTCCCGGAAACCCGGGCCGCACGCATCACCGAAGGTGTTCTAGGGGAGGATTCTTGCGTGAACGGGGAGATGTTCAAAGCGCCATCCGGCTCACCCGTAGACCATGAAAATGAAACCGACCGGCGAGGCTGCCGGTCCCGCAAATGAATCATGAGCAGGCAGCTCATGCCCATCTATGGAGTGCCCGTTTCCGGTTCCCAGTCTGCGTCGACAAGGAGGGCCAGGAACCGGTTGGCGGCCGATGCGCGAGGCACGTGGTGGAGGACCTGGAAGGACACGATGCAACCGTCAACGTTGAAGAAGCCTTTCAGGAGATACGGATACTCACCGGGCTGGGGTGCCGAATCTTCGAGATTGAGGTACATACCGCGCGCATTGCCGAGTTCGAATTCCACGGGTACGGCTTCCGCGGCCATAGCCGGGTCGGGAAGCGCTTGTTTCCAGTGCTCGAGTTCTTCCGCCAGCCAGGCATCACTCCCGAATCCGGGCATCATGCCCGGTTCACCCAATACCGTGAGGGTAATCACGTAGGGCTCGGGGTCCGACCCCTCCAGCCGGAGCGCAACGGCCCCGGGCACATCGGAGCCGGCCTCGCGCGCCGTCATGTCCGCAGGAAGGGGAATGGCGAGAACGCCCCGGTTCGGCACGGTCAGCCCGGTGCTCTCGGAGTCTTGCGCATCCGAGGGCGCCTCGGCCGCAGGCTCTTGGTCTATTGCCTCGCGCGGAGGTAGCGAAGGCGCCGCACCATCGCGCGGGGACTTCTCGCAGCCCCCCATCACGATAAGCATCGGCATCAATGCCAAAAGACCGAATCGCCCCATGTTACGCATGATGGTTCCCTTCGCGGCGCGCCGTGACGTGGTAGGCGTCAGGCTTCGAGAATCTTCCGGCACACCTCGTTCAGCAGTCGCCCATCGGCCGCTTCGCCAAGTTCCTTCTTCATCGCGCCCGTGAGCTTGCCGGCATGATTGATGTCCGGATGGTCCGCGAGATAGTCGCGGACCTTTGCCTCGAGTTCTTCCGCGGACAACTGGCGCGGCAGAAACTCTTCGATGACGGCGATCTCGCGACCGGTTGCGGCGGCCTCCGCGTCTCTCCCGTGCTCGCGAAACACCTCGAGACTTTGCAGGCGTTTGCGGATCTCGGAGCGCAACGCGCCCATGGCATCTTCCTCGGATACGGCCTTGCCGGTCTCCTTCTCCTTCAACATCACGGCGGCTTTGAGCATACGCAGGCACTCGAGACGCTCCGTGTGCTTACTCTTCATGGCCAACTTCATTTCATTCTGGATGCGTTCCTTGATGCTCATGCGGGATATCCTCTGATGGACCCGGTGTCGCGGTGTTGTGCGCCGGACAGCCGGCGCGTTTTTTTGCGAATCCAATCTAGCGCGCAACCGCCGGAAATGCAACGGCCCATCCCCACATGCCGAATAGCCAGCAAACCCGCCAGGAGATGGGATAGTTTGTCTATGGTGGGTGCATCGCAGAAACTGCAAAATGTCTTTACGGAAACCCGTCACACGCATATAATGTATCGGGCGGATCAAGTTTGGAATCATCGTAAGGGGGCAGCTATGGCTGGAATTTCTGGAAAGCACGAATTCGGGGACGAACTTGTTCGGCAGGAGGTGCTGACACGGGAGGATCTCGATGCCATCATGGAGCAGGAAAAGGTGAGCGGTGTCCCCTGGTACCGGCAACTGCTCCAGAAGGAAATCATCAGTGTCGGGGCATTAGAAGACCTCTTCCGCTACGAGTATCATTCCAAGGCAAAACGCCAGCAGGACGAGTCCATCGGCGCGACCCTCGTAAAGATGGGCGAGATCTCGAAGGATGATTTGAAGGCGGCGTTGGCCGAGCAGAAACGCACGGGACGTCTCCTCGGCAAGATCCTTCTTGAAAACGGTATTGTCAGTCCCGAAGCGCTGGCGAAGGCCCTGTCCAAACAGCACAAAATGGAGTACGCGGCACTGAGCAAGACCACAAGCCGCAGGCAAGCGCTGGATGCCGTGCCGGAAAGCATCGCCAGGAAATACAAGTTCATTCCCGTAACCATCGACGGTGACCGGATCACGGCGTTAATCGCCGATCCGCGTACCCGGGATACGCTCGACGATGCCGAAGTGTTCCTGGGCAAGCGCATTCATCCGATCCTTACGCATGTCGAGGATATCGCCGCGGAAATCAAGAAGCGCTACCGCGGCCTGGACGAGGTGGCGGTCCGGGAGCCCGAATCCCCACCACCCAAACGGGCGAAGCAATCTGAAGCACTACCCGTGACGGAAACAAAGAAACCAGTCAAGACCACGAAGCAGATCGTGAAACATGAGGACGAGGGCGCCATGGCTGAAGAAATCGTCGTTGAAGAAAACACGCTGGATTTTGCGGAGATTGCGCGGCAGGCATCGGGCGCGTCGGTGATGCAGTTAGTAAGCAAGATGATCGAGGGCGCGGTCAACTCGGGCGCCACCGATATCCACCTCGATCCGCAAGAACCGGAGATGCGGGTGCGTTACCGCATTGACGGCGTGCTTCATGATGTCATGAGTATTGACCACAGTATCGAGGCTGCGGTCGTCTCGCGCGTCAAGATCATGGCGGACATGGACATAACGGAGACGCGGCGGCCGCAGGATGGGCATATCACGTTCGACTTTGGGGACAACGAGTTCGACATCCGCGTAGCGACCCTGCCCTGCTTCCTGGGGGAACGTGTGGTATTGCGCTTACTCGATGCCTCCGCGGTCCTGCAGGGCATCAAAGACCTGGGTCTCGAACAGGAAGACGTCAAGAAACTGGCCGCGTTGATCGAGCAGCCCTACGGAATGATCCTGGTGACCGGCCCTACCGGCAGCGGCAAGACCACGACGCTCTACGCGGCGCTGAATCAGAAAAACGTGCTGACCGAAAGTATCGTTACCTTGGAAGACCCCGTTGAATACCAGCTATCGGGAATCAACCAGGTGCAAATCGAGCCTGACATCGATATCAGTTTCGCCAATACCCTGCGTGCGGCCATGCGCCAGGACATCGACGTGTTGCTCGTGGGCGAAATCCGTGACGCGGAAACGGCGCGCATCGCGATTCGTGCGGCCATGACGGGCCATCTGGTATTCAGTACGCTCCACACCAACGATGCTCCGGAAGCCATCAGCACACTGCGCAACATGGATGTACCGTCCTATCTCATCGCCAGTTCGTTAACCGCCGTGGTCGCCCAGCGTCTTGTGCGTAAGATCTGTCCCAAGTGCAAAAAAGCGTTCACACCTACGAAGGCCATGCTCAAGTCGATGAATCTTCCTGAGAGCACCAAGAAACTGTATCGCGGCGAGGGATGCAACAATTGTTATCGCACAGGCACGAAAGGACGGACGGGCATTTTCGAGGTGTTGGAGATTACGCCACAGATTCGTCAGATGATCGCCGCGGACGAGGCCACTGAGAAAATAGCCCGTGCAGCAAAACTGAAAACCATGGCTGACCGCTGCCGCAATAAAGTAAAAGAAGGCATCATTCCCCCCGAGGAATTCCTGCGCGTCATTCGCACGTAGCGCAATCCTGTAAAGGCGGGGGCCGTCGTACCCTTACAGGCGCGGCATTGGATATCGGGGTTCACCTGACAATGCGGTCGGGGAGAAGCCAGTGGGGTGTGGATAAGTTGTGGAAAAGATGTGCCCGGGAATCCCAATAATGCGGGCACCCAAACCCACCCGCTGTCATAACTCGTTTGAAATGAATACATTGTAAGAATATTATTGTTTTTCTGTTCTTGAATCAGATTCTATAAGGTCCTGTGAATAGATGGCTTATGAATCAGCAGAAAATGGTTGCAGTGCGAGACTTGAGCAAGGGCCCAAGTGTTCCACGAGACAAAGCGGCTCTGAAGGACAAGCGAAGAGCGGTTGCAGAAGCGGTCCAGATTATGGATGGATAAGAATCATTCCGCGTGGAACATACCGGGGTGTTTTTTGGATGAACTCGATGGGGATAGTCTTCTGGAAAGAGCGGGATAAACCAGGATTCGTTCACCAATTCATCCACCGGATTGGCGGACGAAAACGTGAGGTCGCCACTGGCGGCGCGACGCATGTAGATAGTGTGGATAACCCGGTACTGGTTGCCAAGAACCTATCAACAGGATAAGCCGCTAGTGCAAAGGAAGTTATGCTGTTCTTAACACTATACAGCCGTCTACGACTTCGAATACTTGTTTTTAACTTAAGAAAAGAAGATCATACCTAGTGAAAAGCCAATCCACATCGTGAGTGAACAACGGGGACACGGAGGGAGACTCGGGAATGAAGATCACCATTGCGCGACAGGACTTGCTGGATGCGGTCAATAAGGTCAAAACGGTAGTGTCACAGAAATCGGCTCTGCCGATTCTTTCGCATATTCTATTGGAAACGGGTGAGAGCCAAGTGCGTTTAACAGCTACCGACCTGAAGATAAGTATCGAGTGTTCGGTGGATTGTACAGTCGAGGAACCGGGTTCGTTGACCGTATCTTCGCAACGCTTGTCCTCGATTCTGGCGGAATTGCCTGCGGGGGATTTGCAGCTTGCTTTGACCGAAAGCAACGTCGTGATCTTGAAGGCCGGCAAGATCGATTTCAAGCTCTTCAGTATGTCGCCCGATGAATTCCCGCCTGTGCGAAGCTTCGACAACGTTGAGCCGATCATCTTTCAGCAATCGGTATTGAAGAATCTGTTTTCGAAGACCTCGTTTGCGATCTGCTCGGATCAGACCCGTTACAATCTCACAGGTCTCCTTTTCGAGATTCAGGAAGGCAACGCGACAGTTGTGGCGACCGATGGCCGGCGCATGAGCTTGTGTGTCGAGTCGGAGAATATTCCCGAAGGCCTTTCGGTGAAGGTTATCATCCCCGGTAAAATGATCTCCGAGTTGGAACGCTTGCTCGGTGGTGATGGTGATGTGAAACTGTTCTTTGATGAGACCCAGGCCGCGTTCATGTTTGATTCGAACCGCCTGGTGACTGCCCTCATCGAGGGAACCTTCCCCAATTACGATATGGTCATTCCCAAGAAGCACGACAAAGAAGCGTACATGAACACGCCTGCGTTCATAGAAGCGATTCGGCGTACGCGCACCATGACCAATGACAAGTTTAATTCCGTACGTTTTCAGTTTGATGAAGGCCAGCTCACCTTGCGCGTGGTCACGCCCGAAGTCGGTGAGTACATGGAAGAAATGCCAGCCGAATACAGCGGTGAGAGTATGGAGATTGCGTTCAACCCGGATTTCGTGCTCGACGCTTTGCGCCACATCGACACCGAAAAGACCTGCCTGGTTCTTAAGGACGGCATGAGTCCCGGGCTTATCAAGCCATACAAAGACGCGCCAATCGACACCTATTTGAACATCGTCATGCCGATTCGCATCTGACGCGTGGTCTTGGAATCTCTCGATACCTTTGTACGCAATGACGATCTCTGTTTGTCGATTGATTCCGAAAAGCCTTTCGCAGATGGTTGTGAAATTGCATACGATTCCTTGTTATGACCAATCGTTTCAGCGTTACTCTGCTCGGATGCGCGGTTCTGCTATGCCCAGCACCGGCGAGTCTGTCGAAATGAATTACCCGGTTGAGATGAGTTCTGCAAACAACGATTGACATGAGGCGACTGTTGCGTATTCCGAGCCAATCCGCCCGGTGATTCCGATTGATTCCGCCCACCCGTT
>CAZFOG010000258.1:0-9697 GCA_964520685.1 uncultured Nitrospiraceae bacterium | reverse complement strand
TACTCGACGAGTCTGTCCAGACACTCATTCCATCCTCCGGTCTCGCTGTTGCGGGATTGCGGCGACTGGTAGCCGGCAATATGAAGCGCCACGCGCGTTTTGCCCGTCCTTTCGATTCCCGTGAACTCGACGGCAATGCGCCGCTCGCTCTCGACCTCGCCGTGTTCATCTTCCCATCCGTGGGTGAAGACCAAACGGCGCGGAGCATCGACTTCTCTGAAAGATCCGCGCGCCCAGTAGTCCTGGCCCTTGGGTGAGCGAATGCAGGTCCGGAAAACTCCGCCGGGCCAGGGCTCGACCTCGACGTGCGGGGTGGTGAAGTTCTCGCGGCCATCCCGAGGGCCCCACCAGTGCGCAAGATGATCGGCATCAATCCAGGCGTCAAACACGTCCCTGGCCGCGGCGTCGATAACTCGAGTCGCCTCGATCTCCCATTCCCCGGAACCGATGTCTTCATGTGCCAGGTTTGACATCGTGCACCTCCTTTCTCTCGTTGCTTGCGAAACCCCTGTGGAATCCCATACGCGTGGGCCTCTCGCCCCGCGATTCACGCGTTCCGGGTTGCCACACACCCTTCCTCGACTACGCTCCCGATGCTCCGTTCTTCGGGAAGGCCGGGAATCTCGAATACGGGGCGGATCTCGACCGTCCCCTTCGTCGCTGCCGGGATTTGGCTGGCAATCTCGACGGCCTCATCGAGATTGCCAGCATCTATCAGGAAATAGCCGCCGAGCTGTTCGGTTGTTTCGGCAAACGGCCCATCCGTTACGAGCCGCCTGCCGTTTTTGATCCGCACGCTGGTGGCTGCCGCGACAGGATGCAGCGGCGATGCGGCGAGATAGCGGCCGTCCGCCGCCAGTCTGTGGCACAGTGCCGTCGATTCTGCCATGCACTTCTCGCGCTCATACTCCGTCCATGAATTCTCGTCGCTGTAGACCAGCATCATGTATTTCATCGTGACTCTCCCGTTGTGTTTCAGTCCGCATTACGCGCTTGTTGCCTGGCGTTGCTGAAACGTTTTATCGCGTTCCCTGACGAGTTCGTTGACCTGTTCGTCCGCGGGCCGGATCTCAAACGGCCCCATTTTCACGCCCGGGTGCTTCGACATCAGCGCGATGGCATGGTTCAAATCCCTGGCCTCGAGTATCAAGATTCCTCCGAGCTGTTCCTTGGTCTCGGCGTAGGGACCGTCCGTCACTGCCACCCGGTTGTTCTGATACCGGAGGGTAACAGCATGCTGAGCCCCCTGGAGGGCTTCGCCACCGGCGAAGTGCCCTCCTCGCCGCAACTCATCGTCATAGGCAAAACAAACGTCCATCATGCGGCGTTGTTCCTCCTCGGAAAGCTTCTCCCATTTCGAGTCGTCCAGATATCCCAAACAGATGAATTTCATAGCAGCCTCCTTGTTGTCACGGCCCAATTTGCTGACGTTCTACTGAATAGTCGAACGAAGGGGCCGCGGATCGACATGCGCGGACCGTTTTTTTTGCGTGAGTTCCCGTATGCGCCTTTCCAGAAACCGGCGTTCGGGTTCCTGATTCGTGAGCAGGAGCGCCCGCTGGTATGCGGCCCTGGCCTCGGCGGTTTTGCCCGAACGCCGGCACAGGTCCGCGCGCGCAGCATAGGCGAGGTGATAATTGCCCAGTTCCCCGCGTTCGAGAATGGCATCCACCAGAGCGAGGCCTGCCTCCGGTCCGTCACGCATGGCCACCGCGACCGCCCGGTTCAGTTCAATCACCGGAGATGGGGCCGCCCGCAGGAGGAGGTCGTACAGGGCCACGATCCGAGGCCAGTCCGTTTGCTCCGGTGTCTGCGCCTCCGCATGGACGGACGCAATCGCCGCTTGAATCGTGTATGGGCCGATCGGGCGCGATGCCAGAGCGCGCTCGACGAGTTGCCGTGCCTCCGCGATCAAATCCCGGTCCCAGAGGGAGCGGTCCTGATCTTCCAGCAGGACGATGTCGCCCGCGGGTGTGGACCGGGAAGCGTGGCGCGACTCGTGGAACAGCATGAGCGCAAGCAGGCCCATGACTTCGGAATCGGGCAGCAGTTCGAGGAGCACGCGCCCGAGCCGAATCGCCTCCGCCGACAGGTCAGCCCGGGTCACGGACGCGCCCGATGACGCGCTATACCCTTCGTTGAAAATGAGATAGATGACGGATAGGACCGAGTCGAGCCGGTCTGGTATTTCGTCGAGTGCGGGGAGCTGATACGGGATTCTCGCGTCGCGGATCTTGGCCTTCCCGCGCACGATACGCTGGGCCATGGTCGAGGCGGTTGTGAGAAAGGCGCTTGCGATTTCCTCGGTTGTCAGGCCACACACTTCCCGCAGCGTGAGCGCCACCTGTGTATCCGGCGGCAGCGCGGGATGGCAGCAGGTGAAAATCAACCGCAGATGGTCGTCTCTGAACGCCGTGTCATCCCAGTTTTCGATGCCGTTGGGAGTCTTTTCAAGTTCTTGGGTCAGTTTCGCGACGCTCGAATCGAAACGCGTCCGGCGGCGCACAAAATCAATCGCCTTGAAGCGTCCCGTGGAAACCAGCCAGGCGCGTGGATTTGCAGGCATCCCCTCGCGCGGCCATTGTTCGATTGCGGCTGCGAAAGCTTCGTGCAAAACCTCTTCCGCCAGGTCGAAATCCCCGGTCAGGCGCACGAGTGTCGCAAAGACACGCCGCGATTCGAGACGGTACAGCTCGTCCACCATCGCGCGTATCGTGTTCGTCTCCCGCTCGCCCATGTGACGCACACCTCACGGTCCCTTCCGGCGGTACGTCTATGCCGCAAGCGGATCCCGCTTCCCTAAAAGGTTCTCCCAGACCGGTTACCTCGTGGCGCGAGGCACCGCAGTCTATACGTATATAACAATTCTCTCCGCCCGCAATTTCATCCTGCAGCGTTTTTCTTACGGGACGCCCTCGGGTGCCGGCGGTTGCCGTGGAAATGGGGTGTTTATAGTGAGCGTGAAACCGGCACCCGGGTTGCGAGCACCGCGGGAACAGCAAGCCTCCTGGCCGGTAGCGGACAGTACAAGTGGCCTTGTTAAAAGGCGTTAGGGGCCGCGGCAGGGCTTTCCGACACTTCGCTGAGAAACTCGGCAATATGGTGGCGGTACTCGAGCAAAGGCGCAGGCTCGGAATTGTAGTCACTTGCCGCGGCGGCCACGCTTGAGGGCACATCGAGGAGGGCCCGGGCGCGGGCAGCGAGTGCGGCGTGCCCTTCCGCATATGCGGAATCGGCGAATTCTTTCAAAAGGGTGAGATAGCAGTGGTCTTCAATCCCATCGCGGAGGTTCTCGAGCCGCAACGATGGATACAACTGCCCGTCCGGCCCGGGGTAGACGAGATTCCCCATGCCGTTCTTCCGTTTTCGAACCCCGGTGTGCGCGTGGTAGATGTGGGCCTTCCAGTCGCCTTCAGGCCAGCGGGGCTCCGCTTCGAGATTGGTCTTCCACTCGCGGTTGATCGACCAATACAACACCCCCTCGACATCGTACAGGAAACTCAACAAGCCCAGGATGCGCGCATCGAAGGGCGGATAGTCGAGAAAGAGGTTCGGGAAAGGGTGGTTTGGCGCATCGGCCATGTACCACCAGATTTCGTTGCCCTGGGCACGCAGCTCTTCCAGAAGCTGGCGGTCCCCAGGGCGCTCGAAGTGGTGGATGAGGGGACACCAGACGTTGAAGAGGTCACGGATGGATTCCTCGGGGAATGAGGTTTGCATCGCTCGGATAGACGGAATGCGCTCGCGCAGGGCGCGCACAAAGCGCCGCGCCTCGGGGATGCGGTCCGAGTTGTAGGCCAGTTCATCAAAGCAATAGAAATATGCGCCGTCGAGTAGGTTCTCTCGCGCCAGCGCCGCATATACCTCCTCGATTCGGCCGATGCTTTCCTCGACGCGTTCGGGCGTACCGGTGCCGGGATTGGGCAGGCCGGTCGAATAGGTGAAAAAGGTGATGCGCTCCCGTTCCTCTTTCAGGTAATCCAAGTCCGGGTACGTCGTCCTGCTCGAGTAGATATCGTTGGGCGGGATGCGGTAATTGAGCAGAAACCTGTAGAGTTCGCGCTGGGTATCGCGCGGCACTTCCTTCAGGCCATACCATTCTTCGTAGAAATGCTCGAAGAACGAGAACGCCATTTTGAGCGGCGTTTCCTCGGGCAGCGTGATTCCATAAACGCGCAGCTCGAGAGGGAGCTCTCGCGTTTCCCCGCCTGCCTTGATCCTCACCGTGCCCGTGTAATCCCCGGGAACGCCATCCGGCGGCACAAACAGACGGACGTAGAGACACTCGAAATCGTATGGCGCAATCGGTGGCGGCGCCGCGCCTTCGATGATGGCATCGGGAATCCGCCCCACAAACGGCACGGGGATATCCGGCATTTCGGTCTCGATAGGCCGAATCCAACCCCACTCGAGACCGTTTCGGTCCAGGCGTGCGCCACCGCCTTTCAGTTCGGAGAATTCTACGGAGACATCGTTTAAGGTCTTTTGCGGCCCCGGCGTGATGAGTAGTTGGAAGCCTTCGTATTCGTTCCGCGCCGATTCCAGCGTGATTTCCTTCTCACAGTCGCGTATATCCTCGAAGAACCGGGGACGTTTCACCACCCGGTCGCTGGTTCGCAACGGGATGACCAGAAACGGATTGTCTCCGAGACTCGAACGATAGAAACCCCGGTACGCCAGCCGGTCCAGTCCCTGCTGAATGCCAGTAACCGCCTTGTCGATGTCCGCCAAGCCGCCTTCCGCGCTGGCCGTGCAGCGCGCTTCGAGCCGGTCGAGCAGGGCGATTTCTTCTGCGGGTAATGCAATACGGTTCGCGTTGCGGATGTTCTCAAGCACTTCTTCGAGGCGCGCCAGGGCCAGCCGGCGCGGATAGTTTTCGACCGCGTCCCGCCAGGCCGCCATCTCTACCGCAGACGGCCCCTGAGAGGCGCCGCGCACAAGCCGGACCTCATCAATCAGCCCGAGAAAGCCGTACGCGATGCCCTGGGAATTTGCGCCGGCCCCAATCACCAGCGGTCCATCGTTAGGCAAGAGCCCGTCGTCGAGTTTTCCGTTTTCGCCCGTGTGTACGGGGCATTCCTCGCCGTTGACCCAGATGCGAACCGTGCCCCCGCTATAACTCACCACGATGAAGTGCCACGCACCGGGTTTTACAGCGGGCCCGGTGCCGTGCACCTTCCACCGGCCCTCGTCGTCCTTGGCCTTCAGTTCGACCTTGCCATCGCGCAGATCGAAGTAATAGTTGATCACCTCCGGAGATACCGTCCGGTCGCCTTTCCACAAGATCGTGCGGAAACCGTCGACAGACAGGGGATAGATAGCGCAGGAAATGGTGAAGCCGTCCCGTAGCGACGAAGCCGGCGCGGACCCGATTTCGAGCCAATTGCGGCCGTTGTCAAAATACGCCGCGTTTCCAGACGCACCGGTCCGGATGAACGAATCCGGCATCTCCCCCATTGCCCGGATATGCAGGCCGTTCCCGCTCGCGTCCGGGACCACGCCTTCTTCCATGGCATCCATGGGCCAATGGGCGATTATGTCGCCCTGATTCGCGCCCACTGACGCGATGGAAAGAATGAGAGTGAGAAAACCGTTCACGCCGGCCCTCCATTTCGCATGATTAACAGTGTGAATGCTATCACGGAGCCACGACCATGGCCAAACCGGGATCTGCCCTAAACGTACCGCTTTCTCCGCCGTGGGGCCGGGGGCAACACACCGGAGAGTGGGGACCGGAGACGCCGCGGATTTGGGAGCCAGAATGGACGGTATGGACGGGGTGGATCGACACGGACCCACACAGACGGCGATGCGTGGACTGGGAGTGATTGGCGCTCAGGATGCCCGAAGACTTAAATCATATAGGGTCCCGTTATCCGCCGCTCTGGGACTCGCTGCCCGGTTTGTTTTTCACCAGCTCGAGAAACTCTGCGGTGGTCACGATATAGTTGTAACCGGATTCCTGAATCTCCTTTTCGCGGGAGGATTCGCGTGCGCTGTTCGTAGCATCTTTGACGCACAGTGTGGTATAGCCCAGGCGCTTGGCCGATGCGGCCGTCTTACCCAGACACGCCCCGGTGTGTCCGCCCACAAACACAATTCGCTTAATCCCGAGATTGCGCAGAACGAACTCGATGCTGCAGGAGCGGAACGCATCCTGCGCGGTTTTGGCCAGTACATAATCGCCCGTCCCCAATACCCTGGCCACTTGTGAACCCGGTTGATCAATATGGCCGCTCCACTTGGCATAGTCCGTGCCGTGTTCATCCAGCATGGCTTTCCGGATATCGGGGTCGAGGTCCATGCCGTTCTCGAACCTGTACCCCCAATGGATGAAAATCATCGGCAGTCCGCGGTTGCGGCAGGCTTCAGCCACCTTCACCGCGTTGGGCAGGGCGACGTCCCAGGCAAACGCGTTGGCAGCATTGACGTCCTCGGCGGAAAACCCCATCTCCTTCCATTGCCGCGGAAGTTGGTCATCGGTGAGCGGACCCGGGCGCATCCCCTCCTGAATATCCACGGACACAAAAGCACAATCCTCGAAGAATGACCCATCCAACACGTTTTCCTCCCCCGCCGGTGTCTCCGCCGCGCGGACGCAGTGAACTGCTAAGGCGAACGCCACAACGCATATACGCACGATCTTCACGAATGACATGGACTCCTCCCATCCCGATACGGGCTCATTTGTTGTGTGAGGACGACTCGACCCAGGCGCCGCCGTTTGCATCGAAGAGCGCGTCATGTCCACGTTTTGCCTTCATGGTGAGGCGCCGCAACGCCACGCTTAGAGGGCGGGCGCCATCGGGAACAAAGGCATCGGAGTCCAGCACCCAGGATTTTCCACGAACCGACACTTCGACGGTGTCGCTCCGTTGCGGGGGAATGACAGCGGTCACGACCGCGACACCCTCCTGCTTCGGGAACTCGGCAATCCGATGCGCTCCCAGGTAAAGGCCGTTTTGTGCGTCAACGGCCTGCTCCGGCACATATACGTCAACCGTAAGGGTGTATGCCTTACCGGGGTCCACTGGCAGAATCACCCGGGGCTTGACGCCGCCCCAGCGCATCGTACCTTCCTCATTCCATGGCCGCGCCTTTTCCCTGCTGTGAAATCCACGAACGTAACGGCTGTCGCCCAATTCACCGAAGTTGACCCCGTAGTGGCGGCGGGCTCCGCGCGGCCAGCGAAAGGCGTCCATTTCGTTCGCCACCATTTGGGTACGGGAACCCGCCTCGTTGACCACGCACAATCCGATAGGTGCCTGGTTGCCGGTGAGAATGGCCGATTTGACACTTTCGCCGATTCTGGCGTGAATGCCCTCGAGCGCGAAGGTGTTGCCCTGTATGATGGCCTTGCCGCCGTCCACCTGGATGGCCGGCGAGTCCTGCGTGCTGAGGTTCCAGTACCTGAAACCGCACGCGTTGACGGCAAGATTGGCATTGTCCGGTTTGGACCAGATCGCCCGGTCCAACGGCCCCCAGAATGCACAATTGGTCAAGCTTACCCGTCCGTCGGATTTGCCGGTAATCTCAACACCCACGGAATCGACACTGCCCCAGCGGCCCACGAATTCGCCGTTCGTAATCAACAGGTCAATGGTGCCCGGCTGTGTGTCGACGACTATTCCACGCAGGCAGCAATCCGCACCGATTCCCACAAAACTGCCGTTACAGCTTCCATTCGTGGTCGTCGAGAACTTGTATCCTACGCCGTATCCAAAACAGAAGGTATGCACGACGTATTGCCAGTCCGAGCGCCCGAACTCAAAGGCGACGCCGTTCTCGTTGATCCACCGGGTGTACGGGCTCGCGCCGTTGTGGATGCCGAAGGGCCAGAAATGGCAGTTTTCGACGCGGCTGATGTCGAGGCAGTTGTCCACGTACAAGCCCCGATAGCTGGGGTACCCAAAGACATTGCGCACGAGGAAACGGTGCGCATCCTGGAAGTGAAGCGCTTCATACGTGTTCAAGAAACAACAATCCAGAACGGCCACGTTGGCATTGCCGGTGGCATATACAGTGGGAGGATAGGGGATAGGCGGAACGTCCGCTTCATTCCACTCGGGGTAGGTGACAAAGAACCCCGCGAGCGCAGCCATGCTACCCGCGAGCCGGATAAACGGGGCGGATGTTGGCTCGCCACGCCCCGCATATGCCAACAACACCGACCCATCGAGTTCCGGATACGCCTCGCGCCGGTCCGTGGGAGGCGCATGAAAGACACCCTGCAATGTGACGGCCGTCGGGATTGATAACGTGCCATCAAGCCGGTAGTTCCCCGCTGGAACGGCTACGACGCCTCCTCCCGCCTCCGCGGCTGCATCGAGGGCGCGCTGGAATGCCCCAGTGTTGTCGGTCCTGGCGTCAGGAACCGCCCCAAAGTCCATGACACTCCACTGCCCGGAGTGCGCAGCAAGGATTGTTGCAACGAATGCGGCCATATTTTGGATCATCTCTTCCTCCTTGATGCCCCTTCGGCCCCGTATTGCTCCAGAAATCGATTCAGAATCTCGAGCGTCCCGTCACAACCGCTTACGATGGCTTCGTCTCTCTGATCGAGAGCAGTCTCCCCGTCCCAGACCTGGTTCTGCTGGCGGTGTTCTGGGGGCACGGTAACCGCCTTGTACATCATGCGCCGTGAGTCACACTGAAGGCAAAACCCCCATGTCCGTATTCTTGTGGCCCGTCGGTATTCACCCGTGTCAGGCCAAAAGACCGCCGAGCACGCCCGAGCTTGTCACATGTCAGGAGGCAAGCTGTCGGCGGGCCGGACGGGGGCACGCTGACCAGAACCGGCCATGTTCGGTCTTTCGAGACGGGGTTCCGCATCAGTTGTGCCGAACTCGTGGCGGCCACGCCAGTCCATCGGCTTCCGCGCAATGATCTGGCCCATGATCGATAATGCAAACCACACGCGAAGCACGCCGGACACAGGATGCAGCCAGGGTACGCAGGGGTGGAACTCGGCAATATTCTCGACGCCTTTGTACTCCTGTGTTTCATCTATATACAAGACGGCGCCCGCTAATCCGAGCAAGGTATGCAGCGGATCAATGTGGCCCGTGGTCAGTTGCGGGACAATGCCTGCAAGCGTCATGGGCAGGGCCATCACTGTTGTACTGAGGCGCAAGGCCATCATGGTCAGCGGCCAATGGAGATGGTCGCCGAAGAAAATGCGCATCTTACGCAGCGTGTTCTTCTTGACCTCGCGGTATCCGCGGTAGAAGCGGACCCTGAGCAGCCCGGGCGTCCAGGCAAAGCCTACGCGACCGCCAATATGCTTGATGGCAGCCGCCAAGAGCGTATCTTCGGGGTGCCATTGAGCGAGAGCCCGGTGCCCCCCACACCGCTCGTACGCACTGCGCCGCACCAGCATGAACGCACCGATTCCGATGGGGAACGAGCCGGGCTCGTTGAGGCGCTCGGGGTCGGCCCCCTCGAGAATCCCCCGCCACCCGGTCGGGAGTAAAAACTGTTCGGCCCACGTCTTGGCAAGCAGGTAGGGCATGCACGTGAGGAAATCCAACCGGTCGCGTTCAGCCACAACGATTGCCTGCTCAACCACACCCGGCTCGAACATCACGTCGGCGTCCGCGAAAAGCAACCACTCCCGGTCGGGGTATCCTGTTGCAGCGTCCTCGCTCCCGCGGTACCGGTCTATCGCGAGGAGGGCCTGCCAGAGCGCGCTCGACTT
>CAZFOG010000257.1:0-9730 GCA_964520685.1 uncultured Nitrospiraceae bacterium | reverse complement strand
CTCCGACGGGAAAAGGCTTTGCCCTCAACCTGTGCACTTAGTATTCGAATCCGGGGATAGCCATTTGCCTTTAGGAGGCCGAGTCCGTATCGTATGCCCGCATGGGACGAGAAACAGTACGATTCAGATGCCATAGCTGCGGTCACTGTTGCACGGACGTCGTGTGTTTGCCGACTCCGTGGGACGTGATTCGCATTGTAAAGAACACGGGCCAATCCCCGTACGAGTTCCTGGAGTTCCTGGGGCCGGACGAAATCAGCGAAGTGGACGATGACGATCCGACCTGGCTGGAGTGCGGTGAAGAACGCTACCTGATGGCCCTGAAGCGGGGAAAGCGCGGCTGCTTCTTCCTCGACAAGGCAACGCGGTTCTGCACCATTTACGAGCACAGGCCCCTATTGTGCCGCCTGTATCCGTTCAAGCTGCAGGAGACCCGGAGCGGGAAGTTCAAGGGGTTTGCCCTGCACAAGGACGTGGGCTGCCCCCGCCACCGCGACGGCGAGGTCGCGACCAAGCCCCTCTTCAAGCTCTACCGGCAGGATTGCGGAAACCAGGTGGATTACGAAGACCTGGTCCGCGTGTTCAACCGGAAAGACTATCCCGGCAAGAAACCTTCGGACTTTATCGCGATGTTCATCGAGGTGAAATGAGCGCTGTAGACGTAACAATCGCGTGCAGTGGTTCTTCGCCCGAGGACGCTGTCCAGGCATTGGAAAGCATTGCGCCGCTGGTTCGTGAGTGCCGCGCGAACGCCGAGTTCCTGATTCTGACCGGCAGCGATGGGGCGCATACGCCGGTCGAGGTGGGCGGTTTTCCGGTGTTTACCCTGCATATCGAGGGAAACACCTGCGGCGATGCGTTGCGCACGGCTGTTCGCGAAGCGCGAGGCGACTGGCTCATCACCCTCGAGAACCCGAGCCCCCACGACGCATCGCTGGTGTTTGCCTTCTGCCGCCGCCGGAATCGCGAGGACCTGATCATTGCTTCGCGCTATGCACAAGGCGGCTCGTATACCATGCCGCGGTTGCGCAGTGTGGTAAGCAGAACGCTGAACTGGATGTACAGAACCGCCCTGTCGCTTCCCATACACGACCTTTCCTCGGGCAGGCGTATGTACCGCACCAGCATGCTCCGCCGCGTACCCATCGAGGGCGAAGATTACGACGTTCTCATGGAGGTCCTGCTGCGGTTCATGTCGAAGGGGGGTAGCGTTGTCGAACTGCCCTTTCACTATGAGTCAAAGCGGTACCGCCAGGCGCCGGGAACGACCTTCCGGCTTTTCCGCAGCTGCCTCCGAACCCTTAAGCGGATGCATGCCTTGCGCAACAGCATCGATTTCCCGGACTACGACTACCGCGCCTACGACAGCCGTATCTGGTTGCAGCGTTACTGGCAACGCAAGCGGTTCGAAATCATCCACCGTTTCACGGATGGTCCGGGGCGCGTTCTCGACGTTGGATGCGGTTCGAGCCGCATCATCACCACGCGCCCGGAGATGTACGGTCTCGACATCAACATCAACCGGCTGCGTTTTCTGCGTGACAAAGCACCCCGGCGGCTCCAGGCTACTGCAGGCGCCCTGCCTTTCGCCGGCGAGCAGTTCGACATCGTCGTCAGTTCGCAGGTCATCGAACACACTGCCGAGCTGAACTGCGTGCAGGAGGCCGTCCGTGTTTGCCGCACGGGAGGCACCGTGGTTATCGGCACCCCCGACTACGCTACGTTCTGGTGGCCCGTTACCGAGCGTCTCTACGCGCTGGCACGGCCCACTGCGTACGCAGACGAACATATCATGCATTACACGCGCGCATCCCTGACCCGGGAGATGGAGCGGTGCGGCTGCGAAGTTCAAGAATGCCGCTACGTTGGAGGCGGCGAACTCATTGTGAAGGCGGTCAAACGACGCCATTTGCCTGAGGGGGAGGGCCCGTGCGAATTGCGGCTGAACCAGGATTGACCCCCTCCCGAACCCGTACATCCGGCGTGGGCAGGTCCTTTCCAGCCGGGAGCCGAAATGTAGTCCAGCACATGAGCACGGCCCTCTTTTATGCGAGTTTTTTGCTTTAAATGCTTAAAATACGAAATTCCGGAAATAAAATTATAAGCCGATTTTCTTTCGTTGACTTCACTGGGTGGGCATGCTATAGTCCGTGAGGTAGTGGGAACCGAAACGCAGATCCAGGGATACAGTTGGGGAGTCGCGTGGGAACTCAATCGGGGAGATTCCGTACCCTCGCCATATTCAGGTAAATTGTGCCCCTATACTTTTTCGGGAGTCCAAACCCTATGAAGAAGTGGACCGTGATGATGATCCCCCACGGCAAGGGGGCTACACGCAATCTAAGCCTTTCTTCGTTCTATATCTGGGCACTCGTTGCCAGCTTCTGTGTTCTCGCCTTCGCCTCTACGTTTACCCTCCAGTTGTACCGGAATACCCGGGTACAGGTCCGTGTGTTGGATGATGAATTGGAGCGGACCACCTTCCAATTGCGCACTGCGCGCGGGGTTGTTCACCGCATCGAAGGTATTTCGCCCGATGAAGTGGCGGCCATCGAGACCAAGTACCGGGAAGATTACAAGAAGAGCATCGATTCCATTACAAGTAAGTTGAACCGCCTGTACGAGCTCGAATCCCAAATCCGCGAAGTCCACAATCTGCCGGCCAAGGTGCGGTCATCCTCCGACTACATCCGGGACGGGGTGGGAGGCTCGGGTGGACCGCCAGCCGATCTGAGCGAAATGGTCACCCCGGGGGACGACGAACTCAGCCGCCCGTCGAATTGGATATACGGCCTGAGCGAACCATCGGCGGACCTGATCATTCAGGAAATCAACCTGCGCGTCGCCAGTCTTGAAGAACTGCTGGTGGCGACCGCGGAAAAACGCGAACGCATCGCCTGTACCCCGAATGTTCTGCCCACCTTTGATTCCCGCCGCCGGATCAGCTCGCGATTCGGCAATCGCAAAGACCCGTTCTCGAAACGCCTGCAGTTCCACGCCGGACTGGATATCTCGGCCACGCCGAAGTCGCCCGTATTGGCCACCGCCAAGGGTATCGTGGTAAAATCCGAGCGCGATGGCGAGTTGGGTAACGTGGTCGAGATTGACCATGGGTATGGGTTCAAGACGCTGTACGCCCATCTGGACAAGCTCCTGGTCAAGGCCGGCGATACGGTTACCCGCGGCGACAAGATTGGGCTGTTGGGCACGACAGGCCGCAGCACGGGCTATCATGTCCACTACGAAGTGTACAAAAACGGGAAGAACATCGACCCCGAAACCACTGTGGTTAATTAATCATGCTTGATTCCGGAAAAAAGAAGACCTACAACGAGACGAATGTCGTTACGATCATTGGCCAGGGCACAACGATCGTCGGTGAGCTGAAGTCGAAGGGCACGATTCGCATTGAAGGCATGCTTTCGGGCCGCGTCCAGTGCGATGACACCATCGTCATTCAGGAAACGGGCCGCGTAAAAGCCGATCTGGTTGCGGGCCAGATCATCATCGGCGGCGAGGTCGAGGGCAATGTGTTTGCCCATGACCGGCTGGAAGTGACATCGAAAGGCAAGCTGCTGGGCGACATTACGGCGCCACGCATCGCAATCGCCGAGGGCGTGCTCTTTGAAGGCAAATGCCAGATGAAGCCGCCGGGCCAGATCAAACCGCCTGCGACTGACAAACCGGCCACCGGGCAGGCGCCCGGAAAAGAAGACTAGCCGGTCTGGCGGACTGAACGGATGCTGGTCGCCGGGCTCCCGGCGGTCTTTTCCTATGATGGCCACAAATCGCGCCAAAGTTGTCGTTGCCATGAGCGGGGGAGTGGACAGCTCCGTCGCCGCAGCGCTCCTCAAAGCCTCCGGATATGACGTCGCCGGCATGACCATGCGCCTCTTCCCGCAGTGCGGCTCCGCAACGGGGGCCAACCCCATAGAAGACGCGCAGCGCGTCGCGGCCCACCTGGGCATTCCCCATCACGTGGCCGAGTTTACCCAGCTCTTCCAGCATCAGGTCTTGGACTACTTCCTGGATGAATACACGCGCGGGCGGACTCCGAATCCCTGCATACGGTGCAACCGGCGCATCAAATTCGGGGCGCTGTTCGACAAGGCCCGGGAGCTCGGGGGCGAGGCCCTGGCGACGGGGCATTACGTGCGCGTCATCGACCACAAGGGGCGCCGCGCCGTCTGCCGGGCGAAATACCGCGCAAAAGACCAGAGCTATATGCTGTCCGGGCTGAGCCAGGAACAACTTGCCCGCGTGCTTTTCCCCCTGGGCAACCAGACCAAAGATGACACGCGCGCCATGGCGCGTTCACTGGGACTCGACATCGCCGAAAAGTCCGATAGTCAGGATGTGTGCTTCCTTGGGGGCGGCGATTATCGCAGCTATGTCTCCGGGCAGGGTCAGACCGGCCCGCCGGGCCCGATCGTCTCGACCGCGGGCGAGGTGCTGGGCACGCACACCGGCCTGACGAATTACACCATCGGACAGCGGAAGGGCCTGGGCATTGCCGCCCCGTGGCCGTATTACGTGGTGCGTTTGGACGCCGAGAACAACACTGTAGTCGTGGGGCACGAGGACGAGACCTTCGCAAAGGGCCTTACGACGAGCGACATCGTGTGGGCCGGTATTGCACCCCAAACCGGGCCGCTCGAGTGCTGCATCCAAATCCGCTACCGCCACGAAGCCGTGCCGTGTACTGTCGAGACTGGAACGGACCGCTTCTCCGCCAGGTTTCACGAGCCCCAGCGCGCCGTGACCCCCGGGCAATGGGCGGTCCTCTACCGCGACGATATGGTCCTCGCGGCCGGAACTATCGATACGTTCGAGTGAACCTCTTTGAGCTCTTCGAGGCCCCGTGCTAGACTCGGAACGGGAAGTAAACTGCGAGGAAAGCCATGTTAACCAGGACCATCGTGTTGATAGCCCTCTTCCTGCTCGGCGTGTCGCATGTGGCCGCCCATGGGGAAGAACGCCAGATTACCTTCTCGGCCAGAAACCATCACCTCGACAACAACGACAATTTCTCGCCCGATATGCGCTTTCTGTGCTACGACACCCGCGAGACGGTCGGTCCCGGCATCGAGAACAGTCAGTCCATCGAGATGGTCGAAATTGCCTCCGGCGAGGAGACCATTCTCTACCGTCCGGAGAAGACGCTCATCGGTAAAGAAGCCGCGCCGGGTGTGGGCGCGGTCACGTTCTGTCCCGTGGCCAACAAGGTGGCGTTCATTCACGGGCCGCTTCTCGAGGAGGTCCCCGAGCGCGGGTATTACGCCAAACCCAACCGCCTGGGGGCGGAAGTCATCGCCGACGGCAGCCAGCGGCGCGTCTGGCTGGACCGCCGGGACGTCGCCACGGACCGGGACACCCTCCCCGGAGCGCACCGGGGCGGCACCCACCGGCACGAGTATTCGTTTGATGGCAGACGTATCGGATTCACCTACGACGACTTCCTGATGCCCGAATACGGCCGCACCATCGGATTTATGGCGCATCACCCCAAGGCTCCGGAAGGCGCCACGCACTATTTCGCGCTGTTGGTGCGCGTCGTGCCCAAAGGCACGGCCAAACCGGGCGAAATCGAAGTAGCTCGCGGCGATTCGTGGATCGGGCGCCGCGGCCTCATGCGCGCATTCATCGGCACGGTGCGGGAAGAGGACGGTTCGTACCAGGATTCCCTTTTCGTGGTCGATGTGCCGGAAAACATTGACATCACCACGGCCGACAGCGGTTCCGCAAAACGGTATCCAACGCCTCCCGAAGGGCTCCGCATCCGCCGCTTGACCCATGACTGGGCAAGCGGCATCGTGCGCGGTACTTTGGCGGGTGACCGTATTGCGTATTATGCAAAGGCCGAAGACGGCACCACCCAGATCTTTATCATTCCATCAGACGGCTCGGATCGGAGCGGCGACCCCGTGAAACGGCCCGTCCAGGCGACCCATTTCCCGACCGGGGCGGGCCCCGGCGTGCGGTGGCACCCCAGCGGCAACTCCATCGCCTGCATGGCTGACGGCGGCGTTGCGGTGACCTGCGTGAAACCCGGCCCGGACTTCGGGAAGAGCGTGTTTCTGACACCTCACGGAGACGCCGAGCGCATCGCCCTCGTGTGGTCTCCTGACGGGAAGGTTCTGGCCTATAACAAGGCCGTGCCCACTAAGGATGAGGACGGCAACCGCGTCCGCACTTACGACGGCTCCGACTTCCATCAGATTTTTACTGTCGACTTCCCCGACGCCGACAACGACGGTATCGCGGATGGCGCGTAGCGCCTGACTCGTGTGAGAGACATCGTCTCCATTCGTTCCATAGGTCCCAAACGTCCTCTGCGATCGCGATCTGGATTTGTGGATTGCGCGGCGGCTTTGGGGCGTCCTACCCCGGCTTGACCTCGTTGACGATCTGCATCAAGCGGCGGCCATACTCGGTGTAGGTCGAGTAGAGCAATTCTTCGCTGCTGGTGCGTTCGCCGGTGTGAATGATCGCCGCGAGATGCGGCTCGATGGAGAGTCCGCCGTCGTAACCATGGGCGAGCAAATCGGCGACAATCTCACGGACGCAGCCGTCGCCTTCGCCGCAATACACGTAATGATCTTCGCCGTTCTCTTTCCGGATGTCCTTGATGTGGACGTAGACGATGCTGTCGAACACGGTCTGGTAGTAGTCCCACGAGTCCTGGCCGTAGCTGACGGGGTTCCCCGTGTCGAACACGACCTTGAGGGCGGGGCTGTCGACCTCGCCGAGGAGGATATTGCTGTTTTTGGCGGACTGGCCTCCCCAGCCGCTGCAGTTCTCGTGGGCGAGGGTGATACCGCTGTCCTCGGCCATTGTCGCCAGCGCTTTCATGCGCTTGATGGCCTCGTCGCGCCACTCGTTGTCGGAGAGCGGGTTCTCGGCGTCGTTGGGATAGCTCATGACGCGGATGAAGGGGCAGTTGAGACGCAGCATGCGCGGAATGGCCTGTTTGAGGTCGTTGATATCGATTTGCGGGTCGCAGGTAATGGGCCGTGCCCAATTGGCAATGGCGCTGCCAAAACACGAGGCCTTCATGCCGGCCCCGGCAAGCTTGTCGCAGACCTCGTCGAACTTGGCGTCGGAAATGGCGGTGATGTTCTCGCCATCCACGAGGCGCAATTCCATGTACTCCCAACCCAATTCCTGGTGCGCTTTGATTTGCGTATCGATGGACTGGCCGGATTCGTCCGAGATCCCTGAAAAAAACATGATTCACTCCCTGCGGGCGCACACGGCGCTGCTTGCATGTCGCCCTTTGCCGCTGGTTTTCAAGATGCCTCATCGTACCCCACCCGCGCGGGTGCGTGCAAACGACGGCGTCCGTCGCCGAACGGTCCATTTTCTGGAAACGGGGTGTGGGTTTTGTGTATGCTCAGGGCGGTATCGAGTGTGGTCCACGGCTTGACGTGGAGTGACTTAGCACATCGCCCCGGCGTAGCCGATCGTGTTTGTTTTCCACCACTTGCGCACATTGCATGCGCATGTGGTCTATTCAGGGTAAGGGAAAACGGCGGCGGTAAGCGGAGGGCGCGAGGATGACCATGGCTGACACGAAAGAAGTAATCCTGTCGGGGATTCGTCCGACGGGACGGTTGCATTACGGCAATTATTTCGGCGCGGTGAAGCACTTTATCGATCTGCAGGAGCGGGACAATACACGCTACTACTTCATTGCCGACTACCACGCCCTGACGACGATCACGGAGCGCGAGGATTTTTACCAGCAGACCCTCGACATGCTTCGGACGTACGTGGCCTGCGGGCTGGATCCCGAATCTTCGATTATCTACCGCCAGAGCGACCTGCCCTGTACGGCCGAGTTGACCCTGCTGCTGGGCATGATCACCAATATTGGGTTTTTGGAGCGCGGCACGACGTACAAAGACAAGATGAACAAGCTCGAGGAAGCGCCGGGGGGCGTCGAGGGCAACCCATTGTCGTACGGGCTGCTAGGCTATCCGGTGCTGATGGCGGCGGATATTCTCATTGTGCGTGCGAACAAGGTGCCGGTAGGCGACGATCAGCGCCAGCATCTCGAGATGGCCATCGATATTGCCCAGCGGTTCAATAGCCGGTTTGGCGAGACGTTGACGGTGCCCGAGGGGATCTCGCGAAACGCATTGCGCCTGCCGGGTCTGGACGGGTCGGCGAAAATGGGTAAGAGTGAACACAACACCCTCGACCTGCTGGATGACCCCGAGACGGTGCTGAAGAAGATCAAATCGGTGCCCACAACGACCGATCCCGAGCCTCTGAACACTGACAGCAACCATCCGGACGAGGTGATTCCGCGCATGCCGAACAGCGTGGGCGCGTTGTACCGTCTGCTTCATTTGCTGGCGCCCGAAGAGGTGTATCTGGATTTTGTGGGGAAATACCGCCGGGGCGAGAAGTTTTACGGCACCCTCAAGACGACTCTGGCGGAGTACGTGTCGAAATTTAACGCGCCGATTATCGAAACATACAACGATCCTGCCAATTCACCCGAATCCGTCGAGGAGTTCCTGCGGGAAAACGCGAAGCGAGTTACACCCGTGGCGCTGGACACCGTCGAGGCGGTTCGCGCGGCCATAGGGATTGGTCACAGTCTGTACCGGGCGTAGTAGGGCCAGCCAGTCGGGAGGGCCGGTATGCACATCCTGATCATTGGCGGTACGCGGTTTCTGGGGGCGGCCATCGCCCGTGAACTGGTGGCGCACGGACATCGTGTCTCGGTGCTGCATCGCGGGCAAACCGCGGGCGACGTCCCCGCGGAAGTCGAGCATATCCTCGGTGATGCGCGGGACCGCGCGTTTGTGGAGCCGGTTCTCACGCCCGGACGGTTCGATGCGGTGGTGGATACGATTCTGCAGTCGGCCGATCTGGAATGGTACCTGCCGCTACTACACACGAGTGTGGGCCAACTGGTTCACTGTGGCTCGACAGGGGTATACGCGCCGATGACGACGGTGCCGGTTCGCGAATACGATCCGACGCCGTGCGCGCCCGAACTGGGCGGATTCGGCCAGAAACTGGCTCAGGACAGGGTGTTGCTCGAGTTCCACGAGCGCGTGAATTTTCATGTCTGCTCGCTGCGGATCAGTAATGTGTTCGGGGCCGGGGACGTGCCGCTCGATATCTGGGGCGCGCGGAATCCGCGGTACTTTCAGCGTCTGGCCGATGGGGCGGAAATCTGGATACCCAAAGACGGAACGACCCTGCTCCAGCCCGTGCACGTCGAGGATTTGGCGCGGGGATTCCGCGCTGCACTGGAAGCGCCGGAGCGCACCACGGGGCAAGTATTCAATCTGTCCTCGGAACGGGCGGTGACATTGACGCGTTACGCGGAGCTGGCGGCGGAACTTCTGGGTTCCGATTCGGCTTTCCGGTATGTGCCGATTGACGAGATACTGGCGACGGGGAAGGCGAACGAAGCGGGGCTGCGATTCATCTGCGAGCACATGTGCATTGACAGCGCCAAGGCGGGGCGCGTGCTTCATTACGAACCGCAAGTCTCCGTGCGGGAAGGGCTTCGGGATAGTCTTGGCTGGATGATCGAGAAGGGACTGCTGAAGGCGGAACTGGGCATTTAGCGCGTCCTTTTTATTCCTCACCATCCGTGATACACTGTTTTATACGCGTCTACCGCGGAGAGAGCTGCATACACATATGAAGAAACGGACCTTACAGGTTGTCTATATTCTCTGTTCGACGTACGACGACGAGGGCT
>CAZFOG010000256.1:0-9753 GCA_964520685.1 uncultured Nitrospiraceae bacterium | reverse complement strand
CGCCGGCAGGCTTCGGCCCGTTTGACCGATACGGGCGGTTCGCCGCAGACCCGTCTATTGAAGGTCTTCCCCTGCTCTGCTAGGGTGAATACAGGCAGCCAGTGGAAGGGCACTTATGCGTCTCGTCAACATCTCGAATCTGGCGCCCGGTCTCATTGTCGGGCGCCCCGTCCTGGATGACAAAGGCCAGATCCTGCTGAACCAGGACGTCGTTCTTACGCCGTCATACATCCGCGCCCTCGAGGCAAAAGGGTGTTCCGTCATTTACATCAAAGAACCCGACGTCGAGATGGACGTGTTGCCCGACGACGATCTCGACCCCGCGACGCGCGCGGAAGCCATTGTCAGCCTCGACAAAACATTTCATGCCATCGAATCCCAGGTCGCGCGTCTGCGGCAGCAATCCTTCGAGAGCCTGCAGAAGCTGTGCGAGTCGCCCCGGTTGCAGGCACTCATGGCGCCGGGCGGGCCTTTCTCGGAGGTCCAGAAGGCGGTCGAGGCCATCCTCGACGAAATCCTGACCCAGAGCACCCTCGCCGGCCTGGCTTCGATTCGGACGGCCAATTCGGCGCTGCATAACCACTGCATCGACGTCTGCGTGGTGTCGATCATGATCGGCCGGATAATTGGCATGCCGAATGCCCGCATCAAACAGCTTGCGATGGGGAGTATTCTGCATGACATCGGCAAAGTATTTTTCAAGAAGACCGGCGACGACGTAGCCGATGTGCGAAAACACACTCTTCTGGGGTTTGAGCTGCTCAAGAGCGCCACGGACGCCGATATCCTGGCGCCGTACGTCTCCCTCGAACACCACGAACGGCAAGACGGCAGCGGAGAACCTCGCGGTCTTGTCGGCACGAACACCATCGAGCGCGACCGGTCGGCCCATCGCGAGAAAGTGCCCACCCTGCTCGGGGAAGTGGCGGCGGTTGCCAACTACTACGATCACCTCCTCACGGGTAGCGCAAGCCAGCCGCCGATGCCCCCGGACAGCGCCCTGCACGCCATTCAGAGCGCCGCGGGAAAACATCTCAATACCGAGGTCGTGAAGGCGTTTCTGCGCGTGGTTCCCGTCTATCCTCTCGGCACTGAGGTGCTGGTACGCAGCGGCGAATACCGTAACTACACCGGCCTGGTCACCAAAGTAAACCGGACCCAGCTCGATCGCCCTGTCATCACGCTCATTAGAGATTCTCGCGGCAAACCCATCGCCCCTGTCGAGATTAACATGATTCACGAAAAAGAGATGCAAGTGCGCTCGAAACTGTCGTGACTCACTGTTTCGAGGCTATGAGGCGGTTTCCGTTGGGGCTTGGTCTCTGCACAGCGGCCTACACCACCCGAAAGCAATAGACCCCGGCGCTGAGGCGCGGGCAGGCGAGAATACCGTCGCGGTAGTTGACGGGCCGTTCCTGGCACGCGATCACCTCTTCCCGGCCGGGCACGTTGTACGCAGCCAGGTCCGGCGCACTGACCACCCAGGAGGTGCCGGGAGAGAGAGGTCTGCCATCTTTCACCGCAATCTCGATGTCCGTATCCTCTTCGAGAGGATTCACAACTCCAATGGTCAGCACGGCGGGATCCGCCGTCCACGCCGCCACCACATCGAGAGGCGCACAATCCTCGCGCACGGCCACCGCGGACGTGCCAAAGTGATTGCGATAGAGGGACAATACGTGGCCCGCGGCCGTAAGGCAAGCCCCGTCGCGGGTGACCCAGACCGCGCCACGACGGCCTATCGCCGGGGCGTATGCAGCGAGGCCAAGCACATCGCTGTCCCGGATAAACTGGTGCACCCCGGCCGCGATGCCCAGCCCGTGCAACCAGGCAAGCGGGGCCGCATCCCCGTCGTCCGAAGCCTCGGACTCGAAATCACAGCCCCAGCGGTCAACGGCCAGCCGAATGTCCCTGTTCATCATCTCTGGAATGGTTTGCAGCAATTCGCGGTAGGCCAGAGTGCACTCGCGGATATCGCCCTCGATGTTCTGCATCACTCCCTGGGGTGTCGTGTCCAAATCACTGCAGCATTGGTCACTAATCATGTCGACGTTTAGCGCGCATCCCGCGAGGATCGCCGCACGCCAGCGGTCTTTCGCGCCGCCTACGCAGACAATGCTGATCCCGGGATCAGCGGAGCGGAGGGATTCCGCAAGGACGTTGTGCTTCTTCCTGAACTCCTCCAACTGGGGTCCGGCCAGCATCAGGGTGCGATGCTGCTGTTTGCCCATACCCCACAGCCTGACCCCGTAGGGCTCGGCTCGACCGTGTTCCGCGCGAAGCTTCGCAGGGCCTTTGTCACCCGGGTCGTTCGCATAACGCACTTCGTCAACGGCCAGGCGCACGCTGCCCTCCGAGCTGTTCACCGCCACAAACGGCTCGGCGCCTGTCTCCGAGCAGAATCCCATGAACTCACCGAAGCCGAAATCATGGGGTTCCAGTGCCTCTTGCGCAGGGTTTAGGCGTGGAGGCCGCCGGTCACTTTCGCCGACTCCTTCGCGCCAATCATAATGATCCACGAACGCGCCGCCGGGCCAGCGGTAAACCGAGGCATTCAGCCGTTTCAGCGCATCCAGGGCGTCCCGGCGCATGCCACGCACATTGTCGGCGGGCATAAGTGAAGCCGCCCCGAGGCGCATGGCGCCTTTTCCATGCCCGACGATTTCGAGGCGGCCGTTTTCGGAAGCCGCCGGCGATACAAGCGTTCTGGTCACGGACGCATACTCTTCTTCGACATGCTCGATAATCGTCGTGACCCGTTGACCGGGTTCCCTGCCCCAACACAAGGCGACTTCGATGGTTCCCCGGAGGGCCGCGCCCGCCACGACCAGCCTCGCGATGTACTCGCGCCCGGCCTCGAGGAATAACCCTGCCTGGGATATTCCGCCCGGGAGCCACACCGTAGGCGAATGCTCGCCGGCATAGGCCAGAGTGGCCAGCATCTCCACGCTGCCGCCCAGAACCGCCCAGGGAGACTCGGCATCATTGGGCGAATAGAAGAACTTCCGGTCCCGGAGCATTTCAGCCCAGATGCTGTCATAGATGCACGGGGCCGAATGCTCGAGAAATTGCCCATACACACGAGGATCTACGGCCGCATACACTTTCCGCGAATCTAGTGACACCTTGCCGCGCAACGCAACACTCCCCCTGAAAACCCGATGCCGCTCTATCAGAGGTTACGCTTTACCCGTTTCATGTTCAATTCACGGTTCAAATACCGGCAGTACGAAACAGTACGTTTGATACCGAATCTCGCTCCACGCCTCAACCTGAAGGGGATGTCCGGGGAACAGAGGCCGGTTCACCGGGACACACTCGACGCGCACCCGAATCGCCTTTCTCCCTCGCGTCTGTTCGGCGCCTATCAGGAACTCGTCGTCGCGGAACCGGCGATTCGAAGTCTGCACGATGTGCTGGGTGGCGCCCAGCTCTCCGGGTGGATTGGAATACACGCAGGTGTTTGAACCGGCGAGATACCACGTCCCGACGTGGACCCAATGCACATCCCCGCGGGGTGGGCCGTCCGATGCATCGGCTACAGATACTTCGGCCCGCTGGTTCGGAAAGGAATAATCCAGCGTCCTGCGGAGCAATACGCCGTGGTTGTCCTGCGCGAGTTTGACCGTGAATTCGGAGATTCCCGTCGTATGCCGTTCAACCTCCTCGTGGGGCGGAAAGACCTCGAATTCACGCGCGTCCACCAGGAGCACCTCGCGCACGGAAGCTTCCCCGGGGTCGCTGACGACCCGGACGCCACCGGAATAGTGCACGGCGTTCGAAGCCCCCAGCACAATCTCTGCGCGATTTCCGCCGGTTCCGTCATTACGGGGCATGGTTTCGCCGGGAGCCGGCCGCGCTTCTTGCGTGGAACTTAGCCAGATCTGGTCGATAAGATGGAATGGCTGCCGCGGCTGGATGCGCAGCCGGTGCGTCCCGGATGTGTCAAATGTCACTGTGATGGGCGGATCCTCCGGCCGTCCGCTCGACCAACTGTACACCAGGTCCTGCCCGGCATCGCACCAATTGCCGAACCCGTACTCGCGCGAATGCTCCGGGCTGGCCCGTTCCGTACCAATATCGCCATCGAATTGGAACCAGGAAGCGTCGCCGTTGTTGTTCCGAAGCAGGGGGCGCCCGCGAACCCACACGTAGTAGGGTGTGTTTGCGTCCGCCTCAAACACAAAGTCGGCAAAGTCCTGCGGCTCCGGCGCCGGTATCCGCCAGGGCAAGGCGTTCATGCGGTCCGGACCCCATTCATAGCGCGACAGAATCGTGCGCGGCGGTGATGCTTCCGGCGACCGATAGGCGTGGGCTTCCTCGCTTGCGGTATCTCCGATATCCACCGTATCCGTAAGCACCAGTGAAGGACTGGGCAGGCCGTACCAGAATGTAACCGTCTCGTAGTGTTCCCTCGACTGGTTCCGGCCCCCGTGCTCGAGGGTGATGCGCGCGCGTTTTCCAAAAGGCATCAGGTCGGCAAGCAGGAAGCGGTACGCGGACTGAATGAGGTCCTCGTCGCTTTTCGCTTCCTCGTGATTCCTTGCCCCCACGGGGTGGCCGGCAAGAGGCAGGGTCATGTTGCGCCCGCCCCAGTAGTCGCCGCCTCCCCCCCATTCTTCCGTGCCCGTGCCGTAACACTGAGGCGACTGGCTATCGTCGAAATAGAATCGCGGGTCGCCCTCGAGCGTATGCAAAACGGCCCGGTGCGAAAAGATGAAGGACGTGCCGACGAAGCTGCCCGACCAATCCTTTGCGCCGTGCAAGCCTTCCGTGTCCAGCAATACCAGGTCGTGGCCCGGTTTCGGATCGGGATGATCCCGGTACGTGGCGTGAAAGTAGGACGCATCACGCGGCAGCCCGGTGAACGGTTCGTGCCTGATCTCGTAACCGAGCTCGCAGACATCTCCGGCGAATTCCGAGAGCTGAAGGCGCGCGGCCCGGAAGAACGGCATCGGGAAATAGCAGGCAAGATGCACGAATTCGTCATCGAACCGGATATTGACAGGAAACGCTTTGACCAGGAACTCGCGGTCATCACGGTTGTAGAGGGTTCCTGCCCCGAAAAACAGGCACACGGGGGCATCTACCTCGGGCTCGGGCCGTTCGTCCCAGGTAATAGACAACCGCGCCCGGCCCAATGCCAGCGCCTGCTCGCGGGGCACCGTCATCTTAAGGGCCCTGATCGTACCTGGACCGGACAGCCGGCAGAGCTCGGCCGGACCGCCCGATTCTAGCAGGAGCGTTCCCGACTCCGTTGGGATGTCACGCGGAGCAATATCCTCGCCCGAACGCCTCAGAAGCTCGAGGACATCACGAGCGGGCGGTTCCGTCGCGTTCCATGCTTGAATCGGCTGGGACAATCGCGCGCCGGGCAAGTAGGTGTGGTAGATGTAATAGCCCGTACCGTAGCGCGTGCGTGAATAGGCCATGCGGAACGATCGTTCAAAAGGAATCGGCACCCACATGAGGTCGGCTCCCCTGGTAACCGACCACGTCCATGCCAAAGGTTCGGGAAACAGGTGCTCGGGCAAGAAGACGGAGCCTTCGACAGGATGCAGGGGATCGGCCGAAGAGGTTTCCTGGACGATGTAGTCAACGCCGTCAACTTCATAGTGCCACGGGCTCCCGTGCCAGTGGTTGTAACGGGCAAAATACAGAATCCCGGAACCCTCCACGTCAAGCGTCACGTTAAAGTCATCAGCTTCCTGATACAGGAAGTGGCTCGCATCGGCGCCCTCATTGTCACCGCTGCGGTCATAGGTGCTGCGCATGTACGCGCGGGCGCCAATGCGCTGCCTGGGCCACTGCTCCCACTGGCGGTAGGCGTCCAGCCCAACGGGAATCTCCGGGGGCAACTCCCGCGGTCCAGCGACAGCGGCGAGCAAACCCGCCAAGACAGAGAGGGAAAGACTCATTGTTCTCCTCGGCTCCTCTATTCAGTTTCAGCTACCCGCTATCGTACGAGAAAGCGCCCCCCGTTGGCCAGCGCCGCAAGAGTTGGATTATCGTAGCTCCCACAGGTATTTTCATGTGTATAGTCTGGGCCTGCAACGGGAAAGGGTTCGACATGACAATTGCGCAGACCTTCGTACTTATGGTTTCTGTGCTGCTGTGGACGGCCGCCGTTTCTGCCGGCGAGCTCACCGTCGTCCCAACAATCGAGGGCGATTGGTGGACCGTGGCGCACAACCCAAATATCGGGGACTATACCCGCGAAGGGCAGCAACCGGTGGATTTCGCCGTGTGGCAAGCGGCGGATGGCACCTGGCAGTTGTGGTCGTGTATTCGAAATACCAAGCTGGGCGGACACACCCGCCTCTTCCACCGCTGGGAAGGCAAGAACCTCACCGACACCGACTGGGAACCCAAAGGCATCGCCCTGGAGGCGGACCCGTCTCTCGGCGAGCCCCTGGGAGGCTTGCAGGCGCCCCATGTGGTGCGCTGGAACGGGCTCTACCATATGGTCTATGGCGATTGGGAACACATGTGTTTCGCTACGAGTGAGGACGGCAAGGAATTCACGCGCCGTATTCTCCCTGACGGCACGACGGGCGTGTTCACGGAAGGGCCGGGCCAGAACACACGCGATCCCGTGCTCCTGTTTACCAAGGGGAAATGGCACATGTATTACACCGCGTTTCCGCGCGGAAAAGGGTATGTTTTCTGTAGAACGTCCCCGGACCTTCACACGTGGAGCGATGGGATGATCGTAGCGTACGGCGGCCGTGCCGGGAACAATCCATTCTCATGCGAATGCCCACATGTCGTAGAAACTCAGCCGGGACTCTATCACCTATTCCGAACCCAGATGTACGGCGAAGGCGCCCAGACCTCGGTCTACCAGTCGCGCAACCCCTATAACTTCGGCATTGACGACGACCACTACTTCGTTTGCACGCTGCCGGTTGCCGCGCCGGAGATTATCCTGCACGAGGGGCACTACTACATTGCGGCGCTATTGCCAAGCCTTCAAGGGATACAAATCGCGCCATTCACGTTCCAGACGGAGGAGGCCGTCTCCGTCTTCGATTTTGACAGCCCCGAAGCGCGCGCCCGGTGGCGGATTGACGAGGGCGATTTGCCCGAGGCGTTTACCACGTCGACACGCAGCAATTTCTATCCTCCGATGCGGCACTTCATCGGCACGGCGGAATTGCCGGGCGACTCCCAGGCGCATGATGAGATCATGGCGGTAATCGAGTCGCCCGAGTTTACCGTGGAAAGCAAAGCCTATACTGCCATGGTATCGGGCGGTGTCGATGCAGAGCAGGTGTATGTTGCCTTGATTGATGCCAGGACCGGCGATGAACTATGGAAAGCCACCGGCAATGGGGGCAACCATTTCGGCAAGGTCCGGGCCGACTGGTCCAATTACCTGGGCAAGCGCGTCATGCTGCGCGTCGTCGACCAGTCACAGGCGCCCTGGTGTCACATCAATTTCGGAGGGCTCTACGCTCTGAAGCCCGTCGAAAAAGCCCCCTGATTCACGTGGGATCGGTGCGCAGACCTTCGGGAAGGTGATCGACGCGATTCTGGTAGTGGAGGCGCGACCCTTCTTGCGTGATCTCGAGCAAGCTGACTGCGCAGTTGTACTGGCTGAAACGATTCTGGTCGGCCGGTGGACATTCAAGGGCCACACTTAACAAGACCGAGCCAAAAGCTCCGTGCGTCACCACGGCGATTCGCTCGTCCTCCTTATGGCATGGGCGCAGGCGGTCCAGGACCCCTGCGGCACGGGAATACGCGCCATCGCGCCGTTCGCGCACATGGACTTCCCACCACGCTTCATCCGGCGCGATATCCTCGGGATACTTAGCTGCGCAGAACATGGTCCGCGCCTCTGCGATCGTAAGTCCGCGTTTGGGAACCGGTTCGCCGGGTTCGGGCGGTACGGGCCACGCGGGCCGGTACGTTTCCGCCAGGTCGACCCGAACCAGCATCGGCAACCCCAGGACTTCGTGAAGCGCCTTGGCCGTCTGCATGGCCCGCATCATGGGCGACGTGTACAACGCGGTGATGTCGTGCCCGGACAGCGCAAGGCCCGTGCGGGCCGCCTGCGCATGCCCCAACTCAGTCAACGGCGGGTCGTAAGGGGCGCAATCGCCACCCAGATTGCCTTCGGATTGCCCGTGTCTCACAAAGAAGATTTGCACCTTGTCACCTGTGATCCATGGTTTGAGAAAGACCGCGCCGTTCCACCCGCACGCCATTACCAGAATCGTCTTCCCAAGATGCTAACAAGGGCCGCTCGATGTTTCAACGCCCCGCATGCAGAGCCTTCAGCGGCAACGATCAGGCGTCTGTTACCGTTGACGGCTCCTGGGGCTGTTCGAAAACGAGCCCGAAGATTTCTTCGACAATCGCTTCCGCCGCACCGGGCCGGGCAAGGGACCGTGCCGAATCCGCCATGCGCGCCAGGCGCGCGGCGTCTCCTAGTAACCCGTTGACGGCTCTCGCCAGCCCTTCGCCCGTTAATTCTTCGTCGAGAACAACGATCGCCGCACCAGCCTCCTCGAAAGCCCTGGCATTCTGCTCCTGATGGTTGTCCGTAGCATGGGGAAACGGCACCAGGAGCGAGGGTTTTCCAAGACAAGCCAGTTCGGCGGTAGTAGAGGCTCCCGACCGGCTGACGATCAGGTCCGCGGCGGCGCATGCGGTCACCATATCGTCAATGAAGGCGAAGGTGTCGACCCGGAGCGCCTGTTCCGCGGCAACGCGCCGCGCTTCGGCAATTCCGGCCTGGCCGGCCATCCAGAGAATCTGAAGCTTGCCCGGCGAGAAAAGCGGCAACGCGCGGCTCAGCGCCTCGTTGAGGGAGCGGGCGCCCTGGCTCCCCCCGCAGACCAGCACGACAGGAATGGCCGCATCGAGGTTCAGCGCGGCGCACGCCGCCTCACGGCCGGGAGGGCGCAGGAAGCCTTCCCGCACGGGATTGCCGACAATAATGGCGCGGTTTGCCGGGTAGTCGCCCACGGTATCGTGAAAACTCAACAGGACCCGCGCCGCCCCCTTCGCCAGCATCCGGTTGGCCATGCCGAGCAGGCGGTTCTGCTCATGAATGACCAGAGGCACGCCGCGCCGCAGCGCCGCCAACCCAAGGGGCAATGACACGTATCCGCCCACCCCGAACACCGCCTGGGGGCGAAATGTGCGGATATAGAACCAGCACCGAAAGGTGCTGTAAGCCAGCTTCAGCGCCACCCAGAGACGCCGCACCGAACGGCTCCGCGGCCAGCCCTCGACCGGCACCCCGCGGAAGGCAATGCCGTTCCGTTCGCAGATGCGCTCCTCCAGGCCCCGATGCCGCCCCACCCACTGAACCGCCAGCCTGGGGTCCCGTTTCTGCAATTCTTCAATGACGGCCACGGCCGGAGAGGTATGACCGCCCGTGCCGCCGCCTGTAATCATGATTCGCATGGTGTCATCTACTGCCCCGCCGAATACATCTTAAGCTCGAGCCGCTGCCAGACGGCCCTTGGGTTCCGGTTCCGCAGCCTGCTGCGCGATGTTTAACAATACGCCAACCAGAGCGAGGTTCACAATGAGCGCGCTGCCGCCGGAGCTAATGAATGGCAGCGGCAATCCCGTGGTAGGCAGCAGCCCGGTGGTCACGCACATATTGATTCCTGCCTGCAAGGCGGTCATGGCCACGATCCCCGAGGCCAGCAGGCTGCCCAGAAGGTCGGGGGCGCACACGGCCACGCGCGTTCCTACAACCAGAAACAACACAAATAGTGCAACCAGGGACAG
>CAZFOG010000255.1:2042-9842 GCA_964520685.1 uncultured Nitrospiraceae bacterium | reverse complement strand
CGTTTGGACCGGTCCCTGCGGGGGGGCTTTCCGCCCCGCAGCAACGTGCCCATATCCATCGTGAGTATTTGCTTCCAGTTCATGTGCCTGACATCACGTCCGCAAGTGTAAAGATTGGGAGGTACATGGCCACCACGATTCCCCCCACCGTGAACCCCAAAAACACAAGGAGCACGGGCGTAATCGCCGCGGCCAGCGCGCTTCCCAAACGCTCGGAGTTCCGCCCATACATATTGGCCAGGCGGCGCAATGTCTCGATGACGTCCCCCCGGTCCTCGGCCGTCGCCAGCAACCAGCAGAACGTGTGATCGAAGAAACCAGTCTCCTCGAATGCGCGGGACAGGCGTTCGCCCTGCGAAACCAAGACGGCGGCGAGCCCTACGGCCCTCACGAGCACCGCGTTTCCGGAAGCCGAGGCGGAAAGCTGAAGCCCTTCCATCAGGGGAACCTCGCTCGCCTCGAGCATCGCCAGGTGCCGCAGGAACCGGCTCATGCTTACGGCGTAATAGAGCCGGCCAAAGGGACCGCACCAGAGGCGCACCTGGTCCATGAAGACCGAGCGGGGCCGCGTCCGGCCGTATCCGCGCCACCACGCAAAAAGGAGTACTGAGCAGATCCCGAAACCGGCAAGTAGATAAAACCAGTAGCGTTGCACAAAACGGCTGACGCCCAGCATTGCGCGCGTGAGCCAGGGCAGATTCGCGCCAAAATCCGCAAAGATGGCCTCGAACTCCGGCACCACATAGCGCAGCAGAAAACCGAGAACCAGGAAGGATGCAATCACGACCAGGATGGGATACACCATGGCAACGCGAAAGCTGTTCTTCAGCGTGACCATCCGCTCCGATTCCTCACCCAGGAGGGCCAGCACGCCCGGCAGGTTGCCCGTGCGTTCCCCCGCGCGGATAGCGCTCACGTAGGTGGGCGGCAAGCGTCCTTCGAGCCCGGCCAAGGCGTCCTCGAGAGACGCGCCGCGTTCGAGTTCGCCCTGCAGTGATTTGAACACCGGCCGCAGGCGCGGGTTGTCGACGTCTTCCGCGAGCGCCTGAAGGGATTCCGCCAGAGGAAGGCCGCTGCGTGCGATGGCCAGCAACTGCTCGTTGAAGAGGTTGACTTCCTCCCACGTCAGCGCGCGCCCCAGGCGCGGAATCGCCCAGCGCTTCTCCGCCAGTTCAACGGAACTCACTTGAAGGCCCCGCTCGCGCAGAATCGTGCTTACGTGCCGCGCCGAGGACTCCTCCATCGTGCCGGTGGTCGCGCGGCCGTTCTCGTCCACCGCGCGATACGTAAATAATGGCATGCTTGGCCGCTCCCTGTCTCCCGGAAACGGGCCCGGGACTGCCCTGGTCTATGGATGACCCCCAAGGGAAGTACTTGATCACTCACAAAAAACGCTGAGCGTCCCGGAATAAGACGTCATCGTCCCGAACGGAAGTAGTAAGCGTTCCAGGCGACGGTCGTCACGGCGCCTCCCAGATCGGGCTTTTCATTGAGCACCGCGCGGGTGCCAATGGGTTCCGAGAGGCTGCGTGCGGTGTGGAAAAACGCCGACGCCATCAGGCTGAAGACAACCACTGCCGCGGCGGCCATGAGGCGTCCCGCGACCACGCGCGAGGGACGCATCTGCCAGAATCGCGCCGAGGATTCCCGGGGCTCAGGCTCATGCAGGGCGGCAGACAGAAGTTCGAAGCGGTCGAGGACATAAGGATGCCGCAGGACTTGCCGGCACGCGGTCAAACATTCTTTGAGGTCGGTTAACGCTTCCGTGCAGTGGTAACACCGCGTCAAGTGACTGCGAATACGCCGCGCCTCCTCAAATTCGAGTTCACCGTCGAGGTATTCGGGCAGTCTGTCTTTGACCTCTTGGCAATCCATCGTTCCTTGACTCCGTTATAAAACGCATCATAAATCCCTACCGGTACATCAGGTGCGCACGCGTTCCAGGGTTTCGCGGAGTTTCCGTACAGCGAGGATCCTCCGGGAACGCACCGTATTCAGCGGGCACTGCATGACCGCGGCAATGTCATCGTTCGAGAGCCCCTGAATTTCATGCAGCACGAATGCCATGCGCTGCTCGTCAGGCAATCTCTCGAGGGCCGCAAAAATAGCCGCCTCAAGTTCCGCGCGCCCCGCACGCACGTCGGGATGGCTGTCGCCCGAAGCCACGGCCAGTTGGGCTTCCTCGATGTTCTCGCGTAGCGAGACCAGTCCCCACATGCGCACCCGGCGAAACTTACGGCAGCGCTCGAGCCAGATGAACCGCGCGAACGCAAACAAATACGCCTGGACAGACCCCGTGGCTGCATACTTGGCCCGCTGCCGCCAGACCCGCAGAAACGTCTCATGAGCCAAGTCCTCGGCTTGCTGAATATCGCGGCCCATCGCATAGAAGAAATCCACCAGCTTGCGCACGTAGCGTTTGTAGAGCTGTTCGAAGGCAGACTCGTCATCCTGCCGCACCCGCAACATCAGGGCGACATCGTATTCGTTACGCTGGTATGGCTCGTTTTCGTTCACGTTCCGCGGACCTTACACCTATACAATGCACTTACTTCGGCGATTTGATCAAGAGGAGGCGGAATATTTGTCCCATACTCCCCGAAGACATCTTTCTCCATGTCGTAAGTTATGGAAATGCAATGGTTTAGGAGCGCAGAAGACGCCCGCTCCGGTTTCCCCATGGCTCCGATGGCCGCAGCGGTCAGTGTTTTCCTGCGTGGCGCTGTCCATAATGAAGGCGCGAAACGCCGAACCCCGGTCGCTGCTCTGAGCCAATTCACGATGCCTCATCCGGTTTGATACAATCGAGACAATATGAGGACACCCGAACCGGACAATTACCGGAAGCGCATGGTCCGGGCGACCATCGCGGCCGCGCTCATACACGTTGCCCTGCTTGCGCTCTTCGGCGTCATGGGAACCCTGGCCATGGTTGACGCCATCGGTCCGTCCGCCCGTAGCGACGAGCCCCTGGTGCTCAATCTTCAGCCCGAACCGGACCGTGCCCGAAACTTCGTGGACACTGCGGTGCCCGCGGATGCCGAGGTTCGTCCAGAGACGGACCTGATCTCGGACAAAGCATCAAAGGCCAGTGACCTGACGGATTCGGAGGGCGAACGGCTTGCCCCGCGACTTGACCGGATTTCGGACATTGACGACCTGGCGGGGCCCATGATGTCTCCGCCAAGTGCGCCTCCGCAACCGCCGGCCCCCGAGGCCCCCGCAACCGAACCGTCGCCGGAAACGGAAAAACCCCGGGAATCCGAGGAGCGCGCGGACCCGGAGGAATTCCAGGCGCTGACCGCCCTCGCGCGTGCCGATGAGACGATGCCGCCCTTGGGAGGCGCGCCCGCCGAGGAGAGCCGCCAACAGATGGCTCAGGCACAACCGCAGCCCGAGACCGCTCCCACGGCGCCGCCTCAACCGCATCTGGGGATGTCCAAATCCCGGCCTGATGGCGGTGCGGAGGCCAAAGGATTCGTCGGATTCGAGGCCCTCGAGCATGAGCTGGGGCCTTATTTGAAGGAAGTGCGCAACCGGGTCGAGCGCAACTGGCGTGCGGCCCTCGAGATGCGGTTTTCGGGCGCCTCACGCACACAAGCGGTGCTGGACTGCGCCATCAGCCCTCAGGGCAAGCTGGTGCGCGTGAAAATCGTGAAATCCGGCGATTCGCCGACTTTTGCGCTATTGTGCAAGCAAGCCATCGAGAAGTCAGCGCCGTTTCCGCCGTTCCCGTTTGATGTCCCCGCCATCTACCGCACCCAGAATCTCGAGATCCGCTGGACCTTCAGTTACCTGTGATCATCTCCGGGGCGCGCAAAACGCATCATCCTTTCCGCCGCTCTAGGGCCTGAAGCGGATGGCGTACAGGTCTGCATCCTTCATCTCGAAGCGAAGCCGCACGGGTTTACCCGCCCACGCGCTCACATCGGCGTTGCCGTTCCACGTAACGGCGCGCTCAATCTGATCGCCGATGAGTTCGTCGCAGTCGTCCCGCGTGAATCCTGGAATGGGACTTCCATCGGCCTGCTCGAGTTGGACCCAGATGCTGCCCGCCGCCGAGGTCGCGAAATTGATCTCCAATGTCTTGCCGGTAAAGATGAGCGGCTTCGTAATGAACGCGCCGCCGGCATAACCCGCGTTGATCGACACAAACCCGTCTGTGCGCAGCTCGAGCCGCTCGAGATACTGCGTCGGCTGGGCGTAATTGCGCTGGATGTAGAACGACATCGTGTCCGGCCCCGTGGGAATAATGCCGTAGCACGTGTAGTTGGTGCGCGAGGTCCAGTTTTCCATACCGTAGCCCGGCCGCACAAAGCTCTCCATAAACGTGCGGTCGTACACGTTGCCGCCACGGGTCGACATGAACACCGAATCCGAGCAGTCGCCCACATAGCCGCTGTGCGCGCCCATTTGCCCCGCCAGCGCGTCCGGAAACACTTTCCGGCCGGGCATGAACCGGGCCGGTGTGGCGACGTAGATGTGGGGGGCCCGGAAATAGGGCTGCGTCTGATTGGTGTACAGATGTTCCATCGGGGTGTCGCCGAACGTCATGGGAGTGGCGTCGGCCCAGTCGAGGAAATTCTTCGAGGTTGTGCGGCTGATCGACCGGACGCCGTCCACGAAGATGCGGAAATAACAGACGTAGCACTCCTCCACCGGCGACCAGAACACGAGGTTCTGCGAATCGTACCACCCCCCAGTCAAAATAGGCTGGTCGCGCAAGTGTTCCCAATGGATGCCGTCCGGCGACACGAAGGCGTGCAGGCCGGTTTCCCTGGTTCCGGCGACCGCTTTGAACCGTTGCGCGGGCGCCGCCTCGGGGTTCGCGTCGAGAAATGGGGTGAAATTGTGGGAAAAGGGCGCATCATTGGCGAGGATGACATTGTTCTCGAGGGTCCCGTGGACCTCGTATATCCCGAGCTTGGGTTTTGCGAAGTGCACGCCATCCACGCTGAGGGCCACGCAAGTCACCTCGTTCTCGGAACCATCGGCCGCCGCTACAGGCAATCCGCGGTAAAACAGCATGTACTTTTCGCCGTCGTTGAGGATTGTGTTGTATCCGCAGAACAGCCCTTCCCATGCTTCATCGTAATGCAGGACCGCCTCTCGTGCTACCGGTTCATGCAGGCGCTGCGTGACACCTTCCAGCGACCCAAGGAGGTATCCGTCAACAAACAGCTCGCGATTGGAACCGATGCTAATTGCCTCGGGTTGTTGTGCGAACGAAGCACTCGCCAGCAAGCACGTGGAAAGCGCGAAGACAAGGCCGTTTCTAAACATGGTTTGCCCTTTCGAATACCGCGGCCTGGGACCGCGCCGTACGGTGATGGTTTCGGAAGCCGTATTGTAGAGAATCCCCGTGCGAAGTTGAAGCACCCGCGCACCGGATTTGCCTATTTGTGCGCCTGCAGGTCCAGGGGAAATTGCTCCGTGCCGCCAGCGAACCGCAAGGTTACCCCCCGGAAGGCATTGAACGCGGGCGCGCCGTCGCCGGATTGTGTATAAAGCACGACGCGGTCCACGGTTGCACCGTCCGGCAGCTCGAGCCTTCCCTGGGTCCAGTCTGCCGGGCTGCGGGCCCAACCCGTGACGCGCGGGCCCGTTGATGCGTGGACTTCGACGAAGTATTGGGCGTTGGGGCTTCCTTTCAATTCCCAGACGAACTCCGACACAGGTGCGCCGCCGGGGCCAGGCATCTGGTAGCCCGTGGATACGCCGGCCGCTCCCTCGATGCGCATGACCGCCGCACCGTCCTCGAACGCGAACGACTGTTCCGTACCCTGTGCGCGAATTTGCGACCACACCGGCCGCGGACGGAAGCTGAGTTCGTCTCCCGTGGCGGTATCCAGGCGGATGATGCCGCGCTCATCCGCAGAGCAGGGGGTCCACGCGCCCGCACGGTTCACTTCGCATTCCGGCCATGGCGATTGAAGGCGCAATGGGCCGCCGGCCGTACATTCGATGATCAACTCGCGGACTTGTCCTCCCGAGAATGCGGCCGAGACGAGGAACCCGCCCTGGGTGCGCAGGGTGGCGAATCGCGCTGGAATGTGGCCCGGCCACGCCGGGAACAGGCGGATCACATCACCCACGCTCTGGATCAGCAGCTCGTTGATGGGCAGACACACGCCGAACATTTCGGTATAGTGTCCGAAATCATTGAACCCAAAGCGGGGATCCAACCGGTTAAAACTCAAAGTCCCGTTCGGCCGCTCGCGCCACAGTATCTCGGTGCGCAGCCATTCATGGGAATCCGGCATGCCGAGACGCGCCCTGGCGGCGGCCAGCATGATGGGAGCGTTATTGCCGTTGTGCTGCAATCCCGCTGCGGTGCGCCGGAAAACGTCCTGCTCCTCCGGCGGCGAGAACCAGCCGGCTTGATCCGCGGGGAACACGGGTGTCACGGGCACGGGGATGTTGTACGTGATGGGCGGGGCATCTTCGACATCGACGATGATGGGTTCATCTTCGCCGTAGTGCGGATACTCGGGGAGCAGCGTGCGCGCGGTCTGCCAGCGGGATATCTTGTCTGCATCAATCCCGAGCGTTTCCGCGCTTTCGATAGCGGCGTCGAAGACCATGTGGAAATAGGCGATGCAGAACGCGCAGTTGCGGTTGCGCTCGAATCCGGCCGTCCAGCCGTGGTGCTCGGGCGACACCGTGGGCGCAAGCACGATATGGTCCCCCTCGCGTTCGCAGGTATCCACGAAATCGGCGTAGAACTCGGCGGTCTCCCGTACAGCGGGGTAGGCGACTTCCTCGAGGAACGTGCGGTCGGGGTCATACTTGTAGTGCCACCAGAGGGGCTGCACGGTGAATCCCGTCACCCCGAGGGTGAAGGCCCAGACATGGTGAATGTACTGGCGGCCGTGAGGGCTCTTGCAGGTTTCCGGATCCGGGGGTTCATACGCGAAGAGAACGTGCGGGTAGAACGCGCCGTCACTGTTGAAGATCTCGCGCGCAAGCCATTGCGCGCGCGGCAGGTATTCTGATATCAGGCGATCGTAGGGCTCGACCAGCTCGCAGTGATTCGTCGCAAAAGCGGACCAGAAGGTCTGTTGAATGTTGTAGTTGGTGTGGAAATCGCCGTGCCAGGCGGGGGCATCGTCGAGCAGACCCGCGAACAGTCCTGGACTGATTACGCCAGGCTTCGTGACGCAGCGCAGAAAATACAGGTTGCGATACCAAACCCGCTCGAGCACGGGGTCGCCAATTTCGAGCCCGCTCCGCGACCAGAATTGTTCCCACACGGAACGGTGCGCGGCAACTGTATCGTCAAACGTTTGTGTGGCCGCATTTTGCGCGAGGTCGATGGCCGCCGCCAGCGGATCATCCGATTCGAGCGACGTAACAACCGCGACCGCGGCGAAATCGTCTTCTCCAACTGTAGCAACCGCGAACGTCAACCCTGGCCAGTCCATATCGCCGGGAATCTCCTGCCGAATCCAGGCCGCCTCACCCCGTTCGCCGGTTTCCGCCGCGGGAATACCGGCCGATAGGATAGGCTCGAGAACCGTGGCTTGCGCATTTTCGCCACGAATCAGGATAACATTCGATTCGGCTGGCGTGAGAACACAGGTGACCCCTGTCTCTGCAAAAACCGACGCTTCAGCAAGCCGCAGGCTCAACGTGGCTGAACGCAGGCCCTTCGCAGCGCCCGGAATTCGAATCACGCCGCAGGCTCTCGGGCATGGATACGGATGGGCGTGGTAGGCGTCGTTCTTGTGATACTCGTACCCCTCGGGCAGAATCCAGTTGCGGTCCGGCCATTCGCCGTGGCCCAGTTCTTTCAGGCGG
>CAZFOG010000255.1:0-1972 GCA_964520685.1 uncultured Nitrospiraceae bacterium | reverse complement strand
CCCCGTCGGCGAACAACAATCCGTTCAGGTCGCCGTTACCGAGAATGAGGGCGTCGTTGATGGGTTGCTGCAATACCGGCAGGGCGACGTCCGCCCGCGAAAGCGCTTCGGGATGGGGAATGCCCTTGTATTCCCGGGCCGATGCGCCAAGTACGAAAGTGCAGAGAACGATCATGGATAGGGCATGCCTTGTCATAGGAATTCCTCCTGTTACACGGCAGAATAGCACGAATGCGGGCGAGCGCGCGTGCCGGGCTCAACAGGCCCTGGTCTCGCCGAGGCAGCGAACCATGAGCCCGCCGGCGCACCCGTAGACGATGAAAATGGAAATGACCGGTGAGGGCACCGGTCCCACAACAGAGCGGGAAATCCCGGTTTCTGAATTCTCGAGGCAGAGGCCCGCTAACGCGGGGATAAGTGCCCCAGAATGCAGCCCTTCAGCGTATGACCATTCCCAGGACGGCGTTGAGCACGAGCTGAATGTCAACGGCGTTCGTTACGCCGTCGCCGTTGATGTCGCACGCGGGCACGGTCGATGTCGAAAGGGCTTCATTGATGACGAGTTGAATATCGATGGCGTTGATCACTTCATCGTGGTTGACGTCGGGCTGAAAGAGTTCACGAATGACGGACCACGTGCCCCAGCCTCCACAGGCGCCGCAATTGCTGTCCCGGTCGGGCGCGTACCAATGGCCGGCGACGGTGCGGGCGTTTTCGAAAACCCCGGTGAACCGCCAGCCCATCCCGCCCAGGGTAAGGGTGAAGTCAAAACCGCCGTCTAGAATCTGGGGCGCGTCAGACCACCACTCCGTCGAAACGGAGGTGTTCAAGGTGCAGTTCTGGCACGGGATGCGCAGGCTGTATCGGAACGTGCGCAATTCCCTTGCGTTTGACGCGACCACCATGGTCATAGGCAGATCTTGATCGTTGAACCCGGTAAAGAACCCAGTGTCCGGCGTGGTCTTGGCGGGTGCTTCAAGAAGCCATTTGGTTGACGGCGCCAACGGGATAGCCGGTTCGAGAGAGGAATCATTCCACCAGCGGATGTACGTCACGACACACCCGGCCAGATGAACTTCGGCACCGTTGCGGCGAATGGTTTCGCCGTCCTTCGGTACTCCAGCACCACCGCCGGCGAGCGTCAAACCTTCGAGCCAGCAGACCTGCCCCGGACGCAGAACAAGCGCAGCGTCCCCGCCGTCGTCAAGCATGCTTGCGTCGATGCTTGCATGCGCCGCGCCCGGACCGGTAATTCGCAATGTACGGAGCGCGGGAGGCGGCTCGATGCGCTCGGGATACGTTCCCGGGCCGAGCCAGATCGCCGCTGTGCTGTCCGTGGCCTCTTGAAGTGCCTTATGAATGGTTTTCCAGGGGCGGACGGCTGTGCCGTTACCGGATTCGTCATGACCCAGCGCACAATCAACATAGGCCTCACCGGCGGATGCTGACGGGGAAAGCAAGACGAGGGAAACGGCCAATACCCACCCAGGCAACCACACGCGAAACGGTATGGTCATCGCCTACGATGTCCTCCGAGAATGGTTCTCTGATCTCCCCCTGCGGATGCCGTTGAGCAGGCGTCCCGAAATTCCGGAGAGTACTGCGCTACAAACGCCGGTAGTGTAGCACAAACCTCGTGCGAGAAAAAGCCCGCGAACTTCAGTCTGCCTCGAAAACTCAATTTCTGCACACCAAGAATCCTCCCCCGGAACGCCTTCCGGCGTTCCGCCCTCTCCGACGGGGGAGTGCCGCGCTGAACTTTCTGCATCGGTTTCCGGGTCTTGATTTCCTGAGCGAGTCGGCACCTTTTTTCATCGTCTACGGGTGAGCTGGTCGGCTCATGGTTCGCTACCTCCTTCGTCCACGGCGTCCACATAGTCCACAAAGTCCACAAAGTCCACCCGGTCCACCCGGTCTACCCGGTCTACCCGAATCGCCCGGCACTTGCTTAAGGGTATGCAGTGTGACTTTG
>CAZFOG010000254.1:0-9882 GCA_964520685.1 uncultured Nitrospiraceae bacterium | reverse complement strand
GTTTTTGAACGTTGGGTTGGGGGAGCGTCTTTGCCCGGTATTCCGGGGGTGGAAGGGTTCCCTGTCGAGAGACTATCCCGTTTTCCGGGGAAACCAGAGCAAGGAGACGGTTCGGCCATGTCGCACAAAGAACACGCCGGAGTGGTTTCGGGGCTGGACAAACTCTACGAGTTCGACCGGGAACCCGTGTCAGAAGGTAAACTGCAGCCGGGCAAGTATTTTGCCGGATTATTGGCCGGCGAGCACGTGGCGGGCACCGAGTTTGTTATCGGGGCGTCGTTCGTGAGCTGGGGCGCCAGCCCTTTCGATGTCTTTGTCGGGCTGGCTATCGGCAATCTGCTGGCCGTGTTGACGTGGACCTTCCTGTGCGCGCCCATTGCAACCCAGACACGCCTGACCCTCTATTGGTACCTGCGAAAGGTTGCCGGGCCCGCGGCCACCGCGGTTTACAACGTCTTAAACGCCGTGCTGTTCTGCATTCTGGCGGGATGCATGATCACCGTCTCCGCGTCCGCCGTGCGCATCCCCTTCGGGATCCCGCCGCAGACCAACTGGTACCCCGAAAGCGCCGGGTTCGTGGTTGTCGTGCTTGTTGTCGGCGCGGTCGTCACTACCCTGGCCATCCTGGGCTTTAAGCGGGTGGCCCAGTTCGGCACGGTATGCTCCCCCTGGATGTTTCTCATGTTCATGGGCGGCGCCGTCGCCATGCTTCCGGCTCTCGCGATACAGGCGGGTTTCGACAACGTCGCGACCTGGAGCCAGTTCTGGGCCGTTGCGAATGATTTTGTGTGGACCGGCCAGCCGCCCGAGGGCCAGACGGGACTCTCAATTTACCACATTACCGCGTTCGCCTGGATTTGCAACCTCGCCATGCACGGGGGACTCTCGGATATGGCCATCTTCCGCTATGCGAAGCACTGGTCCTACGGCCTCTACTCGGCCTTTGGCATGTTCTTCGGCCACTATCTCGCGTGGATCTTCGCCGGCCTCATGGGCGCCGCGACGGCACGTCTTCTCCAAATGAATATGACGGACCTTGACGCCGGTGAGGTGGCCTGGCAGGCTCTCGGGGTTACCGGCATTCTGGCGGTGGTCATCGCCGGATGGACCACCTCGAACCCCACGCTCTACCGTGCGGGGCTGGCCTTCCAGGGCGTGACCCCCGGCTGGCCGCGCTGGCTCGTGACCCTGTTTACCGGTGTCGCCACCACCATCATCGCCTGTTTTCCCTTCGTCTTTACCAAGCTCCTCAATTTCGTCGGCCTGTACGGTCTCTTGCTCGTGCCGGTCGGGGCGATTGTCTTCGTCGAGCACTGGATCTTCCCCCGCATCGGCTTCACGCGGTATTGGGTGTCGCGCAGGAAGCTTTTCGTAAGCTGGCCAGCGCTCATCAGTTGGGGTGTGTCCATCGCCGTTGCGCTTCTCCTCGAGCGGACCGGCACGCTACACCTCTTCTTCCTGTTCCTGCCGGTGTGGTTCCTGACCGCGATTCTCTACACCATCCTTGCGGCTTTGTCTGGCGCGCGCACGCAGTTGCCCGAGGACGATGAGATCAAAACCGCCGAAATGGCGGACGCGACGGCGCCGGCCGCCAGGCCCGAGACGGCGCCCAGCGAACCCGAAGCAACCGATATGGTGCTGTGGGCATCGCGCGTCATCGCCGTTTTGTCACTGGCCGCGTGCATTATTCTGCCGTTCTGGGTCTACAGCAAGGGCGCTGGCGGCTATGAGACAAGCATGGCGTTCATGCAGCGGGTCCTCATCTGGCCCACGGTCATCTATTTTGTGAGCGGAACCATCTGGGCCATTCGCCGGGACAAACAGAAGGGCGAAGACGCGATCGGCGCCTGATTCCGGTCTGGCCGTGCTGCCCGTTGCCTGCCCGGCTCGCCGGTGCACCTGCGGTGCGGGCTATCCGCGCCATCGAGCCGTACCGGCCATCCTCGAATGGAGTCTCAACTTACAGGAGATACGCCATGAATGCGGGAGTATCAACTATCGACATCACCCCCGATCGGCCCATCTGCATGGCCGGCTACGCCGCCCGCACGGGTCCCTCGCAGGGCACCTACCATAAACTCTGCGCCAAAGCCCTGTTCATCGAGGATGCCGGGCAGCGCGCGGTGCTCCTCACCACGGACCTGATCGGGTTCGACCAGGAGACCAGCGACCGGGTGAAGGCCGGCATCGGCAAGGCCTTGGGGCTTTCCCCCGAGAGCATTCTCGTAACGGCATCGCATACCCATACCGGCCCCGAGATACGCATCGAGGGCCACAAATACGTCGATGAATTTGACAACGAGTACGCCCTTGCCCTGGTCGACAAGTGTGTCGAGGTGGCCGCACAGGCCGCCAGGAACCCCGAGCCCGTAACCATCCGCTTCGGGTCGGTTTCCTGCACACTGGGGGTCAACCGCAGGCTTCCTACGCCCGAGGGCATCGCCATGCGCCCCAATCCCAACGGGTTAACCGACCCCTCCGCAAGTGTCGCCGCGTTCGACCGCGCCGACGGCTCCCCCCTCGCCATCCTGATGCTCTACGCCTGCCACCCGACCACGCTGAGCGGGTATCTTATCGGGGCCGACTACCCCGGCTACGCGCAGGATTATGTCGAAGAAGCCTTCCCGGGCAGCACGGCCCTGTTTCTGCAGGGATGCGCCGGCGATCAAAAGGTCCGCCATGTCGACGGAAAAGGCGGATTTCGCAGCGGCCCCCATGAAATCGCCCGGTCGCTGGGCGACGAACTGGGCCGCGCCGTGTTGCTGGCCCTGGGCGGTCCCACCCAGCCCATATCGGGTGCTCTCTGTACCCGCTTATCCGAGATCGAGCTGCCGTTTCAAGGCCCCCCTGCCCGGGCTGAAGCCGAGGAAATGGCCAAAAGCAGCGACAAGTTTCTATCCGCGTGGGGAACAAAAATGCTCGAGATGCTGGATACCGGCGCTGAATTCCCCACCGGCAGGCCCTTCTCGATCCAGACTTTCGAGTTCGGCGGGCTTGCCCTCGCCGCGTTGGCGGGCGAGATCTGCGTCGGATACGCGCTCCGGCTCAAGAAAGCGCTGCATCCCCGCCCGGCCCTCATTGCCGCCTACGCCAACGGCATGATTGGATATGTGCCGACCGCGTCCATGCTGCCCGAGGGCGGGTACGAGGTTGCACGCAGCCACTACTACAACATGTTCCCGTCACCCTATGCCGCGGAAGCCGAGGAAGCCATCTGCGCGGAGGTCCTGCGCCTGCTGAGTTAGCAGGCCAACACATGCAACTTGTTTGTGCAAAAAGAGTTATGGTTTTATCCGGGTATTAGTTGACAAATCGCGGTGCAGTGGTGGTATTATTAGTTTAGCATTCTAGTCAAGAAAGCCGTCGCGGGCGGTGTGCCCGTGTACGGTCTTTTTTTGGGGGCGTTTGACACACTGATGCGTATCGCCATTTTGGGAACCCGTGGCATTCCCGCCAATTACGGGGGGTTCGAGACCTTTGCTCAGGAGCTGAGCGTCCGGCTCGCCCAACGGGGACACCACGTGACAGTGTATTGCCGCCGGGCCAACTATCCAGAGCCCATGGCGGAATACCGGGGGGTGCACCTCGTCACACTCCCAACTATTCACACGCGATCCCTGGATACGCTGTCCCACGCCTTTTTGTCCTCTCTCCATGTATTGACCCGTGGGGTCGATATTGCCTTGTACTGCAACAGCGCCACCAGTTGCTTTACGTGGCTCCCCCGCCTGTTCCGGGCCAGGGTGGTGATGAATCCCGACGGCATCGAGTGGCAGCGGGCCAAATGGGGATGGGCGGGCAGGTCGTTTTACAAATTCTCGGAACACCTCGCGGCCCGGCTCCCCCATCGCATCGTTTCGGATTCCCTCGTCATCCAAGATTACTACAGCGAGAAGTTCGGCTGCGAAAGCGACTTCGTGGCTTACGGAGCCGACATTGTCGAGCGCGGTACGGGCCGCGAAATGCTGGCGGAGTATGGGGTTCACCCCGAGCGCTATTTCCTATTTGTCAGCCGTCTCGAGCCTGAGAACAACGCGCACCTGGTCGTCGAGGCGTTCGAGAAAGTCGACACCGACATGAACTTGCTCATTGTCGGCAGCGCGCCCTTTGCCGACGACTACATCCGGCGCCTTACCGACACAAAAGACAAACGGGTCATCTTCCCGGGAGCACTCTACGGGGAAGCGTATCAGGCCCTGCGCGCCAATGCCTACGTATATGTGAACGCCATGGAAGTGGGCGGCACCCATCCGGCGATCCTCGAGGCCATGGGCGCGGGAAATTGCGTTCTGGTCAGCGATATCGCATACAATGCCGAAGCCGTGGCCGAAGCGGGAGTCCAATTCAAAAGCCGCGATGCGGACGACTGCCGCGCAAAGATGCAGTGGCTCGTCGAGCATCCCGAGGAAGTGAGTGCGTTTCGGCAGCGTGCGGTCGAGCGTGTGCGCACCCAGTACAACTGGGATAACGTGGTCTCGGAATACGAGCGCATCTTCGAATCCCTGATTGCGGAGTAGAATAGAGACCGGGGAAAATGGAGCCAGGGCCGGATTCGCCGTGCTGACGGCCCGGATACGCACAGCACGCCCAATAAGGGGAAGATACATGGAGTGGCAGGGCAGAAAAGTCCTTATCACCGGGGCAGCCGGATTCATCGGCAGCCATCTGTGCCAGCGCCTTCTCGAGGCCGGCGCGGACGTGCGCGCCATGGTCCACGGCAATATGCGCGGCAGCATCGGCCATCTCGCGGCCATTCCCGCCGACCTGCGAAAGCAGATGGAGATCGTCGGCGGCAATATCCGCGATGCGGCCTTCGTGCGCGACGCCACCATTGGAATGGATACCGTCTTTCATCTGGCCGCCATCACCAGCGTAGCCTATTCCTACTCGAACCCTGACGAGACGGTCATCACAAATGTCAGTGGCACCCTGAACGTCTGCAATGCAGCCCGCCATGAAAAGGTGCGGCGCCTGGTGCACACTTCGTCCGCGGGGGTCTATGGCGCGACGTTCGGCGATACGCCCATCAGCGAGACCCATCCGGTCCGGGCCTACAATCCCTACACAGCCTCGAAACTGGCCGCAGACAACGTGGTCGAGAGTTTTTATCTTTCCTACGAGTTGCCGGTGACCATTATCCGGATTTTCAACGTGTACGGTCCCCGGATTGGCAGATTCCTCGTGATTCCCACGATCATTCTGCAGCTTCTCAAAGGGAATGAACTCAAACTCGGAAGCCTTACGCCCACCCGCAACTTCACCTATGTTGACGATATCGTTAATGCCTACCTCCTCATGGCCGAGAACGACAGCGTGGTGGGCGAGGTCGTCAACTTCGGCTCGACCCGCGCCCTCACCATCGCCGAACTCGCCATGCTTATCGCGAAAATCATGGGCCGTGAAATCGTCATCTCGAAAGACGAAAAAGCCCTTCGCCCCGCAAAAAGCGAGATCGAGCGCGTCCTTGCCGACGTCACCAAAGCCAAACAGCTCCTGGGATGGGTGCCCAGGGTTGACCTGGAAGAGGGACTGAAAAAGACGGTTGACTGGATCTCCGCCGGAGGGTATGACGACCTTCCAACGTAACTCCCTGCGAAAAACGCGCGCATTCTTTCATAAGATGATGTAGAATAGACCTCTAAACGCGGAGAAGAGGGGAGCGATTGGGGGCAATGTCCGGCTTCCGAGATACAGCAGGCACATCCCGTCGCGGGCGCTCGAGCGTCCAGGCAGGTCTATGGACCCTGCTCATGGCCGCCTTGCTTGGCAGCATCAGCGCCCAGTCCGTGCGTGCAGAGGACGTTATACGGCACCACGGATTCCGGCTGGACGATCGGCACCTGCTCCTTCTCGAGCAGCGGCACCGGGATATCAAAATTGGCATTGCCACCCGAAGCCGTAATGTCGGCGATACGGCCCGGACCCGGACGCGCGACGAATCGAGTGATACGATCGACCGCTTTGGCACGGTGGATTTTCTTGTGCGGCTCTCGGCGGAAGTGCTGAAACCGTCCGCCCCCAATTACCTGAGGAATCCGGGGGAGCGGTACCGCATTACCATCGAGGGGCTCAGCGTCGATCCCGATTTCTCGGCCGTTATCGAGGCGGATGCCATTGTCGCCCGCACCGCACTGCTCTCGGAACTCGATAGACTGGGGGCGCGCACATCGGGTATCCAGCGCGAGGCCCTTCACTATGCCGGCCCGTATGCATTGCAGATCCTGAACGAAACGGCTCTCATGCCTGCGCCTATCCCCACGTCCATACAGGAAAGCAAGGCCGGGAGGATACGCTTCGACAATCCCGCGCTCCAGCGCGAGAGTCTCGAGGCAGGGCGCAAGCTTTACACCGGGGCGAAACCGAAACCGACCACCCTGTCGCCGCTGGCGGGACGCAGTACCGATTCTTCCGGAGGCGACAAGGGGGCGAAGGATCGTTGACAAACCAGCATGTGCTGGGGAGGCAGGAATTCATGAAACTCGCGGTTTTGAGGAGCATAAGCGGCATTTTGGCCGTGTCGTTCCTGGCGCTTGTGTGCGGCTGCCAGACCTCTACCGGCATCCGCGTGATCGATCCCAAGGGTGAAACCCGCGAATTGACGCCCGAAGAGGTCGACGAGATGACGGGCGGAACGGAACCCTATCTGCTGCAGGTGGGCGACCAGGTTCAACTGACGTTTAATGTCCGCAATATTCAGGAAGACGAGGCGCCGTGGGACTACAAGCTCGAGGTAGGCGACAACATGGAGGTGCGCCTCTCGTCCGATACCACGGATCCCGGCACGTACGTGATCGATTACGGTGACGTGATCGGCATCTCCTTCCTGAACAACTGGCCGCTCAACATGAACCGCACCGTACGACCCGACGGCAAGATCAGCGCGACGGAAATCGGCGACGTGCAGGCCGCGGGCCTCACCACGAACCAGCTCGAAGAGCGGCTGTCCGCCCTGTACGGGAAAACCGGCATTATCCAGGGCGATCCCCAAATCAGCGTCAACGTGGACTTCGCGAACGTCGACCGCCTCGAAAGCATCAGCCGCGATGTGACCATCAGGCCCAATGGCGCCATCAGCCTCCCCATGTTGGAGCGCGAGATCAAGGTTTCAGGACTCACGGTGGCCGAGGCTTCGGAAACTATTGCCAACGAGGCCGCGAAAGTCCTGAAAAACCCGCCAACCGTCGGGCTTGTCGTATTCCCGAATATCAACGCCGCTCTCGCAGGCATGAATACCATCGCCAAAGTGCGTACGGACGGGCGGATCTCGGTGCCCCGCATCGATTATGAAATCCAGGCGGCGGGATATGGCGTGGATGAACTCCGCGCGATGCTCAAGGAAGCGTGCAACGGGCTCATCCACAATCCGGTAGACGTCTCGGTGGATGTCATCCAGGCGACCGGTGCGCGCATCTACATCGGCGGCGAAGTGGGTATCCCCGGCGTGTATCCCCTCGATAGCTGCCCGACCGCGCTGCAGGCGCTGATCATGGCGCGCGGACCCGCCAACAGCGGCCGCCTCAACAGCGTGATCGTCATCCGCCGGAATCCTGATGGCAAGCCCTACGTTTTCAAGACCAATCTGCGGGCGGCCCTGAACAAAGGCTACACGGAAAACGATATCCCGTTGAAGCCGTTTGATGTTGTCTTCGTGCCCGAGAAGCTCGTCGTGCGGGCGAACATCTTTGTCGAACGGTACATCGACCAGATTGTCCCGTTTGACAATACCCTGGGCGTCAGCGGCACATACTACATGAACGAACAGCAGGTGAACTCCAAGTCGCGCAGCATCGGGGCCTCCGCGGTCGTCGCGCCATTTCAGACGGGTGGCTTCGTGGTCGCGCCGTAGCATCTGACCGTGCGGCGGCGCGTGTGTTGCGCGCGCGGGGAACTGTAAGGGGAACGTTAGATGGATCAGCGGCAGATTTTCCTGAGAGACGTCTTGAGCGTTCTGTTCAAGCGCAAGGTCTTCATCCTGCTCTTCATCGCGGTGGTATTCGGCGTGGTGCTGCTCGGGAACTACGTCTGGCCGCCAACCTACGAATCCGTGGCCAAGGTGCGTCTGATCCGCGGGCGAACCACGTCGCAGCCGGACCCTACGGTGGTGCATTCCGATGTGGGAATGCTCATGGTCCAGCTCTCCCGTGAAGATGTGTACTCCGAAATCGATCTCATTTACGCCAATGACGTGCTGGCGAAGGTGGTCGAAGACCTCAATCTCGACAGCGCCCTGCACAGCGGACTAAGCCCGCTCCAACTGGCCTTGCGCGCCGTTCGTGAACTCGAATACACCCTCTCCCTGAAGAAGCGCCCCGATCCCGTCCAGCGGGCCATCGAGGCGCTCAAGAAGGCCATCGAAGTCAAAGCCGATGACAAGAAGTACGTTCTCGAGATCCGCAGCCAACTGGGCGATCCGCAACTGGCCCGCGACGTGCTCGAGGCCTTGCTCGAGGCGTACCAGCAGAAGCACGTGGATGTATTCGACCAGCCCGGCAGCGCCGCCTTTTTCGATGAACAGGTCGCGCGTGTAACCCAACAGTTGACCGAGGCGCAGCAGAAACTCGAAGCCTTTCGCGGGGAGCACCGGGTGGTGTCTCTCGATGCCGAAAAGGAGCTGCTGCTGAATCAATACGCCGAGGCCCGCAAATTGTTGCTGCAACTGACCGAGAGCCAGGTTGCCGCCGAGCAGGTCGCCGGGGGCAAGACCGACCAGGTGCTCATCGCCACCTTGTCGGGCAAGACCGAGAATACGGTCGTGACCGAGCTGCAGCTCCGCCTTCTCGAACTGATCCTCGAGCGCAACCGCATCACCGAGAATCTCGGGCCGAAACACCCGCAAGTCGTGGCCATACACAACGAGATCAGCCGGGCCGCCGAGCGCCTGACCGAGGCGATCGAAGCGACGCGCAGTACGACCCAGGCGAAAATCGAGGACCTCCAACTCCGCATTGAAGAATTGAACAAGCTCGATGGGGCGTTGGAAGATCTGCAGCGCGCCGTCGACACCACCTCGAATTCTCTCGTGTATTACACCGAAAAACGCGAGGAGGCTATCGTTGCGGATGCGATGCGGGACAAGCAGATATCCAGTATCCGCGTCGTGGAGCATCCCTCGGTGCCGGTGAACGCCATCAGTCCCCGCAAGCTGGTCAATCTCGTGATTGCCCTGTTTGTGGGCATCATTGGCGGCATCGCCCTGGCGTTCTTCCTCGAGTATCTCGACCATGGGCTCAAAACGCCCGAGGATGTGGAATTCCATCTGAAGGTGCCGCCCCTGGCTTCGTTCTTCCACGCCGGCCGCAACCGTCCCCTGGATGTCGGCGAGGCCCAGCGTCTCAGCACCATGCTCGACGCCGTCCAGTCGGGTGTCCCGAACCAGGTAATCGCGGTGACCAGCGCGGTGACGGGAGAGCAGTCGGGCCCGGTTGCCATGGCACTGGCAAAAGCCCGCTCGGAGAATCCGGAATGGCGTGTGCTCTACATTGACTTTGCCCCGCATCGGGCCGAAGGCACTTCCCCCAAGGGTCTTACCGACCTCGTGACCGACCAGGCCGAACTCGATGAAATCCTCGGCCAGGACGGTGACCTCTATGTCCTCTCGCGGGGAGTTGCGGAATGCCCCGCCTACCTGTGGGAATCCCGCCGCATGCAATCGATCCTGACGGAACTGCGCCAGCGGTTTGATCGGATCGTCGTCCACGCCTCCCCCGTGCGGACATCCAGCGACGCCATCAACGCCGCCCGGTTTGTGGACGGCGTGGTCATCGTGATCCGGGCCGACAGCACGCGCCGCGAAGTCGTCAGCCGTGCCCTCGACGTGATCCGCAGTGCCAAGGGCCGCGTCGCAGGAGCCGTACTCACCGACCGCAAGCAGACCATCCCGAA
>CAZFOG010000253.1:9086-9887 GCA_964520685.1 uncultured Nitrospiraceae bacterium | reverse complement strand
TCACGGAGAGTTCATATAAACCGTCAACCAGTCCCGATTTCTTGAAACTCTGGCCCGGTTCGAGCGGTGCTGGAAGCAGATTCACGCCCCCCTTTCCGCCAATATCCCCAATTCGCGTAATGGACAGATGAAAGATATTCGTGTCCCCCATATTATGCATGGTAAGAGAGTTGGCCAGCCCGATGTTGATGCCTGATTCCGGACATCCCATTGCCGCAACAAAAAGCGCCGCAATGATACACATAACTCCAAAAGTCTTCATGATGCACCCCCTTCGCACAATTGGACAATTCTACTCGTAACTACAAAAATTGTAGCGTACAATCATAAGTTAGTCAACTCTTGTGTATTCAAAGTCTAGCATTGCATCAAACGTACTTCAATTTGACGTCTCATTATGCACTGAAGTGCACCAACATGCATTACTATACAAAAGGACGCCAAAAATTTCGGACATTTTGTGAGCCGGGTACCTGACACATTGGCGCCGGGGCAATCCCCCCCTGCCCCCCCTCGCGATTGCGATGGCGCAAGCGCCTTCCCGAAATCTGCAAGCACACGGCGGCCGGGCTATAGCTTGGCCACGGTCCGCTGCGCATCCATGCAAAGCTGCGCGTTGCAAGTCATGCTTGCGGCCCTCACGCGTTGGCGCCGGTCTCTATACGCCCAGCGATGCTCGCTACGGCTGCCGAGCCAGCCGTGGCCTCTGAGGCGCCTGCACACGCACGCTCAGGCAAAAGAAGCGGCACCACAGAGCAGAATGGACACAACAAGCGCCCTCCGTGCGCCCCGGAGTGTCCT
>CAZFOG010000253.1:7664-9076 GCA_964520685.1 uncultured Nitrospiraceae bacterium | reverse complement strand
TACCTTTACTGCCAAGCATTGAAAACGAGGGGCAACGGGAAGTACACATCACTGTCTTCAGAAAACGGCCTCTGCCACTCTGCCCCTTCGACCGCAGGCCCATTCGCCAGCACCAGCCCCTGAAAGCCCGCAACATCCCAGCCGCCAGCACCGCGCGTACCGTCCTGGGCCGCGTCTCCGCCGCGGAGCACTCCAAGGGAGGGTCTTGCCCATGCGGTCGGAGTGCGCGGCTGGGGGGGAGGCAGGACGAGGATGTAGTCGTCGTCCCCCCATAGTTGCCAATTCCTGGCCAACAAACTCGAATGCAGTAACCTGCTCGGAGGTTCTGTCAGTTCTGTCATCGCTTTCATGTAGTTCTGATGAGTAGGGACTATGCGCGGCGAGCCTTGGGTGCGCATCCTCACGGCGGGGGTTCCAAATCACACGAAATTTCGCGTGACCGACAGTACAATCTCTTTACCACATTGGTTTCCCCCCCTGCCCCCCGGTGCCGATTCTGCCGCCAACGGTTCCGAAAGATTCGCGACTTGCCGCTTGCCTTGAGGGAAGGATTCGGACCTTCCACACTTCGAGTGGAGTGCCTACCTTTGCGATGGCGACTCCATTGGGGCATACTTGCAGTCAGGAGGACATCTCGACGAGGCTCAAGTTCGGCGGTGCTATCCGGTGTAGACGGTAGGAGGCATTCCTGCGCCTTGAAGCTGGCGCGTAACCCCACTATAAGCCGGCCACGTCGAGGCACCAAGTGGCATGAAGATGACCGGGACGGCCAATTCGGCGTCCCATTCGACCCGCGACGCCTATTACACACGGCCATTCAAGGCGCCCCGGCCCCTGGCACAAATAGGGCACACTCAACTTTGACAAACGGCCATTTCTGGCCTTTTCTAACCACACGAACGACATGGACGATTCTGCAGAACTCGTGTGATTTCAGTTGATTATGCACTATAATAGATTGCTACTTAGTGGTCTCTTAATCCCAAGGTCGGGGGTTCGAATCCCTCGCGGCCCACCAGGAATACCAAGGACTTACGCAAGCACGCGTGAGTCCTTTTTCTTTTCGTGCCGGGAATGAGGTGGATGGCGGACGGCGTTCCAAGGCGTTGCCCTGCCAGTCGACGTTTCCGCAAGTCCGGGTTTCTGTCAGTCCGGGTTTCTTGTCTTCTTTGCCGATTAAATGTAGTCTGATGTGCGGCTAATGTGGCGGAGGTGCAAGCATGAGCGGAAAGTTGAGTCGACGGGTTTTCTTCAGGGAATCGGCCTGCGGTGCTGCGGGGGCGTTGGTGTGGGCGGCGGCGAACCCTGGTGCGCGTGCGGCGGATGGCTTGGCAGGCCGGCGCGGTGCGAAGGGGCTGTTGGCGGGCGCGGCGGCCGTGGATGTCACGCCGGAGGTCCTGCCGATCATCAAT
>CAZFOG010000253.1:0-7654 GCA_964520685.1 uncultured Nitrospiraceae bacterium | reverse complement strand
CAATAGCGGCGGTTTTCTCGAGGGCGCCGCGGACACAGTTCACGACCCGTTGTTTGCGCGGGGACTGGTGCTTGATGACGGCACGAAACGGGTTGCGCTGGTTTTGGTGGATAATCTGATGATGCCGCGCGAGCTGATGGACGGCATGAAGCGTGAAGCGAGCGCAGTGACGGGTATCCGCGAGGAACACATGTTGATCGCGGCGACCCATACGCATTCCGCGCCGTCGGTCATGGGCGCCCTGGGCTCGCGGTGCGACGAAGTATACGCGGCCTATCTGCCGGGCAGGGTCGTCGAGTGCATCCGCCAGGCCGACGCCAACCGGGTGCCTGCGCGGGTGGGCTGGGCCGCCGTGATGGATAGTGAAGACACGAACTGCCGCGTATGGATTCGCCGCCCTGACCGCATCGGGACGGACCCGTTTGGCGACGCCACGATTCGCGCGATGATGCATCCGGGGTATCAGAACCCGGATTATATCGGTCCCTGCGGGCCTGAGGACCCGGCCCTGACCGTACTGGCGGTGCAGACGGCCGAGGGCGCACCCCTGGCGATGGTTGCCAATTACTCGATGCATTATTTCGGAGCGCCGGCTGTATCCGCGGACTATTTTGGGCGATTCTGCGCGGAGATGGAGCGGGGTATTGTCTCGGGGCAGGACGACCCGCGATTTGTCGCGATCATCTCGAATGGAACCAGCGGCGATCAGCATTGGATGGACTATTCGCAGCCGAAAAAGGACATCAATATCGATTCCTACGCCGCGCGGGTTGCCACGAAAGCCATGGAAGCCTGGCAGCGCGCCGAATACGTTGACGATGCGTCCCTCGACATGGTAGAGACGAAACTCGCACTGGGACGGCGGACGCCTTCGCCGGAGCGGCTTGCTTGGGCCAACGAAATTCGCGCGGGAATGGGTGAGCGCGCCGTCCCCAAAGATCAACCGGAAGTCTATGCGCTCGAACAGCTCTATCTCGCCGGGGAGCCCACCCGCGAATTGAAGCTTCAGGCGCTGCGCATCGGCGACTTCGCGATTGCCGCGATCCCGTGCGAGGTCTACGCCATCAGCGGCCTGAAGCTCAAACGCCAGAGTCCGTTTGCGTTAACGATGAATATCGAACTTGCGAACGGTGCAGAGGGCTACATTCCTCCACCCGAATTGCATTGTTTCGGCGGCTACAACACCTGGCCCGCGCGCACTGCCGCCCTCGAAACGGATGCCGAGCCGCAAATCGTGGATGCACTAACGGCCCTACTCGAACAGCTGTCGGGACGTCGGCGGAAGCCGTTGCCCGTTTCCGGCGGGCCTTACATCGAGGCCGTCCGCGCCTCGAACCCGCTTGCTTGCTGGCCCATGGACACCATCGCGGGGGACACGTGCGCGGACCGTTCGGGCAACAATCTCAATGCGAAATACGAACCGGGCGTGGCATTTTTTGTCGAGGGTGCGCCGGTTGCAGAAGCGGGACATCCTGACGGCATCTGCCGGGCGGCCCATTTTGCCGGGGGGCGTGTGGCGGCAAGGGTGCCCGAGCTGGGTGACGCGTATTCGGTCGAACTCTGGTTCTGGAACGGCTTACCCCACGATGCGCGCGCCGTCACTGGCTATTTCTTCTCGCGCGGCCCGAATGGCGAACAGGGAGGGCCCGGCGAACATCTCGGCATCGGCGGCACGTATGGCGACGGCAGCACGGCGGGCCGTCTCATCGCGTACAACGGCGATCGCAAAGAAAACTTGCTGGTTGGCGGTTCGGTGCTCGAGTCCAAGCGGTGGTACTGCGTGACGTACGTGCGGCAGGGCAGTCAGGTGGCCGCATATCTGGATGGCCGCACGACCCCGGAATTGAGCGGCACGCTCGAGTTGGGGTGTCCGGCCGACACGCCCGAAATCTGGCTGGGTGGCCGTAGTGACGGGATACTGGGCTTTGAGGGGAAGCTCTGTCACGTTGCTCTTTATGCGCGGGCAATGACCGCTGGGGAAGCCGCTGAACGCTATCGAGCTGGGCGCATCCAGTCAGCACGCGCGTGACGGTGGCGCACCGGATTTCCTTAGGGACACGATTCGCACTCAGGACCGGCAGTGGTGCCCGCCGGTGGCGGTTCTGTTAGAATACCTGCGGAACATAATCCAGGGAGGTAGACAATGAACTGGTCAGGACTGAACTCTGTTGTGTGCTTAGGCATGGGATTGGCGCTGCTGCTGTGGCTTGCGCCGGGAGCAGGCAGTGCCGAGGAAGCGGCGGCGCCGGTGTTTCAGGCGGGCGCGGCCAAGGCGAACATTACGCCGCCCTTGGGTTCGGCCATCGTGGGCAATTTCGAGGTCCCCAAGGCCACGTACGTTCATGATGACCTGCACGCGCGTTGTCTGGTGCTCGACGATGGGGCGGCGCGCCTGGTGATTGTGCTCTGTGACAATCTGGGCATCGACCAGCATGTATTCGACGAGGCGAAGAGACGGCTCCAGGAAATTACCGCTATTCCTCCGGAACACATGTTGATGGCGGCGACCCACACCCATTCGGGCCCGCCCGCGCGAGTTTCGAAGTGCCCTGGCGGGTACGGGGAATTCACCGAGTATCAGCAATTCATGGTGGACCGCATCGTCGATGCGGTGCAATGTGCGATCAACAATCTCGAACCGGCGCAAATCGCCTGGGGGAAGGGCGAGGAGCCGGACCAGGTAAACAATCGCCGATGGCTCATGAGCGATCCCACGTTGATGGTCAGTCCCTTCGGCGCGCAAGATCAGGCGCGTATGAATCCCCCCCGGGCGCACGCGGCGCTGGTCGAGCCAGCCGGTCCTACCGACCCGGGGATTGTGTTCATTGCCGTGCGGTCCCTGGAGGGGCGGCCAATTGCGCTGTTGGCGAATTACTCGCTGCATTATGTGGGCGGCGTGCCGGCCGGGCATATCTCGGCGGACTATTTTGGGGCGTTCGCCGACCGTATCCAGGAATTGCTCGGCGCCGATCGCCAGGACCCGCCTTTCGTGGGTATTCTGTCCAATGGGACGAGCGGGGACATCAACAACATCAATTTCCGGGTGCCCACTCCCAAACGCGAGCCGTATGAACAGATTCACCGGGTAGCCAACATCGTCGCCGCCGAGGTCTACCGGGTTTATCAGACCGTCGAGTTCAAGGATCATGCGAAACTCGGGGGCCGGCTGGCCAAATTGACCCTCGGGGTTCGCAAACCTGACGAAGCCCAGGTGCAATGGGCCAACGACATCCTTGCCAAACCCGAAGCCGATGTCGGCATTGTACCGCGCTCTTACGCGCACCGCACGGTGAACCTTCTGGATTGTCCGGACCAGGTGGATATCTGGGTACAGGCATTGCGCATCGGCGACGCGGGGGTCGCGGGGATACCGTTTGAGACATTCGCCGAAACGGGCCTGCGGCTTAAGGCGGAAAGCCCGTTGCCCGTTATGTTCACGATTTCACAGGCCAACGGGGGCTTCGGCTATCTGCCGACGCCCGCCCAGCATGCGTTGGGCGGATACGAGACCTGGCTGGGTACCAGTAAGGTTGCGGTGGAGTCGGAACCGGCTATCGTAGACACGCTCTTCGCGCAATTCGCTGAGCTTGCGGCGGAGTAGCCGAGCGTAGAGGAGACCTCTTTCTGATAAGACCTATAGGCCCTATACGTCGTATAAAACCTATCCAAGGATTCAGTCAGAACCAGAGGGCTTCATGGTGGCTTGCTGGGGATGAGTGAAGTTCGAGAGACCATCGACATTGAGTCGGTGGAGTTCAAGCAGGCGCCGGAATACCGGCGCGTGGCGTACTATGCGGCAGGGACCCTTCTTCTCCTACCCATCGTTGCCGCGGCGTTACCCCGCCTGATTGGTATCCCGGACGACGAGTTCCCCGACGTGACCACGAGAATCATTTTCCCGGCAGTGACAGGGTCCCTTATCGCCGTGTTGCTGTGTCTATGGGTAAATCACTGGCGACTGCGCGTCGATAAGGAAGGTATTCATCGCCGGAGGTTTGTTAGGTGGCAATCCTGGCCATGGAGTGACTTCGCAGAGGGGCACGTCCTTCGCGAAGGGGACTGGGTCACGTTTACCTTTCTTGATTCCGCAATCGGCAACGGTGTACTGACTCTCGGGCTGCTTGGAGACGATGACACGAAGCGGATCATCGAACGGACCGAGGGGGTATGGAAGTCGCCGCCGATGCCTGATGTGCCCGATGCGTTGCGTCTGAATGTTGGGAATACCCCCTTTCGAAGGCAGGACATCCTGTTGACACCGAATGGGCTCGAGAGCGACTGGCCCGGCGGAATGCGGGCATACCGCTGGGATGAGGTGCAGGAGGTGTCGTTGGAGCGCACGACCCACTTTCAGCAGGGATTTGAAAGGCTCTGCCTGTCGCTACCCGATAAGGACCTCGAGTTGCGGGTGATAAAGCAGCAGAGTAGCCGCAGGCCGAACTGGGTGGGCGCTGAGGCGCGTGAAATTGTGGCTTTTCTCATGAATCATGCTCCCGAGGAGAAGTTCCGGGTAGCCGCGCTGCACGGGTCGGCAAATTCCGTAGCCGATTTCGAAGCGCGTATTGCCCGAACAGCAAAGGGGGAGCGGGAGTCACGAAAGATTGCCTGGATTGTAGTGGGCGCGTTTGCGGCGTTTGGAGTGTGGTTGGCGGTCAAGGCGGCATCTTTCTCGAATCCTCTCGAAGACCTCTCTCCTGCCCTGAAGGTCGTGGTTGTGGTCACTATGCTGCTGGTTGCGGCCGGCCCTGTTCTCATGGTGGGGATAGTGCTTAACGCGCCCCGCACCTTCCGCAAGCGCCGCCGCGAACTCGAGGCTGAGCGGGAGAGGTTTCTGGAAGAGCACCGGGCTGAGTTGGGGGAGCGCAATGTGATGTACTGAGTTTGGGGCGTCAATGTGGTTTAGGCTTCGGCGATCCTGTAGCGCGGGCGTCTCGCCTGCCTCCGGGGTTTGTCGAATGCAAGAATGCAGGCGAGACGCCTGCGCTACAAGACCGCAAGGTCCGCACCTTCTGCTCAAATCATGGATTTGGTTTATGGAGATAAACGACAACCAGAAGCCCGGAGATTTCCAGCCGATGGAGTTCAAGCTGGGGCCGCTATACCGGCGCGTGGCGTATTACACGTTAGGCGCGTTTCTCTTGATTCCAAGCGTTGCCATGTCGCTGCCTTACCTGAGCGGGACATCAGGCGAGGAGGTGCCCGATTCAGCTGCTCGTATCGCATTCTCAGCAACACTAATCCTGATTGCCGCGTTGCTCTGTCTCTGGTTACATCACTGGCGGCTGCGCGTCGACAAGGAAGGCATTCATCGCCGGAGATTTGTTAAGTGGCAATCCTGGCCATGGAGTGACTTCGCAGAGGGGCACGTCCTTCGCGAAGGGGACTGGGTCACGTTTACCTTTCTTGATTCCGCAATCGGCAACGGTGTACTGACTCTCGGGCTGCTTGGAGACGATGACACGAAGCGGATCATCGAACGGACCGAGGGGGTATGGAAGTCGCCGCCGATGCCTGATGTGCCCGATGCGTTGCGTCTGAATGTTGGGAATACCCCCTTTCGAAGGCAGGACATCCTGTTGACACCGAATGGGCTCGAGAGCGACTGGCCCGGCGGAATGCGGGCATACCGATGGGACGAGGTGCAGGAGGTGTCATTAGACCGCACGACCCACTTTCATCAGGGGTTTGAGACGCTGTGTATTTCATTGCCCGATACGGAGATCGAGTTGCGGGTGATAAAGCAGCAGGGTCACCGCCGTCCGAATTGGCGAGGGGCCGAGGCGCGTGAGATTGTGGCTTTTCTCATGAATCATGTCCCCGAAGAGAGGTTCCGGGTAGGCGCGCTGCACGGCCCGGCAAATTCCCTCGCTGATTTCGATGCGCGTATTCGCCGAACAGCAAAGCGGGAGCGGGAGTCACGAAAGAACGCTTTGACTATCGTGATTTTGCTCGGAGCAATCCTGGCGTTGTATGCGGCCGAGGTCCCTTCCTTCTTCAATCCCCTCGAAGACCTGCCTTTTGCTCTAAAGAGCGTGGTCGCCGTCACGATTCTCCTAGTTGTCGCCGGACCCATGGTCGCCGTGGGGATACTCCTTCTTACGCCCCGGGCCTGGCGTAAGCGCCGCCGCGAACTCGAGGCCGAGCGAGAAAAGTTCCTGGCGGAGCACCGCGCGGAGTTGGGGGAGCGCAATGTGATGTACTGAGTTTGGGGCGTCAATGTGGTTTAGGCTTCGGCGATCCTGTAGCGCGGGCGTCTCGCCTGCCTCCGGGGTTTGTCGAATGCAAGAATGCAGGCGAGACGCCTGCGCTACAAGACCGCAAGGTCCGCACCTTCTGCTTAGATCGTGGGTTTGGTTGGAGGGCTAGGTCGCTGGTCTCTTTTATAGGTCTTATATGTCCTATAGGACCTATATGTCTTATGGGTCTGCCTTGGTTTTTGCTACGTCTTCGCTGCTGTGGCACGGTCTCCTGACCGAGCCACTCTTGCGACCGACAGGTCTCCAATCTCGGGGGGCTTACTCCGCTGATTTGAGTGCTGGGATTGTCTTTCCAGAGCCGCTACTATAGTCGCCTGCGAATGCAATCCGCGGAGCCGCCCGGGTTTCGCTGCGCAATGAGGAGGGTCACCCCTATGAAGCCGCGTTGTTTGAGTGCGATTCTGTTTGCTGCCGTTGCTTTCTGTTGGTTCACGTCACCAGTTCCGGCCGCCGAGGTCGGCGCCGCGATGCCGCCCGTCGCCGGGCGCACGCAACTTCCCGACTGGCCGGAACCGCCGGTGGTGTTGCACGTCGCTCCGAATGGCGCCGCCGATGCCGCGGGAACGGCAGAGGCCCCCTTTGCCACTCTCGAAGGCGCGCGGGATGCATTGCGTGTGTTGAAACGGGAAGGCACACTGACCGAGGGCGGCGCGCGGGTGGTCATACATGGAGGCCGTTATCGCGTGACCCAAACCTTCACCTTGACTCTGGAGGATTCGGGCGAAGCATCGGCCCCGATCCGCTACGAGGCGGCCGAAAACGAAACGCCCGTTTTCACTGGCGGGATTCGTGTCGAAGGATTCGGGCCGGTTACCGATGAAGCCGTTTTGGCGCGCCTCCCCGAGGGGGCCCGCGGCAAAGTGCTGCAGGTCGACCTCGCGAAATTTGGGATCGGCGAGCTGAAACCGCTCCGCCTGGGCGGTTTCAACAGCGGACTGGGCTTCAAGACCCATCCCGTCATGGAACTGTTCTTCAACGGCGAACCGATGACCCTCGCTCGCTGGCCCAACGAAGGGTTTGTGCATGTCGCGGAGGTGTCCGTCAAGGACGGCCACAAGATTCACGGGATGGAAGGCAGCAAGACCGGTCACCTCATCTACGAGGGCGACCGCCCTTCCCGTTGGAAAGAAGAGCCCGCCGTGCTGATCTACGGCTATTGGTTTTTCGGTTGGGCCGATTCCTATGAACGCGTCGCGTCCATCGACACCGAGAAACGCGAGTTCGTGCTTGAAGAGCCCTATGCCGGCTACGGATACCGCGCGGGCGCGCCCTATTACGCCCTTAATCTGTTGAGCGAAATCGACATGCCCGGGGAGTGGTACCTCGACCGGGGCAGCCGTATCCTCTACTTCTATCCGCCCTCCGATCCCTCCAGCGCCGTGGTGGAACTCTCGATA
>CAZFOG010000252.1:0-9896 GCA_964520685.1 uncultured Nitrospiraceae bacterium | reverse complement strand
GCGGCCTCCCAGGTAATAGTCTTCAGCAGTTTCGACTTTGCGCGCATAATATGCGCCGACGGCCAGCATGCCCACGGCATAGACTGCAATGACAGTGTAATCGAGTGCGCCCAGCCCGCCCGTGAGTCCTGCTGCCATCTCGGGCGCCGCATCCTGGGCCCGGGCCGCGCCCATCAGAAGGCATAAGGCACACAGGAAGAGCACCCTTCGTGTCAGATTCGGCATGAATTCAGCCTTTCGCTAATGTCCCCCGGCGAACCAAGGCTGATTATACCCGCAGACGGTCCCGGGAGCGAATCGGTGCTTCGGAGTCCTATCGCGCGGTGATGGGGCGGCGCGCTCCCGAGCGGGGAGTGTAAGCCTTGACCACACGCGCGCACCAAAGCCAAACGGCGCGACCGGGTCGATCACGCCGTTTGGAACTGTACTGTGGTGGCCGCTACCGCGTTTCGAGCGGCGGGTTGGGATTGGTCACGGGAACCGGGATATCCATCGCCACCGGCATATCCGTATCCCAGGTCAGATCGTCGGGCACCCATTGCTCGTCCATGGCCAGGGCGTCTTCCCACGAAATGGTCTTGCCGGTGTAGGCCGAGTCACGGCCCATCATGGATGTCAGGGTGGTGTCGGCAATGCGCTCCCCATCATGCCAGTGCGGCCCGGTCTCGCGAATGCTGTTCACCAGATCGACCATCTCCTGGATCGAGTCGTTCATGCCCTTTTCGCCCATATCGAGGCCGTTGCTGAAACCGTTCGTTCCGGCAATGTTGATGCCGCCGCGGCCGTCGACGTTATCCCAGTGACGGCTGTAATGGGCGACGTGCGCCTCCTGGCCCTTGCTGTTGACATAGATGTAGTCGCACGAGAAATGGTCGTACATGTCGCCATACATCTCGACCTTCGGTTTCCACGCGCGGCCGCCCGACGAGAACACCGATTTGGGCGGGCCGTTGAAGACCCAGTTGCAGAGATCAATGCCGTGGATGGCCTGCTCGACGATATTGTCGCCACAGGTCCACCGGTAGTTGTACCAATTGCGCAACTGATATTCGAGGTCGCTCCAGCCCTCGTTGCGTTTGACAACGAAGGGCAGGCCGCCGCAGTAGTAACACTGCATGGCCACGACGTCGCCGATCGCGCCGTTGTGGATTTTCTCCGTGGTCTCGATGCGGACCCTGTCGTGGCGGAACTGGGTGCCGGCGACAAATGAGAGCCCCTTGGCCTTATGGGCTTCCATGGCTTTCCGGAACCGTTGGAGGCCGTGCGTGTCGGTCGCAACGGGCTTCTCGGCGAAAATATGCTTGCCGGCTTCGACCGCCGCCTCGAGGTGTTTCGGGCGAATGAAGGGTGTGCACGTCTCCATGATGATGTCGATATCCGTGTCGAGAATCTGTTGGTAGGCATCCCAGCCTATGAAACACCTCGAATCGGTGACGTTCACCTTCTTGCTGATGTTGGGGTCGTTGTGGCCGGCGAGCTGCTTGCGGCGGTCCTCCAGGTGGTCGCCAAAGATATCGGCCATCGCCACGAGCTCGACGCCTTCGTTGCCCGCGAGCAAGTTCATGGCATCCTGGGTTCCGCGGCCGCCGCACCCCAGCAACCCGACCTTCAGGGTCTTCGTTGCCGCCGAGGCCCCCTTCGCGCCCAGAATGGCGAACGTCCCCGCTGTGGCGGCTACCTTGCCGAAATCACGCCGTGTGACTGTGCCTTTCGCTGTGTCTTTCATGAATGTTCTCCTCGTCGATACTCCTGCGGATTTCAAACGGGTCGCTCGGTTCCCACCGTGATCCGTGATGTGCCTTGGGCAAATCTACAGCCAAAAGCAAACAATAGCACATCCCCCCGCCCCGGAGCGAACCGGCTTGGGGGAACTTTCTCTTGCCGCGTTCCCCGCCTGAATCATAAGCAGGATGCTCATGCCACATCGGAAAATGGTCTTCGAGGTGGCATGACCTTCCAGGTCATGATGCTCGCGAAATTCCCCCTGCCTTCAGCACTCGCCAATCATGAGCAGGATGCTCATGCCACGTCGGAACAGGATTCTGGGACGGAAAATGGTCTCTGAGGTGGCATGACCTTCCAGGTCATGATTCGTTTGCGGGGGTTTGGCATTGACTAATCACACAGCCACTCATGTATTATTATGCGAGCAACAACTTCTTTGACTGAACCACAGGGGATAGGACTGTAGGTACTGACGGTATGAGTGGGTTGATATCTCGTGATAAACCATCCAATCACGAAACCGGTCCGAGTGAAACCCGCTGGCAGAGTGTTCGTATTGAACCACAACGCCGCCAAGAGGATGGTGAGGAAGCCATCCGCGTTCGTCAAGGCGCTCACCTACCGCACTGGACCAGCGCCGGTTCTGTGTATTCAGTCACTTTTCGCCTCTTTGATTCGTTACCACGCACGGTAATACAGAATTGGACGGCGGAACGCCGCGATATTATCCGTGTTGCGAGAGAAATGAACCGACCGCTCTCTCAACACGAAGAGAGGCGTTTGCAGTATCTGTTCTCGGATAGGGTGGACAAGTATCTTGATGCGGGACACGGCTCGTCCTGGATGAAAGAGGACAGAATTGCGAACATTGTCGCCCATGCGATCACATTCTTCCACGGCGAGCGCTACCAACTATTTGCGTGGTGTGTGATGCCAAATCATGTGCATGCAGTCGTCCAGCCTGCCCCAGGGTGTGAATTGTCAGATATCGTGCACACCTGGAAGTCGTACACCGCAAATCAAGCTAACAGAGCGCTTGGCCGCAGAGGACCTTTCTGGCAGCGGGAGCCTCATGATCATCTGATTCGCGATGAGAAAGATTTCTTCCATGCCATCGAATATGTCCTCGACAATCCACTCAAGGCAGGGCTTCGAAACTGGAAATGGGTACGAAGTTACGAGGATAGCTCTCTATTTGAATCATGAGCAGGATGCTCATGCCACGTCGGAACAGGATTCTGGGACGGAAAATGGTCTCCGAGGTGGCATGACCTTGCCGGTGTTGCCCTGCGTCAACGCGGGTTTGCATGCCGCTCGCAGGCATGCGAAGATAGCCCTTCAGCATGAATTGGGCGGCGGCGGGCGGTTCAGTCCGCCGGCGCGGCCACAACGGCATCGAGTAGCGCTCGGAGGGAGAAATGCGATGATGCATGGGGTTTCGCATAGCGCAGTACTGCTGGTTGCGGCGCTGGCCGTGACGGCAGTAGGTTCGTCATGGGCCGCTACGGACGACCTGGGGAACGGATATCTGCACCACGGCGTGGCGACGCCCGTGAGCAATCACCGGGGGACGGTCGCGACGGTCGACGGCGAGGGGAACAACATTGTCCTGGTGTGGCTGTTCGACCATCGGGGCGGGTATGCATTGCTCGAGATCGAGGCAGCCACGGGACTAACGCGCGAGGTGCCGATGCCGTTTGAGCCGGGCGGGGACTGCCCGTACGCGTCCATTCTCTCGAGCGGAAACAAGTTTTACACCCACTTCAACAGCCATTTCACCGAGTATGACCCGGTCAAGGGCGAGTTTACGTTCACCAGCGGGACCGCGCCCCAGATGGCCATGGGCATGACCGAGGACGACAACGGGGTAATCTGGTCAGTTACGTATCCCAGCAGCGGCGTGGTGTCGTTCAATCCAGCGACGCGGGAATTCAAGGACTACGGGCATGTGTACAGCCAGAACTGGGCGCAGTACCAGCGGTACGTGGCGGCGGACGATGCGGGGTGGATCTATTTCGGGATTGGCAGCACGGCGAGCCAGATTATCGCATTCGACCCCGAAACCGCCACAGCCATACCCATCATCCCGGAAGAAAAACGCATTAAGGGCACGGGAGTGGTGCAGCGCGACATGAACGGCAAGGTCTACGGCAACTCGGGTGACCTGTGGTACGAATTGTACAAGGGCGAGGCCACGGAAATCCCGAAGCCCGCCATCAGCGCAAAACCTATCATCACCAGCCACCAGGGTCTCTTCCATAGAGCTTTCCCCGATGGGAAAATACTCGAGACCTGCGACCTGACCGAACGCGTTCTCGAAATCAAGGACCCGGCCACGGGCGACGTGACGCGATTCAGTTTCGACTACAGCAGCGAAGGTGCGCATATCATGGGCATGACGGCTGCATCGGACGGCACGGTATGCGGCGGCACGGCGTTTCCCATGCGGTTCTTCAGCTACAACCCGAAAACCGATGAATGGATCAACCGTGATGCCTACGGCCAGTGGAACACGGTTGTGACTCAGGGAGACGCGTTTCTTGTCGGGGGATATGGCGGGGGTTTCCTAATCGAGTGGGACCCCGGGAAACCGTGGGTGCCCACGGTGAAGGGCAACCCGGAATCCAATCCGCGCTTCCTCACGGAATGTTCACCCACCATCCACCGGCCCCACGATCTCCTGGCGCACCCGGACGGGAAGACCGTTGTGCTCGCGGGTACGCCGGGGTACGGGTACACCGGTGGCGGTTTGCTGTTCTGGGACCGCGAAACGCAACGCGAGACCGTGCTCGAACATACGGACATCATCCCGGACCATTCGACCATGAGTCTCGTGGCGCTGCCGGAAGGGAAACTCCTGGGCGGCACGACAACAGGGCCGGGCACGGGGGGCGAGGTCAAGGCCACCGAAGCGCAGATGTACATCATGGACATGGAAACCAAAACCCTCGAGTGGCAGGCGGTGGTGTTCCCCGGTGTGCAAAGTTACTCCGACATGATTCTTGCGCCCGGCGGGCTGGTCTATGGCGTTGCCGACCTGGTCCGGTTCTTTGTGTTCGATCCCGTGAAGCGCGAGGTCATCCACGAGGAGAACCTCGAGGGCAGCCTGGGCCGCACGGCGAGCCAGCAGCAAGCGCGCATCTTTGTCATGGCCCCGGATAATGTACTGTACATGCTGTTCGCCAAGGGCATCGCGCGGGTCGATTACTCAACCCACGGCATCACACTGCTCGCGGAATCGCCCGTGAGCATTGGCCCCGGCGGGACTTATCTCGACGGGCGGCTCTATTTCGGCAGCGGTTCGCACGTCTACAGTTACACCGTGCCGGAATAGCCGGAATAACGCAGCGCAAGGGTTTGGCCTGCACGTTTGGTCACGGGGACTGACGCGGTCTCATGCGCGCTAAAGCAAAGCACGGGGTCCGGATCTTCTCCCGGAGGTCCGTTCGAAAGCGGAGGGAATTCGATAGCGATCCCGATACCGATCCCGATTTCGATCCCGATCCCGATAGCGATTTTGATGCGGGATGTCGCGAGTTTGAGTGGAGTCAGTCTTGAGGACGCTCAGTCTACCGGGCCGGGGCGGATGATCTCGGGGGCTGTGGCGATGCGGGGGCGAACGGCGAGCCAGTCGACGCCCTGGAAATCCGGGTCGGGGATTTCGCGGACTTCTTCTTCGCCTCGGTAGGGACACATGGCATCGACCCAGGCGATGAGGCGCCGGAGGCTGACGGGATCGACTTTCACCCCGTGATGGTCGCCGCTCGATGCGATCTCGATGAGCCGGCTCTTGTACGACAACGCGGTCATGGGCTTGGGCGTTACATACGCCTCGGGGTCGGTTGTGCTATACGCTTCGACCATGAGCTGACCGGCGATGCCCCAGCCGGGCGGGGGATTTTCGGGCGGAGCGTACGGGGCGCCCCATGAGGGCCGGCCAATCATGGTCAGGTATGGCTCGGTGAAAATGGGTGAACTCGGGCGCTCGGTCATGTCGAAGACCTCGCGGCCCTTGCCGTCGCCCTCGTGGCACTTCGCGCAGTATCGATCCAGTACGGGCCGCACGTAACGGGGGTAGCTTACGGTGTCGGGTTCCCACGGCGGCGGCGTGATCGCGCTGGGCGCGCGTGTCAATGCGAGGCTGCGGTTCGAGACGCCGGGGGCCTTGCTGTGCAGCTCGTGGCATCCGAGACAGCCCCGCGATTCACCGGGCATGACGTTGACGAAGCTGCGCATGGTCTGGAGCGCGCGGTAATGCTCGTCGAGAAGCTGGAAGTGCAGCGCCATGCCGGCAGGGGCCGCGAAAGAGACCGAACCATCGGATTCGACGGGCACGGTGCCGAGAATGCGCTTCACCCCTTCCGATTGCACGACCGACACGACAGGGCCGGTCGAGAGAAGCGGCCGTTTGTGCCAGTAGGTGTAGGTCTTGGGGTCAATGTTAAGAATGCGTAGATAGCGGGCTTTGTCCCGGAGTTCCCCGGGTGCACCGTGGTAGACATTGGCGCTGTAAATGATGCCGTTTTGCGGTTCGGAGCGCGCCACACGGTCAGGAAACACCGCGCGGTCGAATATGACGGGCGGCCGGGGACGGGGCTTGAGCGGAATTGCGTGAAAAACGTGGTTCGAGCCTTCGTAAATCAGCTCGCGATTGCCGTAGACGTCCATGAAGTACAGCACGAATTTGCCGCCCCGGTTCGCAGAGACAAGAAAATCGGTTTCGCTCAGGGGGTAGGGCGAATAGTACGCGCCGTAGTTTCCCGAGGCGTGGTACATGGGCGATTCGATGGGATCCACGGGGCCGTTGCCGGATTCCGGCCACATGACATCCGCCGTGACCTTGGTCAGGCCATGGGGGAAGTTAAACCCTTTGTCGGGATCGATGATGCCGACGGAACCGTGAAACCAGTTGTGATGGGCGCTGCCGGTGAACATGACGCGGCGGCTTCCGGGAATGGCGCGGGCGTCTTTGAGCAAGTCGGGCCACACGCTCTGGTTGCCCCAGAAGGTATTGGGCTGCGTTCCGTCGGGATTGACGGTCCAGAGGCTCTGGGCGCGCCATAGAGGCTTGTCGGTGTATTCCCAGCGCGTATAGATGACGCGGCCATCGTTCATGATCGACGGCAGGTAATCGGGTTCGTTGTTGGCCGAGATGAAATAGATGTTGCGGCCGTCGCGGTCGCAGCGCGCCAGGACAAACGCGTTTGTGGGAGGCATGCAACGGACATAGGTGTTGCCCCGCGTAGTCGAGAAAACGACGTGCTCTTCGTCGGGGAGATAGATCGGGTCGAAATCGTCATAGGGACCGTCGGTCAGTTGGGTGAGACCAGTACCGTCCACATTGATTTCGTAAAGATGAAACGACTTTTCGTTATGCGGCTTGAAGCAGAACAGCACCTTCGAGGCGTCGTAGGAAACGTCGGGCCGCCAGAACGAACCGTGCAGCGGGGCCTGGGGGACGAGTTGGCGCACTTCGCCGCCGGGATGGAGGCCATCGAGGATTACGAGCTTCCCACCGGGGACCGCCATATAGCCCAGGCGGTGGCGCGTTTCGTGGGGCCATTCGGACCCCTGGGGATACGGCATGTCGACAAAGAGCACGGTGGTGAAATCGAGCACGGGATTCGCAAACGTGATAGCGCGCTTGACCTCGCGAACGCGGAAGTAGAAACCGGCGTGGGGCTCGGACAGGGTTTTCGCCTCTGCATCCAGCGCATCGAGCCGGGAGAGTTCCGCCTGGAAATCCACCTGGCCGGGGTATGCGGCGTCGATGCGTGCGGCAAGGTCGCGGGCCCAGGCGATCTCGTCGCGAATGCGCTCCGGGGAGGGAGCGCCATCGGCCTGGTGCAGCCAGTCCTTCTCGAGGGCTTGCCGGGCCTCCTCGCGGGTCAACGCGCGGGTTTCAGGCGTTGAAGGCCGGATGTACGGGGCAACCGGCTCGTGAACATAGGGCCGGAAGTCGATTGCCGGCCCCGCCGCCATGACGAGTTCGACCCACTCGGGCGAAAACCGCGCGGCATCCCCCTGGGCCAACAGGTTGTCGAAGCGCTCGCGCAGACGCTCGGATTCCTCCCATTTGCGCACGTCTTCGGGCGACTGCTTCCGCCACTGTTCTTCGGTAATGGGCTTGTACTCGAGCAGAAGTTCGATGAGGCGGCCGACCTTCTCTTCGTGGAGCGCTGTGCTTGCGGTCAGGATGTATTCGATTGGCGAGACGCCCGCCCACTCGGCAAACTGCCCGCATGCTTCGGGGAAATCGCCCTTTAGCCGGAGCGCCAGCGCCTGGGCGTATTCCTCGTCGAGCCAATCGGGACGTTGCGCCAGGGATTCCCGCAACGCCGCGCAGGTCTCGGCAAAGGCAGCGTTTGCTGGATACAGGCTGGCCAGCCGCTGGTTAAGCGCCTCGTACCGAGCGGCAATCGTCGCCGCCCCGTCCCGGTGAAGTGCAGCAATCTGCTCCGGCGGCAAGGCTTCGGGATAGATGCGCAGCTCGTCGAGAAGCCCCTGAAAATGTTCGCCGGTACCACTGGAAGAGCCGATGAATGCCGGGATGTCCGGACGCATGGCGACCGCACCGGGCCGCTCGAGTTGACCGGCCTCCTCACCATCGAGAAACACGCGCATCACCTGCCCGTCAAAGGTTGCAGCACAATGATGCCATGCGCCGTCGAGCACCCGGCCCGGGTCGATGCGGGCATCGCATTCGATGTAGCCGCCGATGTCGAGTCCGAGCGACAGGACAGCGCCGTTCTCCTGAAACGAAAACAGCATGCGGCTGCCGGACTCCTGCCGGAAGATTTCGCGGAATCCTCTCACGTCGGCGGGACGGACCCACGCGGAGAACGTGAGGCCGGACAGGACGGGCGCTCCAAAACGGTCAAGCCGAATGGCGTGTTCGCCCTCGAGGCGCAGAGCGGAACCATAGACTCCCCTTACGCGGGCTAGAGCACGGTCCGCTACAGCGGTCAGGGCATCGTCGCCCGAGAGGTCCTGTACCCTCGAAAGCGGGCCGGCCTCGTTGAAGGTCCAGTGGGCCATCGGGACCGGCTCCAGCTCGGGCTCGCCTGCAAGCGCGGGCAGCGCGTGCCGGCCGCCGGCAGCCGCACCGTCCTGGAAGAGCGCGGCGATGGCTTCACAACTGAGGGCCGCGCGGTAGATGCGGAGATCATCGAGAGCCCCCTGAAAACATTCGCCGCCGTTCGAGGAACCGATGCAGCCCGGGGCGCCGCCACCGATGGTGAGGGTACCGGGCCGTTCGACCGCGCCGATTTCCTTGCCGTCGAGATACACCCGCGCGAAGCGGCCGTCGTAGGTTGCGGCGCAATGGTGCCATGCGCCGTCCAGGATGGACGCGGGGTCAAGGGGCGCGTCGCACTCGAAATAACCGTTCACATTCAGGCCCAATGCAAGGATGGTCCCGTCGCCCTGAAACGAAAACAATACCCGCCGGTCGCCGTCCTCTTTTCGGAAGATCTCGCGATACCCGCCCAGCCCGGTTGGGAGAACCCACGCGGAGAAGGTGAGTTCGGACACGCCGTCAAACATCGCGGGTTCGGCGACAGAGAGCATGTGCGAACCCGCGAACAGCAACGCCTGCCCAAACAGCCCGCTGGTGCGGGTGATGGCGTTCTCGTCTGTCCGTTGCGGAACTGCGCTGAACCCGTTCCCGCTGACATCGGTGCATGCGCCTGCGAAACCAGCATCAAAGTCCCAACGGGCCAGGAAAGGCGCGTCGGGCGGGACCGCCCCAGCCGCAAGAGTCCCGGCGCACAACAGCCCCGGCGCCAGCAGAAGTAGACCGACGCGCGCGATACCGCGCACGATTCCCGGCATGTCACAACTGGCAACCATCCTGGCCTCCTGCATGTACGCCCAAACCGGGCAAGTCGCTGGCGTGCGGCGGAGTCAGCTCCATCCGTCCCCCACCGCGCCACCCGTCTTAGCCGTGCCCCAGTATGCCTTGGCGGCCCCGCTTCTTCCAAAAACTTCATCCGTACGCATTAAGGGATAGCGAACCATGAGCCGACCGGTTCATCCATAGACGATGAAAAAGGGCTGGAGCAAAACGTTCGGGACAGCGCAGCATGAGCCGGTTGGCTCACCCGTAGACGATGAAAATAGAAATGACCGGTGAGGGCACCGGTCCCACAACAGAGCGGGAAATCCCGGTT
>CAZFOG010000251.1:3489-9956 GCA_964520685.1 uncultured Nitrospiraceae bacterium | reverse complement strand
AGCCGTAGGCGATGGAAAATTGAAATGACCGGTGAGGGCACCGGTCCCACATTCCGGAGGAGATGTGAACGTTCGAGGCAGCGCAGCATGAGCCGTTCGGCTTAGCCGTAGGCGATGGAAAATTGAAATGACCGGTGAGGGCACCGGTCCCACATTCCAAAACCCTCGGGACAGACCCGTCTCGCTCCTGCGTCGCTCGCTTGGGTCAGTTCCGGTTTTTGGAATTTTCGAGGTAGAGATACTATGCGACACGTTTTCCTTCTGGCAATGACCATTGTGTGTTTCGCAGTCATGATAGATGCAGGCGCGGGCGAGTCTTCCCTCACCTTCATTGGTGAAGATGTGCTGCGGGACAAGGTCCAGGGCGCGTGGGCGGGGATGCTGATCGGCGGACTGGAGGGTCTTGTCCACGAATTCAAATACATCGAGGAACCCGCGGAAATCCTGCCCGATTTCTCAGTTTCGATTGCGGGCGGTCCCAGAACCGACGACGACAATGATTTTGAGTTGACGCATCTCTATTTCATGGACAGTCTTGGCGAGCTGAAGCTCCCCTACGACCGGATTGTCGAGATTTGGAGAGCAAACATGAACGACGGTATCTGGTGCGCTAACAAAATCGCGCGGGACCTCATGGACGAGGGGGTTATACCGCCGGCGACGGGCGATCCTGAACGGAATTCGTTTGCGTCGTTCAACCTTTCCGGTCAGTTCGCGGTCGAAATGTATGGCGCGGTTGCGCCGGGCATGCCTGTGGCGGCGTCCGATCTGGGGTTGCACTATGCGCGCATTGCCGTATCGGGGGAGCCGCTCGAGGCCACGCGGTACTGGACGACGCTGGTGAGCCTGAGTGCGTTTCACACGGAACCGCTCGAAGAGGTCATCATTCTCGCGCTTGAGGGCATTGATCCCAGGAGCGCCCACGCCGAAGTCGTGCAGGACGCCATCCGGGCATACCACGACCAGCCCGGGGACTGGAAGGCCGCGCGCCAGGCCCTGTACAACAAATGGCTCATCGACAGGGAATGGAACAAGAATTCAACGCCCTCGAACGGTGCCCTCGTGATTCTGGCCTTGCTCTACGGTCAGGAGGATTTCTACAAGACGTTGCAGTACGCGATGGCGATGGGCCTTGATGCCGACTGCAACGCTGCCGCGGCCGGGACCGTTCTGGGCATGAAGCACGGGTACAAACAGCTGGCCGCTCTTCCCGGATTCAACCTCTCCGAAACCTATATAAACAAGACACGGCCGGGCCTTCCGCGTGTAATGACGCTTTCAGAGCAGGTAGACCTGTTCATGCGCGTCTGCGAGCGCACAATCCTCGCGAATGGCGGCAGGAAAGCTGTTGTGGGCGGAGTGCGCGGGTTTCAGATAGCGCTGCAGCAGCCGTCGCGTGATTGAGGCTGTCGCAGTTACCCCGCTTAGCCGAGTTTGCCCAGTTCCCAGCCTTTTCGGTACGTTTTCGTGAGCAATTCGTTGGCTTCGGGCACGTTTGTGACGCGCAGGTTTTTGGAATCCCATTCGAGGGTGCGCCGTGTGCGAACGGCCACCATACCCAGCAAGACACTCTCGGTCAGCGGCCCCGCGAAGCCAAAGTGGGCTCGGGTGGTTCCATTTCCCCGGCAGGCCTCGATCCATTCGAGGTGATGGCCTATGGACGATGGAATCGTCTGGGGCGGGGGTTCGAACGAGTCCATGCGCGCCTTGGGCAACAGCCGTGGCCGGCGGCCTCCCCAGCCTTCGACGAGGATTTTGCCCTGGTCTCCGATGAGGATGACCCCGTCTTCCGGGTCCAGTTCCTCATCTTCCTCGAGTTCATCGGGCCGGGGCGGCAGGATACCGCCGTCATACCAGTGGAGCTCGAGCGGCGGGCGCCCGTTGCGTTCCGGGAAGTGATAATGAACGGTGCAGGCCAGGGGTAAGGAGTCCCCGTTGAAGAGCGACGAGCTTGCGGTGACCGAGGCGGGTGCGTCCAAGTGCAGCGCATCAAAGACGGGTGCGAGGTTGTGAATGCCCATATCACCGAGGCCGCCGGAACCAAAATCCCACCATCCGCGCCAGTTGAAGGGCACGTAGGCGGGGTGGTACGGACGCTCGGGAGCGGGTCCCAGCCAGAGGTCCCAGTCCAGCGTTTCGGGCACCGGCGGCGTATCGGCGGGGCGTTCGACGCCCTGTGGCCACAGGATCTTGCCGTTGTGGGTTGGGCGGTCTGACCAGGCATGGACCTCGCGGACGGCGCCGATGACGCCGGCGTCAATCCACTCGAGCAGGCGGCGGGGCCCCTCGAATGCGGTACCCTGATTGCCCATCTGGGTGGCGCACCCTTGTTCGGCGGCGGCCTGGGCAATCACCCGTGCCTCGTATACGGTGTGGGTCAGGGGCTTCTCGCAATACACATGTTTGCCTAACTGCAACGCAGCCAGGGTTGCCGGGGCGTGGATGTGGTCGGGGGTGGCCACGAGCACCGCGTCGATGTCTTTCACGGTGTCCAGCATTCTGCGGAAATCTTTCCAGGTTGGCACGTCCGGAAACCGGTTGTAGATGTCCGCGGCGCGCTCGTCATCGACGTCGCAGAACGCGACGAAATTGACGAGTCCTGTTTGTTCGAGTTGCATGATGTTGCTGGCGGCCTGTCCTCCCGCGCCGACAGTTGCAACATTCACGCGTTCATTCGGGCCGGCCTTCTTTGCCGTGTCTTGCGCCCGGGCTGTTTTCAGGCTCATGGCAGCCGAGACGGCGCCTGCCTCCGCAAGAAATGCGCGGCGCGAAATGGACGATGGAACCCGGTTGTTTCGATTGCTGCTCATGGGAAGAATCCTTATTGCGATATGTCCGTCACGACATCAGGACGGGATACGGTTGCTCATCCAACGGCTTTGGCGCGCAGTTTTTTCAGGTATTCCAGCGCCATGCGGGTTTGCTCGTGCACATAATCAATGCCCGCGTACCGGCCATCCTTCTTGGCGGGATGGCAGAATTCCCAATTAATGTAGCCATTGTATCCGGCCTTGACAAGGGCTTCGACATAGGCCGGATAGGCGATTCTCCGTTCCCAGAACCGCTGATCGAAATACCCGGAGGCGACCAGCTCGACGTCTCCGTTTGGCGTTCGCGCAAATTCGCCGTTGCAGTGGGCATGTACCTGGAGTGGACCCGAATCACGCGCCATTTTCCGGGCGTGTTCGGCGGTTTCGCACATGGGGTCCGGCTCGATGTTGATGTCCATACACCCCTTGAACGCCGGTGAGCCTACTTGCTCGATCATCCGGAGTACTTCTTCATAGGTAGTGATGACATCGGGGCCGTGATTCTGCATGGCCAGGACGATACCGTGATCCTCGGCCATCGCAGCCAACTCACGGACGCCCTGGACGACGAAGTTCCAGCGGTTGTCCTTCCAGTAGGGAAAGGGGTCGTTGCCGTAGGTCTCGTCGTAGGTGCCGACTCCATCGTGCAAGGTAATGCCGCGCCAGGCCGCGAAGATCTTGCAGATGGGGGCGCCGAGGTCGGACGCCAGTTTGATGCATTCCCGGACGTAGCAAATCATGGCGTCGCGATGAGAGGGCACCGGGCTCGAGAGGTCGCAGTTTGGGGAGACCGCGCAGATCGGCAATTGCAGGGTTGCGGCCAAATCCCGGAGCCGTTTCCGATCGTCCGCGGACAGGTCCATGGGTGCGGCATGAGGGCGTTCGGTGTCGAGTTCAATGCCTTCCCACCCTTGATCTTTGGCGAGGGGGAGGAGGTCGAAGACGCTGATTGCCGGTCCTTTGTACCAGACACCCCGATACGTGATGCTATACAGTCCAATGTTCACGAGAAGACCCCTCTCTGCCGGTACTGCCGGGCGACGCTGCCTTGCGTAACCAAAGGGCTGGCAGAATCCAATTAGGTCAGAAAACCGGAATTGAGTCAAGAGCACGGCGGGTTGAGGCTGCCGGCAGTTGACAGCCCGCCGGGAGACGCCCATAATTTGCTTCTGAGACGGGGACGAACGTGTCTCAAGCCGGAGCCAATCCGCAGCAGGCATTTCGCATGAAGGAGGGGCCATGACAGGATCAGACGCATCCGGAAAGAGCAGGGGAACGACACGGCGCAGTTTTTTGAAGCGCTCGGCCGTTGTGGCTTCCGCGGCAGTTTCAGGGGCGGACAGTATCATGAATCGGGCGTATGCTGCTGGCAGCGACACCATCCGCGTCGGGATGATCGGCTGTGGCGGGCGCAATACGGGCGCTGCGGCGCAGGCGCTGCTCGCCGATCCAGGCGCCCGGCTGGTGGCGATGTGCGATATCTTTCTGGATCGTGTCCAGGCGCGGCGCGAACGGCTCAAGGCGCAATTGCCGGACCAGGTTGACGTGGATGAAGGCCACTGTTTCGCGGGTTTTGACGGCTATAAGCATGTGATCGAAGCGTCCGACGTGGTTCTGATTGCCAACGCGGCGAAATTCCACCCGTTGCATGCGATGACGGCTATTGAGGCCGGCAAGCACGTTTTTGTCGAGAAACCGCACGGTATCGATCCGGCAGGCATCAGACTGATGCAGCGCGCGGCCGACCTGGCGAAAGAAAAAGGGTTGTGCATCGTTTCGGGCCTGCAAAGCCGGTATCACACCGGGTTTGCCGAGACCGTTCAGCGCATTCATGATGGGGCGATTGGGGACGTTGTCTGCATTGAGGAGAATTTCCTGCGCGCGCCGTACGTGATCATCGACCGCGCGCCGGAGCTGTCTGAACTCGAGTGGCAATGCAGCACGCAGTATCATTTTCGCTGGCTCTCCGGGGACGATGTCCCGCAGTCCCTGGTGCACAATCTGGACCGGGCGAGTTGGGTGTTGCACAACGACGTGCCGGCGAAATGCCATGGGCTGGGGGGGCGCTCGTCGATGACGGAGCCCAAATTCGGTGACGTGTTCGACCACCATTCCGTCGTGTACGAATTCGACAGCGGGGTCCGGATATACGCGTTTTGCCGCACGACGGATGGGTGTTACAACGAATCTTCGAGCACGGTATTCGGCACCAAGGGCAATGCCTCGATCACGAACTGCCATATCTGGGGCGAGAACGAATGGCGGTGGGAGGGGGGCTGCGATCCGTATCAGATCGAGCACGATGTGCTTTTCAAGGCGATCCGGTCCGGCGAGGCGGTTAACAATGGCGATTACCTGGCCCGCAGCACCATGATCGGGGTGATGGGCCAGATATCCTGCTATACCGGCGAAGAGATCACCTGGGAGCGGATCAACGCGTCCAGTTTCTATTATCCGCCGAGCCCGGAGGAATGTCATGACGGTATGGAACCGCCGGTTACGCTGGGCGCCGACGGAAGCTATCCGGTGCTGAAGCCGGGATTCACACGATTGCTCGAGGCGTGAACACTTGCACGGCGTGAACGGGGCCGTGGGGCCGCCGGGGAATCAGGGTGGCGAAGGGCAGCCCATGGCGGGGATACGAGGCTGTCCTCACCGGTTGTGTTCATTGAGAAACGCGAGCATTTCCTTAAACATTGTCTTGCGCTGTTTCCAATGTATGTAGTCAAATCCGTGGTTTCTGCGCGGATATCCAAAGAGCCTGGTGGGGACACCCAGCTCCTGGAGACGGTCGTGAAACGCCTGCGATTGCTCGTAGTGCACTAACATGTCGGACATGCCGTGGGCCAGAAACACGGGCGCCATTCCCGGTTTTGCATAGGTAATGGGGGATGCCGCGGCAAGGGGGTCCTGGCCCTCTTTGGCAACGCATGTTCCCGCGAATTTCAGCAGGGGTTTGGCTGCCCGCTTGCCTGAGACGCCGGGGGTGCCGAGCTCCGCGTACTTGGTCAGATCAACCGCACCGTAGAGCGATATGGCCGCGCGCACCTCGCTTGATACGCCGAGGTTCTGATCGCCTTCCAGGCCGTCCTCGGGGCCCGTCGCGGCAAGAAATGCCGCGAGGTGGCCGCCTGCCGATGCGCCAAACGCCACGATTCGGTCCGGATCTACTCGGTATTCGCCGGCATGCATCCGCAACCACCGGACGGCTGCCTTGCAGTCGTGCAGGCAGTAGGGGAAGGTGTATCGCGGCATCAGGCGGTAGTCGATGGACATCACGACGTAGCCCGCCCGGGCAAAGGCGCGGCAGTACCACCATTGTTGCGAACGGGGGCCGAAACGCCAAGCCCCGCCGTGAATCAACACCATGCCGGGGCGAAGTCCGGTGGAGGAACCCCGGGGCTCGTATATCGTCATGCCCAGTTCGTGGCCCTCGGGCTGTGCAAAGACACCCTGGGTGATCTGAAGATCCGTCGCACACAATACTGTCAGTAGCGCGAGTGCCGCCATGAACTATCTCTCCTCATACTATGGTGCGCGTGCCAGCCTTCCCAGAGTTTTGGGTGGGGACGGGCACTGCAACTGTTCCTGTGCTCTATTGTCTCATTAAAAACCGATTTGTCCAACCGTGTATTTCGGTCGGTGGACCGAGTGGAC
>CAZFOG010000251.1:0-3389 GCA_964520685.1 uncultured Nitrospiraceae bacterium | reverse complement strand
GTGGACGGAGTGGACTGGGTGGACGGAGTGGACTGGGTGTTTTCCATCGGTCTGCTCAGTCGACTCAGTCCGCCGGCAGAACATGCTCTTGATCCTTGCGTTCGTTCAGTCTACTATTACGGCCTGTTTCGAACGACATACAAGTACAGTCAGGGGCACAACACACGGGAAGAATGCCAATGAAACATGTTATCGATAGTCGCGTTGCTTTTGTGCTTGCGGCCTGCGTCCTGGGATTGCTTCTGCCGCAATGCGGGGGCCTGACTCAGAAAGATTTCGAGCAGGTGAATGTGCCGGGGTTTGACGCGAAAGACCAAGAATCGGACAATAACGATTATGCCTATTCGATGGAGTATTTCCAGGCCGATGGCGCGGAGGAAGGCTACTTATACGTTGGCACGTGCAATAACATGGGCGGGTTGATCGGTTTTTATGCCCAGGTTTTGATGAGCGGGGGCGATATTCTTGATGCTCCGGTGAAGCCGCCCGAGATTCTCAGATACCGCCCGGATTGGGGCCCGACCGAGTGGGAGACGGTGTTCGACTACCGCGATGTGGAAGGGGATGGGAATTTCCGGACCATTGGATTCCGGTATATGGCCCTAATCGATGCGCCGAGCATGGACAAAGATAGCGGCACCGCGCGCTACCTCTATGTCGCGACCCAGGGGGAGGAATCGCTGCTGTGGCGGACGCGAACGGGCAACTACGGCGAGTGGGAGAACGTGTTTACGTATGATGAGTTGGGCGGTTCCATCCGGTGGATCGAACAGCTTGACGGGCGCATCTATCTGGCCATTGCCTACGACAGTTTCGGCGAGGTACCGCCTCCCGGAGAGATATGGGTGTCTGACGACGGGGTCAATTTCCGCCCAATTATGCTGGACGGATTCGGCGATCCCAACAACCGTGGCGTGCAGGCGCTGATCGCGTACCAGGGCTGGATCTACGCGGGGACGAAGAACGACGTAGACGGGTTTGACATCTGGAAGTTACGGCCTCAGTCGCCTGGCTCAGACGAGTATGAGTATGTCCGGGTGGTGAGCGGCGGCGGCCCGAGTTCGCATAACGAGAACGCGGGGATGCCCATTGTGTTTCAGGACAAGCTGTACTTCGGCACCCAGTTGTACATCGCCGGCTTCAATCCAAGCAGTGGCAATGCGTTCCAGGGATGCGACATCATCCGCATCAACGAGGACGACACGTGGGAAACGGTTGTGGGGCCGGATTCGCTTTCGGGGTACGGGTCCGGATTCAATCATTTCACCAACTCGTATCTGTGGTGGATGGAGGAGCATGACGGCTGGCTGTATGCGTCGACCTTTGACCAGGGCACGATACTTTCGGCAGTTCTGGCGAATCTCGAGGGTGTTATCGGGTTCTTTCAGGGCTCGGGAGATAAGAGCGCTCTCGAGACGGCGAGCCAGGTGCTGAACCTGTTGTTCGATGTGGAGGATTACTACCGGATAACCCATGCGGGCGGGGATATCTTCAAGAGTCCCAACGGTGTTGACTGGTATCCGCTAACGATGGACGGGCTGGGCGATCCGCGCAACTATGGATGGCGGACCATGAAATCCTGCCCGGATGGGCACCTCTATGTCGGTTCGACGAATACGACAACGGGCACGCAGATCTGGCGCGCGAAAGTGCCGGACACAGACAAGACTATCCAACGGCTCCTCGGGCTGTTGAGATAGCCGTACGCGCAAGAACCGCCGTTATTTGATTCGGGACAACGAGGCCGTGAGGAGGGTTACTCCTCCTCCGGCTTGCTCAGGCCGCCATCCAGGTTGGATAAGGCGTTGCGAAGCTGTTTCTCGAGAATATCAAGAACGAAACCTTGCCGTACATACGCAGTGTTTACGTTTGGCCGCGTCAGGGCCTTGATGCGTCCCATGCTCATTTCCTTCTCTTCGTGATTCCGGTGTGCGTGTAGTGTCCGCGTGTTAAGCGCTGACATCCGTTCAAAGAACGGCAGTATAGAGAGTCTGGAAACGGCGTGCAAGCGCACGCTACCTTTTGGCACCCCCCGCAGTTTGCCACATGGACGGCCCGCTGGGTGCCTGACTCCAGTCCTCCATGCACTTGAGCCCGGGGAGGGCCGGATTCGGCCCCGCGTGAGCCTTACGGGTCGTGTGTGAATAACGTTTTCAGGTCATCACGCGCGAACGCCCTCGATAACACTTACGCCGGACGCGGTCGGGACGACGCGGTCAAGCCTCAAACCTGCGGCGTCGAACAGGCGTTCGTATTCCTCCTCCGTGCGCTCGCGTCCGTTCACGAGCAGCATCATGAGATCGAGCCACTTGCCGAAACTAGGTTCGCCCCCGGGGGGAATAATGATTTCTGCCATGAGAACCCGGCCGTCCGGGTTCATGGCCAACCGGCACTTCTGCAAGATGGCGATGGCCTCCGGGTCCTGCCAGTCGTGAATGATATGTTGCAGGATGTAGGCATCCGCGCCTGCGGGTACGGACTCGAAGAAACTGCCGCCTTGGAATTGAATGCGGCCGGACAAACCCGAATTCGAAGAGATGGTGGAGCGTGCCCGCTCCGCGACGGCCGGCAAATCGAACAATGTGCCCTTGAGCGCAGGGTACTGCTTGAGAATCGCGGTCAACAGCATACCGCTGCCCCCGCCGACATCGACCAGCGTGCGGAAGGGGGAGAAATCGTAAGCGTCGAGCATGGCGTTTGTTTCGGCCATGCCGAACGCTCCCATAGCGGCATCATATACGCCGTGACGGTGTGGATTCTCGGTCATGTAGTTGAAGAAGTGCTTCCCAAACCGTTTGTCGAAACCTGGTTCGCCCGTGCGCACGGTGTGCAACAGCTCGCCCCAGGCCTGGTGGAACTCAGCGCCCATCATAATGCCAAATGGGCGCTGCGAAAGGGGCCCGTTACTTTGCAGGAGCTCGCCTATGGGTGTTAATGAGAACCGGTCTTCCGTGTCTTGTGCGAACACGCCGGCGTCCGCCAGGGCGCGGAGGACGCGATACAGGGAATCGGTGTGGGAGTTTGTCTCTTGTGCGAGTTCCGCCGCTGTGCGCGGTCCGTCCGCCAATCGGTCCGCAATTCCCAATTCAGAAGCTACCCAGATACCCTGGGTTATCCAGGCTCCCCCGAAGACCTGCTGATAAAACTCGAGCCCCGCCTCTGCCCCTACCATGTGAGTTCCTCCCTTTGTCACTCAAAAAAGACGTACACCCTCATGACAGCAGAACCACGCAGTCTTGCACGGTATTCCCGGTGTTGGCCGCAGGGATGCCGGCCGGGGTGCTTCCGGGTCAAGAGGGTTGACTCCGGCATCTGGGGAGCCGGCCGAGTCTCATGCGGGGCGATGAGCAGACATTTCAGCCGGCCATCCGGAGAATTCGCAGCGAGCG
>CAZFOG010000250.1:7603-9962 GCA_964520685.1 uncultured Nitrospiraceae bacterium | reverse complement strand
GGGTTGACCGCAGACAAGGAACGTGAGCACTGACCGGCAAGGGCGCCGGTGCCGCACAAGAAGAGATTGACCGGTGAGGGCACCGGTCCCACATTCCGGAAGGGATATGATTTTTCGAGGCAGCGAGCCATGAGCCAGTGGCTCACCCGTAGGCGATGAAAATGGGCTGGAGCAAAAACCTCGGGACAGACCCCGGTTTGCTGCGCAAACCGTTGGGTCAGTCCCGGTTTTTGGGATTTTAGGGGCAGATGCACGCGTGCCTGGATGGGTAGCTTTCCGGCCAGCGCGCTGCACGGGAGCCAGAGGCCATTGGGGCTGTATTCCAAGAGTGGACACGCGACGTGGTATGCTGGGCTGACAGTGCGGCACGCGTGAATGCGATAAGCCCTCTCCCATGGGCTTAGCGCGTGCGCCGGGAAATGCGGGGACGAACTGCGACGGTCCGGGGGTAATCGGGGCGGTACCGGGGTTTCCGGTTTTGAGCTGAAGCCAGGGAGAACGTGTTGTGAAGGGAAGATTTCCGGTATTTATGCCTGCCGTGATGGCGCTCGCAGTGGCCGCTGCAGCGGAAGAACTTCCGCCCAAGTACAGGAGGGGCCGCATCCCATCCAGGGATTGGAGTCGTTCATGGAGCGGCATGGTGAAAAGCCCTACGAGCTGTTTCAGCAGGAGGACGGCTCCCTCGCGATGCATCGCGTCATCTTCGAGGACCTGCAGTTTGGAACTTCGGTCTGGATGATTGACGATTCACCCACGGTTGACCATGCGGGCACGGCCTCGATCTGGTGGGCGTGGAACCTCGATGGGTCAGCCTTGTATATCGAGGGCACTCGCGAATTCGATGGCGCCGCACACAGTGGATGGTTTTGCGATGGCGGTTTTTCGCGGATGTATCGTGCACGGGGGGCGCGCCCGGCGGTGTGGGCGCCCGATAATCCCGAGGTGTATTACGCGCCCACGAGTCCTTCGGACAGGGTTACCCGCAACAATTGGCGGACGGGGGAAGAGGAGGCTATCGCCGGATGGGAGGCCCTGTCGTGGCCGGATTCGGGCCAGCGCGTTTACGGTCTCACCACGGATGGAAAACACATCTTCGTGGACCTGCCCAACCGGGGCATCTTCGTGCCCTTCATTCACGACGAGAACTTTCCCATTCCCCGGTTGTCGCTGTATGACGGCCGCCCCATCGGGCCGGGCGGCAAATCGATAGGCAGCAATCATTTCTGCGTCATCTACGACCATGAAGAATTCGGAAACCTCATTGCGCTCCGGACAGGGATGCTGGTCGACCGCCAAACCGGCGAGACCACGTATATCGTGGCGCCTCTGTGCGGCAATACGAACTACCTTCGTGCTTTTCACGAAAACCGCGTGCAGTATCCCGAGGGCGAAGAGTGGAACGATTACGGATTGCCCTGGTTTGCGGACGGTGTGCAATTGCCGGCGGGTTTGAGCATGGAGGAGCTGTACGCGTTGTGGCGCAACATTCCGCATGTTACCCATGGGCACGAATCGCCGTCTCCCGACTGGCAATACATTGTCACGGATGGCGGGGACACGATTATCACGCACGTCCGGAGCGGCGAAACGGAATCGCTTCGGCTGTCGCCGGATGGCGGCAACTATCACGTTCACTGGCGGATACATCCGCGCTTTTTCGTGGGTTGGGTGCGGGGCTGGCATTTTGGAAACTACGTGCGCCCGATCAACGGCAATATCCTGTATCAGATGTTCTCCGACTTGACCGCGCAGCCCATATTCGACACGAATCACCGGTTGAATGGGTACTATTCGGGCGGCGATTTCAGTATGCAGAGCCCGGATGCGACCAAAATCCACACGGCGTCAAGCATGACCGGCCGGTTCCGCAATTACGTGGCGGTGATGGCGCGGCCGCGACCGCCGGTGCGCCTGACCTGGCGAGAGCAAGACGGGGGCGTCATGCTCAACTGGAACCCTTCGGAGTACAGCCGCGAGACACGGGGGTATCAGGTGTACCGTAGCGAGCGCAGCGGCAGCGGTTATCAACTGCGCACCCCGGCGCTGATTGAAGGTACGGAATGGCTCGACAGTTCAGTCGCTCCGGGAAGGCTGTACTATTATGTGGTGACCGCCGTCGAGCATTCGGGACTCGAAAGCGGTTACTCGGTGGAAGCCGCGCGCGCCGGGATCGCCCTGCCCGATGCGGTGAGCGCACCGCTCGTAATCTACGTCGAGGCAGAAGGCGCGCTCTGGGGGCTCGGCACGGCGGAACGCCCCGGACTGGCCGTGGGAGTCGATCGCCGCAATGCGTCAGACTGGTACTACGTCTATCGTCATCCGGCTGCGGACACGGGTGCCGCTGTTCTCGATTTCGAGG
>CAZFOG010000250.1:0-7503 GCA_964520685.1 uncultured Nitrospiraceae bacterium | reverse complement strand
CAGCGTTACCTGATTGGTTCACCTAACGGCCCGGAACTCATAGACTGGGGACTTCGCGCCGGTACCACGTACCATTACGCCGTTACTGCCGTTGACCGCCGCGGCCATGAGAGCGCGCCAGCGTTTGCGTTGGCGGCAACGCCGCCCCGCGAGGCAGAGCCGGTGACAATCGAGTTGGCCTTCGCCGAGAGCGAACGCTCCGGCGAGTTCGAGGTGTCGGAAGCGGGCGGCTTGCTCGGAGCGGCCTATGTCGTGCCCAAATCGCCCGAGACCAACCGGGTCTCCTGGGCACTCGAAGTGCCTCACAGCGGGAAATACTACTTCTGGCTGCGGTACCTGCAGCGGGGATCTGGCCAGCGGGGAAACGAGACGTCGCAGGAAGTGCGGGCCACCCTTGACGGGGAATACCTCGCAACGCTGGCCGAAGGTTCCACGGACCTGCACGTGCCGGACAGTCTCATAGAAAAAGAGCATCCTCTCGCGCCGCGGCTATGGACGTGGGCCTGGCCCGGCACACACAATCTCGAGGGCGTGGACCTGGCTGCCGGGAATCACACGCTGACACTGGAAAACCTCAGCGTCGAAATCCGCTACGACGTCCTCGTAATCACGGATGAACCCTCGTTCCGTCCCGGCGATGGCCGGTTGCGTCAACGCTAGTGACCGCTTCGACACGTTCGCGGGGCATAATGCCAGTAACCAGGGGAGTAGCACCATGCAGCGCAGAATGGATGCAGAGGACCGGGCATGTTTGGAGAGCGTTTTCGGTGGTGCAGGACGGAAGCTTGATGTGCAGATTGCCATAGCTGGCCCATGTTCCTGGTCGCGCTCCCTCTCCCAGGCTTCCGCCCTGCGCTGGCGCGGTTTGCTGATACTCGTTGGGACCGCCGTCCTCCTCGCGTTTCCCGCACACGCCGCAGTCTATTATGTTGCGGAGGCCGGTTCCGACGACGCCACAGGCGAGTCGCCGGAATTGGCCTGGGCCTCGCTCAACCGGGTGAACGATGCGCCGTTACAACCCGGCGATACGGTGCTGTTCGAGCGCGGCGGGCGGTGGCGTGGACAACTGCGTCCCGTAAGCGGCAGCCCGGAAATGGAGGTCACGTATGGTGCCTACGGGCACGGCCCAAAACCGCTTCTGCTGGGTTCGCTGGCGCGGAATCACGTGGCCGGCTGGGAGGAAGTGAGCGCCAACATCTGGGCAACTCGTGAAACGGAAGCGGATGGTTCTGACCTGCTGGCAAACGGCTCTTTTGCGGAGAATACATCCTCCTGGAGCACCCATGTGGAAGACGGCGCGGCTGTGCGAGCCACGCGGGATACATCCGTGTTTGATTCGGCGCCGGCAGCGCTCCAGGTGCACTGTGTGCAGGGGGCGGCCCTGGGTTCGCACGTGCAGCTCTATACAACGGGAATCCCGATAGTCCGGCAGCGGGTGTATGAGGTGACGTTTCGCGCGCGTGCGAGCGCACCAATCGAGCTTACACCCCCGGCGCTCATGGCGCGTGCGGCGCCGTGGTCCAGTTACGGCCGCGCATTGCCACGCACGCCCGCGCTGGTTGGCCCGGACTGGTCCGAGCACCGGTTCTTGTACACAGCTGCCGAAACAGCGGCCGATGCGCGTCTGACGTTTTTTCTGGGAAACGTCCTGGCCACGGGAGTGACACTCTGGCTGGATTCCCTGAGCTTCGCAGAATGCTCCGGCGAAATCTTCGGAAACGATGTCGGGAACATTATATTCGACCGGGAGGCGTCCGCGGGCGTAAAGGTATGGAACCGCGAAGATCTGAGCGAACAGGGCGAATTCTGGTTTGACAAAAATACCTGGCGCCTGCACGTATACAGCATCGGGAATCCGGCCGAGCGGTATTTCAGCATCGAGTGCGCCGTGAATAAACACATCATTCACGAGACCGAGCGCCATCACATCACCTACGAGAACCTGGCTTTGAAATACGGCGCGGCACACGGCATTGGCGGCGGCAACACGCACCACATTGTCGTACGCGATTGCGAGTTCAGCTATATCGGCGGCGGCGAACTGGATTACCATGGGCGGATTGTGCGATTCGGCAATGCGGTCGAGTTCTGGGGCAATGCCCACGATAACCTGGTTGAAGGCTGCCGGATTTGGGAGATTTACGACACCGGACTGTCCAATCAGAGCAGCGTGCCGAATGCGCAACAGTACAACATCTGCTACCGGGACAACGTGGTGTGGAACTGTGAGTGGCTCTACGAATACTGGAGCTCTCCGGAGACGTCCTCAACGCGCGACATCTATTTCGAGAACAACATCTGCGCCCTGGCCGGGCACGGTTGGGGCCACGCGCAACGGGGGGATCCTCACGGACGGGTTGTGGGCATGCGCCGCAGTACGGCAAAGCTCGGCAACATTTTCATCCGAAACAACATCTTCTTCGAATCGACCCAGTTTCTGCTGGATATGGGGCGCTGGGAGCCGGAAGAGATCGCAGGAGTCACGCTCGACAACAACTGCTGGTATCAGCGTGAGGGCACGGCGTTTGTTTTTGGAGACAAAGCCTACGGCCCAAGCCAGTTCCGGGAGTACCAGGCCGAGAGTGGCAAGGATGCCCACTCGATCTGGGCGGATCCCTTGTTTGAAGACGCCGCGAGCGGCAACTTCCGGCTCAAGGAAGGCTCTCCGTGTCTGGCGGCGGGCATTGGCCTGACCCGTCCGGCTTACCCGTAGGCGATGAGAGTAGAAATGACCGGCGAGGGCGCCGGTCCCACATTCCGGAGGAGATGTGAATTTTCGAGGCAGCGAACCATGAGCCTACGGCTCACCCATAGACGATGAAAATGGGCGGTGTGACGGGCGAAACCCTCGCACATGGACCCACACGGATTCACACGGACAATCACAGACGGGGAAACACCCGGAAATCTTCGAGGCAGACCCGTCTCGCTCCTGCGTCGCTCGCTTGGGTCAGTCCCGGTATTTGGGGGCGGCCCTGCCTGTAGACAAACATCGGGGACGTGAACGCGCGGAATTGCGTGCGCGTTATCACGTCCCCGGAAACCCTCATTTCCGTGCTATTGTATTAGCTCTTAAGCGAGAAGCGGCGAACGGCCAGACCCGCCAAGCCGAGGCCGATCAACGAAATCGTAGCCGGCTCGGGCACGACCGTGGTCTGCTCCTGACTCAAGACAGCCCACTCCTCGAATCCGTCGGAATTGCCGAAGTTGCCCGACCCGTATTCTTCTGGATCCAACCCCTGGCGTCCGAAATGCGAGTACAACGTGACGATAGCGTCGTTTGCGGCGCCTCCGAAATAGGCGACCGGCACGTACATGAACATATCGCCGGTGCCGCTACCGGAGTTCAGCGAGTAATCGAGGGCCACCCAGTTGCCGAGGCCGTTCTCCATATCATAGACGAGGCTGCCAACGCCCTGGAGGATTCCGTCACCATCAAAAGAGGTCGAACTTGGATTGGGCGTATCGCCGACGAATATCTGAACCTCGTCAAGGGAGAGATACGAATTGTTGCGGCCGGTCAGTTCATTGATATCGAGCAGGAATTGGTAGTAGCTGACGCTATCCATGGTCAGTACAGGCAGATCGCCAACCGTGATGGAATGATTGAACATAGGGGATGCGCCGGTATCAAACACGCCGTTCACGGTGGTGTTGTACCCCTGCACCTCAGTTTGGTTGGCGGCGCCAATTTGCGCAAATGCACCGATCACGCCCGTGCCTGTGGACTGAGGGCTAATCTGCTGGAAGATTGCACCGTCTATTTCACCGGACGCGCCGGCGGTCGTCAAGTCGATCATCGTGGCGCTTGCGGTGTGGGCACCCAGAAGCAGTAGAACTGCCATAGCGCCGTGTCCCAGGAATGCCATTTTCTTCATGGTATTGTTTACCTCCAAGTGGCGAGCACTTTGTCTTCGGATTCTCTCGTTCAGACCGCAGCCCGACGGTCTCGTGCGCATTGCCCTTTGGAGTAAGCAATTTCCTTGCCAATAAATTGATCTTCTGTAGAAATGCATCGTATTCCGGGCAAGAATCGGCATGCCTGCCGTAAAAGGTTGTCGGTAAAAGGCTTGGCGCACTTAATAGAATAATGTTTATTATTGTTTTTAGTGCTTGTCCTTTGGGTGCGAGGTGGGTTCCCCGCGTGGTAAGGCCGCCCAGGATGGCCAAATCAGAAGTTTTTGAGCTAGAGTTATTCAACTATGATAAATCTTTGGGTGTACAGACAAAAATGAGCATCGGGCTTACAGTGAATTCCCGAAACTCACTATTCCGCCGGGTTCCCCGGTCTGCAATGCCCACCGCAGGGGTTATTCCGATGGGGGAAGCGCTAAGTCCACGCGCGTGACCATGCCGGGTTCGACGATGGCTTCGATGAACTCGTTTGCGCCCGAGCGGTGCATGGTCTCCTGCATGACATCGTAGGTACTGTCAACGGCCACAAAATAGCGGCCGGGAGGCAGGTTGGTGAGGGTGTAGGCACCGGAAGCGTCGGTCTGAGAATACAATTGACTACTCCGTTTAACGGACAGGTCGTTGGCCAGGTTCTGGAGCTTGGGCCAGTCGGCATGTGTTTCATCCAGGGCCCGCACTAAGGTTGCATTGACGGGTTGGCCGTTGCGCGTGACGACGCCTTCGATGTTGCCACCTTGAGCAAGAGCTATCGTGACTTTCGCGAATCTGCCGGGTCGGGCTTCGATGTCAGTCCAGGCAAACGCGAAGTCCGGATGGAGTACATACAGGCGATGGACGCCCGGCGCCACGTCGTCAATCCGAAACGAGCCGTCGGTCTTCACTCGGGCGTCTTCACGACCGTCGATAGCTTCCCAGTCACTGAGCTTGTCCAAGAGGACGACGGCGCCGGCAACGGGGATGCCCTCCCAGTCGACCACTGTCCCGTTTACGACGCAGGCCGATTCCAGACGGACAGTGACCTGAACGGTTTCTGACACGTCCTCGGGCACTTCGACTTCAGTCTTCGCAGGAGCGAAACCCTCAGCGCTCACGGTTAAGGTGACTTTCGTATCCTCGGGATGCTCGATACTGAAGCGCCCTTCGGGGTGATTGATGGCCTCGACGTAGCGGCCGTCCCGACGCGTTGAGAGCCGGAATGAAGCCACCGGCTCGCCTGAATCGGCCCGCACGACCTGTCCTTCCACGTTGCCCCTTCCGAAAGACTGGAGCGTGGCCGCAGCGGACTGTGGTTCTGGAACCACGGCCCCCTCTTCGGCCTGTTGGTTCTTCTTGTATTTGGCGTAATCGAACACCAGGGTGATGCCGGTAACATGCTGGCCCTCCCCCACCTGGATCAAGTCTTCCGGGTTGGGTTCAACGCGCCATCCGGAGGTCCACACTGTTGTCTTTTCTTTGCGTTGAGCCCTCAAGAGATACCCGCCTGCCTGCAGTTCCTCCAAGATGAACGTGCCGTCTCCCTTGGTCATTGTCTGCTCTTCGTGGATGTACGTTCCTCCCCCGAACTTCTCCCACCACTCTGCCTTGACCTCGATTTCCGTATCGGAAATATGCCGGCCGGAGGAGTCCACGACAACGCCGGATATGCTCCCAGCGGGATAAAGGGCAATCGTGACACCATCAAGACCTTCGGCGGGCACAACGAACTGTCCCTGCCTATGGCTCCAGAATCCTGGAGTGCTGGCTTCCAGGTAGGTCGGCGTTCCCACTGGCAGATCTTCGATGATGAAAGCGCCATCATTGCCAACAACGCATTCGCGCGACTGATGCCGTCCGGGCGCAGAACTTTCCGTGTACGCATTGACTTTGGTACCGGCGGCGGGGGTGTTGTCGGGATTCGAAACCGTTCCCGATAGCGAGGCGAATACGCCAGGTTGGAGTGCAAAATCCAGTCCCTCGAAATGCTGGTTCTCTGCGAGTTGGACTTCCTGGAGTTCGCCGTGTTCGGGTTCGTAGTAGCCTTTGGGCTTTCCGCAGAACACACGGTAGCGCTGGGCGGAGAGTCCTTCAAAGCGATAAGCGCCGGAAGCGTCCGTGTTTGTGGTAAGCCGTGTTTCTCCCCCTCGCAACGTCACCTCGGCGCTCGCGATTCCTTCCCGCGTGTCCGCGTCGAGAACGCGACCCGATAGCGTGGCACCCTCAAGAGAGGGTTCCGGCGCTATGGTCCCGGGCCCCGCGGCCTGCAAAGCTTTCGCGAGTTGTGTCCCCGTATCGGCGGGTTCGGCTGGGGAGGCCTCTTCGTCGTCCGATTCGGCAAGAAGGGACTGCGCGCGAGGGGGTGCATCTCCGGGTGGCGCTGCTTGCGGCCAGAGAGCAACTGCCGTCAGCCCGGCCACCAGGAAGATGACGGCCGCAATTGCCGCCATCGTGAAGGACGTCGAGGTGAACATGGAGGCCGCGGCCCCTCCCCCACCCGACCCGAACAAAGCGCTGGTTCCCGCGGCGGATGGCGGGAGCGCGGCGAGGATGGCGTTTCGGTGCTTTTCGGTAGGGCGGTGGTCGCGGAGTTCGGCTTCCACCTTCTCCAACAGCGACTCGCGCAGTTTCTCGCGACCGAAATGCAGACGCGTCTTGAGCGCGCTCTCGGAGCATTCGAGGTAGGCCGCGGCGCGCTTCACCGAATAGCCTTCCATGTAAAAGAGCAGAATGGCCTCGCGGGTCTTCGGCGGCAGTTCGCCGACCTCTCGCCACAGGATGCGCGCGAATTCGGCCCGCGCGTAGGCCGCCGCAGGGGATTCAGTGTCGGATTCGGCCCTGTTTTCTACCGACTCGTCAAGCGTTCCCGCAGGCACACGACGCCTTTTCCGTAGCAATTGCAGTGCGGCACGGCTTGCCACGGTCCGGAGCCACGCGGGGAACTTCATGGGATCGGTGAGGGTGTTCAGGCGTTGAAATGCGCGCAGAAACGAATCCTGGACAACATCTTCAGCGTCGCTGTAATTGCCCGTGATATTGAGGGCCGTGGCAAACACCATGCCCTGGTAGGCATCCACCAACGCACCGTACGCGGCACGGTCTCCCGTTTTCGCCCGTTTTACCTGTTCTGCATCGTGCTCTGTCATGACTGCATCTCCGGCCTCGTCCATTCTAATGGATGCCCGGAACGGCGGAAAGGTTAGCCCCCGCCGGATTGCGAGCGGGAACCGGCGGGGAAACCGTTGGAACCATCCCTCTGTTCCCCAGCCCTGGAACTAGACGGTGCTGTACTGCCGGGCACCGTCAAGTGGAGCCGGTTTCGCAAATCCGGATAAATCGAGGAATCCTCCGCATGGCCGGTGCCGATGGAAACGGGACTGATGGGGCATCCACGGTTGCGCGCTTGTTTGGAGCGCCAACGGCGCGAAACATAGCAGCCTGGGGTGAAGCCCCGGGAAACCGGCGCAAACCAAAGGCTGAAGGGCTGAAAGCCCGTGATATCGGCGGGTATTGTGATGTGCCGGTCCTTCAGACCAGGAACTCTCAATAGGAATGCATACACCCAGCCCTTCAGGCTGGGCTGATATGTTACCGCGCCTTCGGCGCTCCGGAAAC
>CAZFOG010000249.1:0-9963 GCA_964520685.1 uncultured Nitrospiraceae bacterium | reverse complement strand
AGTGTCATCCGGCCGCTGTCCGACCCTATCAAGAAGACGGGCCACCTGGTGATGTTGCGGGGCAACCTGGCGCCGGGGGGCGCCGTGGCGAAGATTTCGGGAAAGGAAGGCACACGGTTTACCGGAAAGGCCCGCGTGTTCGCGTCCGAGGAGGCCGCGCTCAAGCGCATTCTCGACGGCACAGTCACGAAGGGCGACGTGCTTGTGATTCGGTACGAGGGACCGAAAGGCGGTCCCGGCATGCGCGAGATGCTCTCCCCGACCTCGGCTGTCATGGGCAAGGGGCTCGGGAAAGACGTTGCGTTGATCACGGATGGGCGTTTCAGCGGCGGCTCCCATGGGTTCGTGGTGGGACACATTACACCCGAGGCGCAGGCGGGCGGTCCCCTCGCGATCGTAGAGAATGGCGATCCCATCACCATCGACGCCGACAAGCGCACCCTCACGCTGGACATTCCGAAGAAGGAGATCGAGACGAGGCTGCGCGCCTGGAAAGCGCCCAAACCGCGGTACACGCGCGGCGTCCTGGCGAAGTATGCCAGCCTCGTGAATTCGGCCTCCGAAGGGGCTGTCACCGACGCGACGCTCGAACTCCCCTGAGGTGAACCATCCGCGCCGCGATACCGCAGCTCGGGAGGCCCCTGGTCAATAGCCCGTCGCGGATGAAAGACCACGGCACAGCAAACACGGGGGTACTTACTCCGGCTGGGGCGTTTCGAGATAGCACACGAGGCGCTGGTTTTGCGTATCGGCGTGGACCTTGACGATGCGGCCGCTGGCAAGGTTTGCGACGTCGATGACCCGGACTATAGACCCGAATCCCTCAGCGTCCGGAAGCAGCCGGGTCAAGATGCTCGGGGTGTTCTCGAAGAAGCGTTCACTGAGAAAATTACCCTTGTGACTGGGCAAGAGGGCCATGTAGAGCATGTCCATCTCGACCAGTTCGCTGAAGAAATGCGTGCCGAACGAGCAATCAGGCACCAGGTCTTCGCGCATGGCCACGATCTCGCAGAGGACAGAGACTGTGTTGATCTCGGAGAAACTGACGGGGATGCCCAGCGAGGGCGTGGTGGTGCCCCAGCGCCCCGGCCCCAGCAGCATGGTGATGGGCGGATTGTCGCTCTGTTCGCTCAGGTGATTCAGACGCCCGATCAGGCGCGCTACCGCATACCGTTCCTTGACGGGCATGTGGCCGTATACGGACGGCACCACGTAGATGAACCGGTCGATAGCGTCGAGCCTGCTGTGCCCGATGACGGGTCCGTGCACCTCGAGCAACAAATCGGCCGGGTCGATCTTGGCGGCGGGAGCCACGACCCTCGAATCGCCCTTTATCTGCAGGGGGCGGCATTGCACGAGGTTGAGCTTGTAGGTGTCGTCCGAGAGGAAATTCGCGGTGAACTCGATATCGACGGGGGTTTCGTAGGCCCCCTCGAGGGTGGCTAACATGGCGCGCATGTCCTCGACAAACGATGTCTTTTTCAGAAGGCCGTCAAAGGTTAGTACATTGGGGGCGACGGCGCGCAAGCCCCGCTCACGTGCGAGCCGCTCGACGCGCAGGTCGCGTGACGCGAAGAGATGGACCGGCACACCGCGCGCTTCTTCGCATACCTCGTTGAAATCGGTTGTGGTGAGCGCATTGTTCTCCAGGTCGATGGCGTCGACATTGTGCTGGGAATGGCGGCCGATGTCCTCCGATTCGGCTTCGGGGCGTTTGCCGGGCGCATTGAGGGCCACCAGGCGCGTGTAGTCGTCGTCCGACCGGTCCACGGCACGGGTACCCAGGCCGAATACGAGGCGCAGCATGCCGGCCTTGGGATCGATGCTCGGTTCCCACACGAACGGGTTGAACGAGTAGCCCACGCCCGCGATTTGGGGGAAGTGGAACGGCCCGTGCTGTGCTCCGGAGACCCGCTGCACGAGCAGGGCCATCTGTTCGTCGCGATTAAGGAGGCCGAACCGGGCGCGGTAGGTCAGGGCAGGTTTGCTCATGGTGCTCGCATAGACGGTCTTGACCGACGCCAGGAACTGCTCGAGCCGCTCCTTGCGGGAACCCTGATTTGCGCAGAACACGCTTTCGTACTTGCCCGCAAAGGAATTGCCGAAATTGTCTTCGAGAAGGCTGCTGGACCGCACAATAATCGGGGACTGACCGAAATAGTCCAGCATGTCCTCGAATCGCTTTTCGACATATTCGGGGAAGGTGCCTTTGAGGATAAGCTGGCGCGCCTCCTCGGCGCCCTCAAGGTAGTCTTTGGATTTGAGCTGCCGCTTGCGGATCTTCCAGCAGCCGTTCCGCACCAGAAACGTGTAAAACACGTCGGAGGGGATATAAAAGGAATCGTGGACCTCGAGGCGGTTTTTCCAGCGGGGATCCGCCCGCTCGAGAATGGCCCGGGCGAGCAGCATACCGACGGATTTCCCGCCGATGAGGCCCGTCCCCAGAAGACGCTTGCCGATGGCGACCATATCCTCGAGATCGAAGTATTTGGCGGCGAGTTTAAGCACTCGCTCGTCGCGCGAAATGGCCATGCGCAGGAGCCGTTCGAACATGGCCTTGACGGCCTCGGCGGACGCCGTGCCCGCGCGGACCTGTTCGAGGAGCGCCTCGGCCTGCACGAAAGTGCGCGTCCACACGCCCAGATGGTATTGCGACAGGCCGAGGGCGGACCGCGGGCTCGAGGTGAGGATCTCGGAAATGGTGTGGCTTTCGGAGACAGCCCGGACGGTTTCTCCATCGAGTTCGTGCAGCATATACATGGTTGGCGAGGTGCGGCCGTCGACCTTCAGCGGATGCACATAGAGCTTGTCATCTTTGCGATATACCTCGAGGAGGAGCTGCGTGGTTTGCGTGATAGGGGTGATCGCAAACGAGGAATGGTATCTCCGAAGCAGGGCGAAATAGGCCACGGTGTTTAGTTCGTAAAGATAGGGGCACGTAAGCAAAAAGAAATTGCCCACCATCTGGTCGCAGTACCAGTCGGCTGCGAGGTCCGAGAGGCTATCGAAGACGTGATAGGCGCCCCTGCCCGCCTCCTCGACCGCCCGGTGGATGCCGTCCAGAAAGGTCTCGAACCCGGCCTGCGGATCAAGCTGGATGACCTCGACACCCTTGTACGGCGGGAGTAGGGGGGCGTGGCGGGCAAACCGGAAATACAAGATGCGGCGGCCCTGCTCGAGCGCGGTCTCGACAAAGGGTTTGACCAGGCGCGCGTAATCGGCGATGGACTCGACTTCCCACACGATATTGTCGCCGGGGCGGATGCCACAGAGCACGCGGTCCAGCTCGGGAATACCGGTGCTGAAAATGCCATCCGTCGAGGTCATAGGGACTCCTTCGGCGCCTCAGTCTCGATGGCTGACTGGTCCTCATCAGGAGAAGGAGGATCATCGGGGGTACCCAACAACCCGAGCCGGCGATCGATCTCGCTTGGCTTATGGCGCCGAAACAGGGTGCGGACCTCGCGGGGAAAGAGTTCCAGGAGCCGCTTCCAGATGAAGAAGGTCAGGGCTTTGCGCGCAGGCCCCGAGATATCCTGATAGATTACGCCGAGGGAATAGGCGATTTGCTGGTCGCGGGAGGTTTCCTTTATGCGGATGATTTTCGCCGAGACCTGGTGCGGCATTTCGTCGGGCATATGGAGCCGAAACGTGACTACTTCACCGAGTTCAAAATGCGCGCTTGTGTGAAGCAGGGCGCCCTCCGCACTGACATCGACGACAAACGCTGAAAACGAGCGGGTTTCGTCTTGCCGGGAAATCTTCGTGCGCGTATGCAGCGGGACGCGCCACGTGCGCCGCCGATCGAACCGTTTGACGCTCGCGCACCGCCGCAGCAGCAACATTTCGTCGCCTGCGCACGGGGCCGTGGCAACATGGGTGTGGTAGCAGAACGTCCCGTCGAGGGTGGGAACTTCGAGGGTCACGCCGACACCCTTGGCTGGCAGGGCACCCTCTGGGGCGCTTACCGCAACCGTATCCTGAAATACTTCGAGGATGGTTACCGGTTTTCGTTCTTCCCAGTAGCCGATGAACGCCGATTTCCCTTTAACCAACGGTAATGCCACGGCTGCTACCTCGCTGTGTCCTGTTGCAACTCCGGAATCGTATCACACGCCCCGTACTTCCTGCGAGAGTTGGGGTATACGAGACGGCACATCTTGTTTCGCCGCGTGAGGTTGACTACCATGGCGCGGGGCGGCGGAATCGTTATGAATCGTTAACGAGCCCATCCGCTGTTTGCACCGGGTTCGACGGACATCCGGGAGATTTTCGAATGACTGCTGGAGCCTCGCGGGAGGGCGAAACGGGAGGAGTGCCCAAGGCATCGCCGGGCCGCATCCTTGGTCTGGATGTGGCGCGGGCGTTTGCTATCTGGGGCATGGTAATCGTCAATTACAGGAACGCCATGCAGGCGGGCCGCGAGCCGGATTGGATGTATTGGATGGTAGGGCGATGTTCAACGCGCGCGTCCGTAACGTTCGTGGTACTCGCGGGCATTGGTGTGAGCCTGTTGAGTGCGCGGGCGCGCCGCTCGGATGACCCGCTGCATGTCCGCGCGGCGCGGCTGCGGCTCGCAAAACGGGGCCTTTTCCTGCTGGTGCTGGGCAGCGCGTTCTTTGTTCTCTGGCCGGGAGACATCCTCCATTTCTACGCGTTCTATTTGACGTTCAGTGCATTGTTCGTCACCGCGCCTGGCTGGACGTTGTGGCTGGGCGCGGCGGCGGCGTGGCTCGGTAATCTCGCGTTCTTTCTTCTTTCCAGCAATCCGCAGGAAGGAAATGCAGGTTTCTATTGCTACGACTTCTGGACGTTGTGGGGCTTCTTTCGCAATGTGTTTTTCAACGGCCACCATCCCATGTTTCCCTGGTTTGCCTTCGTCCTGGTGGGCATGTGGCTGGGCCGCCGCGACCTTGCGGCACGCCGAACCCAGGTCATCGTTTTTTCCGTTGCGCTTGGGTTTGCGCTTACGGGCGAATTCGGGTCTCGCTGGCTGACAACGCATACGCCGGACAGTGATTGGGCCTGGATTTTCAGGATGTCGCAGCGTCCGGCTTCGCCGTTCTTCATGATGGCAGCCGTGGGAACCGCGGTGTCGGTTATCATGGTGGGCTTGATCGTAGCGGACTGGCTGCGTGGGACGCTTGCGATGCAGGCATTGGCAAACACAGGGCAGCTCGCTCTAACCAACTACCTCGGACACGTTATTCCAGTGCTGGGAGGGCTGGTGCTATTCCGGTCGTTCATGCAAATGGCCGCGGGCGAAGAAGCGGGAATTTTCGACGATTTTTCGGTTCAAACGGCGCACCGGCTCATCCGAACCCCGAGTCTTTCATTCGCAATGGGCCTGGCGGTCGTCTTTTATGCCGTGGCCATTGTGTTCTCGTTTTTTTGGCGCAAACGGTTCGCGCAGGGGCCACTCGAGTGGCTCATGCGCCGTCTGGCAGGGTGAGATACATCACCGGTTTGCGGCATGATTGTTTTGAGGAGGTGTCGCGATGCGGTATGTGTTGCTTCTGTCAGCCGCGGCCCTTGTTGCCGCCGGTACGGCGGCCGCGGCGGTGCCGATCCTGTACACGACCGATCTGCTCCACCCCCACGCGGACCCCGACGATCATTTCGATATTGCGACGCTTTTCGGAATGCCTGAATTCGATATCCGCGGGGTGGTCTTCGATCTCGGACCAATCGGGAAGGGCCGTCCGGGGATGGTGGCGCTCGAGCAGATGATGCACCTGACCGGCAGGGAAGTTCCCTACGCGGCAGGGCTCATCGAACGCCTGACGTCGCCGGAAGATACCGGCCGGGAGCAACCGGAAGAAGCCCAACGCGGAATCGAGCTGATACTGCAAACGCTCGAGGAGAGTCCCCACCCCATCACGGTCTTCACGACGGGCAGTCTGCGCGACGTGGCGGCGGCCCTCAACCGCAACGAGCCGCTGTGCCGCGCCAAGATCGCCCGGATATACGTCAACGCGGGGCATTCGGGCGGCGAGGAGGAATACAACGTCAAGATCGACCCCCATGCCTACGTTCGCGTGTTGCACAGCGGGCTTCCGGTATACCTGGTGCCGTGCTTCGGGGTGGATGGCTACGAATCGCTTTGGCAATTTACCCACCGGGAGGTCCTCGAAAGCGCCTGCCCCGAAATTCAGGCGTTTTTCGCGTATGCCCTGACCAAGGCCGACCCCGCCGAGCGCGAACCCGTCAAAGCCCTGGGCGAAGCGATCCCCGATGACGTGCGCACAGGTATCTGGGAGCAGGAACGCCGCATGTGGTGTACGGGCGCGTTCCTCCATGCGGCAGGTCGGGAATCCAGGACGTTTTCGTTTCGCAAAGCAGGAGTTTTCGTCGAGCCCTCGGGACGCACCACCGTAGGTTCACCTGGCGAAGGACATCCCATGATGGTGTATCACATTGATGCACCCGGCGAATACCGCGCCGAGATGCTGGCGGCTTTGATCGAGGCGCTCAGCGCTTTCAGGAACGAATAGAGCGAAAGCCCCCCCGGCGCGGGTGCCTTATAGTCGCCCGGCATTCAGCGATTTGATCGATCTCACCGTACCCGCTACACTTGCGCATTCCTGGTGCAACCCTCGAGACAAGGAAACGTGATGAGTAAACTGAGCCTGAAAAAACTCGCAAAATACAATGACTTCCCGGGACCGGTGGTCCTGCTCATTATGGACGGCGTCGGCATTGGCAAGCGCGACGAATCCGACGGCGTGTATCTGGCCTATACCCCCGTGCTGGACGAGTTGCTGAAAGAGCCCCTCTACACGCAGTTGAAAGCGCACGGAACAGCGGTCGGCCTGCCCACCGATGACGATATGGGCAACTCGGAGGTCGGTCACAACGCGCTGGGGGCAGGGCGGGTGTTTGCCCAGGGCGCGCGCCTGGTGAACGAAGCCATTCAGTCGGGCACGATTTTTGAAGGGGCCGCCTGGAAGGCTATCAACGAGCGCGCCGCGAGCGGCGGCACGGTTCATTTCATCGGGCTTCTCTCCGACGGCAATGTCCATAGCCACATCGAGCAGTTGTATGCGCTGCTGGAGCGCTGCGCCGGGGACGGAATCCAGCGCGTGCGCGTCCATCCACTGATGGACGGGCGCGACGTGGGTGAAAAGAGCGCCCTGGAGTATGTCGAGCCCCTCGAGGCGAAACTGGCGGCGCTCAGCGGCGGCGGGAAGGATTACCGCATCGGGTCGGGCGGCGGCCGCATGATTACCACCATGGACCGGTATTTCGCGGACTGGACGGTCGTCGAACGCGGCTGGAAAGCTCACGTGCTGGGCGAAGGGCGGCAGTTTGCGTCCGCCAGCGAGGCGGTTAAAACGTATTACGCCGAAGATCCCAATATCACGGACCAGTATCTGGACAGCTTTGTCGTTGCTGAAGACGGCAAGCCGGTCGGCACTATCGAAGACGGCGACGCGGTGGTGTTTTTCAACTTCCGGGGCGATCGGGCCATCGAAATCTCGATGGCGTTCGAGCAGGCGGATTTCACCCCCTTCGAGCGCAAGCGGGTGCCCGACGTGTTCTATGCCGGGATAATGGAATACGACGGCGACGCTCATATTCCGGCGAACTTTCTCGTGGAGCCGCCCGCGATCGACCGCACCATCGGTCAGTACCTGTGCGCGGCGGGCGTGACTTCGTATGCCATCGCGGAAACCCAGAAATTCGGTCACGTGACCTATTTCTGGAACGGCAACAACTCGGGATACATCGACGCGACGCTCGAGAAGTACGAAGAGATTCCTTCGGACAAAGTGCAGTTCGATCTGCGGCCCTGGATGAAGGCCGCCGAGATCACCGACGCGGTCGTTGCGCAGATCCGGAAGGGCGACAGGAAGTTTATCCGGCTCAATTACGCCAACGGCGACATGGTCGGCCACACGGGCGTGCCCATTGCGGTGCGCATTGCCGTGGAGGCGGTCGATTTGGGCCTGCGCCGCATCCTTCCCGCGGTGCGCGAGGCCAAGGGCGTCCTCATCGCCACCGCCGACCACGGCAACGCCGACTGCATGTGGACCGAGAAGAAAGGCAAGCGTGACGCCATGGTGGCGCACACGCTGAATCCCGTACCGTTCATCATCAAGGATTTCTCGGGAGCCAATGCGATCGCGATGAGCGGCGTCAAGGACCCGGGTTTGAGCAATGTCGCGGCGACGTTGCTGAATCTGCTCGGATACGAGCAGCCGGACGGCTACGATCCGTCGCTGATCATGCTGGGGTAAACGCCCGCGAGGCGCGGACACAGGGAGGCCGGTGAACCCATGCCCCGCACTCGAGGGGCATGTTGGCAAGGCTAAACCGTGGCCAGCGTTTCTCCCGTGGCCAGGCGCATGATGCGTTCCTGATCGGCCTCGACGCGCGGCAATTCCCCGGCCAGACGGCCCTCGTGCATGACCAGTATACGGTCGCACATGCCCAGCACTTCGGGCAGTTCGCTCGAAATCATCAGGATACACACGCCCTTGCGGACCAGCTCGTTCATGAGCTTGTAGATCTCGACCTTGGCGCCAACGTCAATGCCCCGGGTGGGCTCATCGAAAATCAATACCTTGCAACCCGTAAACAGCCACTTGGCCAAAACCACCTTCTGCTGGTTGCCGCCGCTCAGATTCTGCACCGTCTGTTCGATGGTGGGCGTTTTGATCCGCAGGTCGTCGACGTATTGTAGCGTCACCTGCCGCTCGCGGCCGTGATCGACAAACAGGAATTTCACCAGCTCCTTCAGGTTGGCCAGCGTTGTGTTCTCGCGAACCGTCATGCCCAGCACCAATCCCTGGTTCTTGCGGTCCTCGGTGAGCAATCCAATACCCTGGCGAATGGCGTCCTGGGGCGACGTCACGGTAATGGGAACGCCCTCGAGGAAGATCTGGCCGGCCTGGAGCTTGTCGGCGCCGAAAATGGCACGCGCAACCTCGGTCCGGCCAGCGCCCACAAGGCCCGTCAATCCCATGATTTCCCCCTTGTGGAGGCTGAAACTGACGTCCCGGAACAGACCCTCGATGGCGAGTCCTTCAACCCGCAGCACTTCGTCGCCCCGGTCGAAATGTTCTTTGGGAAACTCGTCTTTGAGCTCCCGCCCGACCATCATGTGGATGATGTCTTCGCGGCGCACATCCGTAACGTCGTTGGTGTCGATGTACTGGCCGTCACGCATCACGGTGACCCGATCGCCGATCTCGAAGATCTCCTCGAGGCGGTGCGAGATGTAGATCATGCCGATGCCGTCTTCTTTCAGGCCGCGTATCAAGTCGAACAGGGCCTTGAGTTCGTGGTCGGTCAGGGTAGCGGACGGCTCGTCCATGACGATGACCTTCGAGCTGAACGACAGCGCCTTGGCGATCTCGACCATCTGCTGCTGGGCGACGCTGCATTCGTTGACGGGTTTCCGCACATCGAGATTGGTGCGCACCCGCCCGAGGAGCTCGCGCGCGTCGGCATACATCTTCGACCAGTTGATGAACGGCGATTTGCCCAGCCGCGGTTCACGCCCGAGGAAGATGTTCTCGGCCACGCTGAGGAATGGACTGAGATTGAACTCCTGGTAGATCATGCTGATACCGAGCTGCTGGGCTTGGTGCGGCGATGTGATGGTCACCGGTTCGCCCGAGAGGCGTATCTCGCCGGAGTCCATGGGGATCGCCCCCGCGAGAATCTTCATCAGGGTCGATTTCCCCGCGCCGTTTTCGCCCACAAGGCAATGCACTTCGCCGGGGCGCAGGTTCAACTGGCCATGGTCCACCGCCAACACGCCCGGAAAGCGCTTGACGATGTGCTGCATTTCCAAGACATACTCGCTCATCGGCACAACTCCGTGAAGGGTTTTCTGAAGGATTAGCCTACCTTTTTCGGCTCAACCTTCGCAAGTGACCGCGGTTTTCTGAAATCGCCGGATAACTTCAGGAGACCTCCGCAATGCGGGCGCCGCCGGAAAGGGTACTGTTCGGG
>CAZFOG010000248.1:0-9972 GCA_964520685.1 uncultured Nitrospiraceae bacterium | reverse complement strand
GGCCCCTTTTAGGGGCCTTCCTCATACCACCGGCTCTGCCGGTGGTTGCTGATTCTCCGCCTGCTCCTCGCCGTCCGCGTCGGACGGACAAAGGATGATGTTGGCGTCATTCAGGTACTCAGGGTATACCGACGGTCCATTGAAAAACTGGTTGTGCGTGTTTGCTTCGGCGCAGTGATTGCCGTAGGGGTGCGCTTTCAAGAGGCTGGGCCATTTCTCGCCCTTGCTTTCGTTGGCGTACATCTTGAACACCAGGCCCAACTGTTTGAGGTTGTTGGCGCAGCTCGCGCGGCGGGCTGCTTCGCGGGCACGGGCAAGTGCCGGCAGTAGAATCGCTGCCAGAATACCGATGATAGCGATAACCACCAGCAGCTCGATCAATGTGAATCCACGTTTCTTCATAACTTCCAACTCCTTGATCTGCATGTTTAGCTTAACAGCAACAATGACTTCGAGACTAAAGCAATCCCAGCAGGCGTATCGTACTCCTCCTTTCCCCCGAATTATGCGCCCAGTCCATAGACCTTTTTCGATTCAGCGGGAAAGACCTCCCGTCGGATCCGCTCCAGTGTCGCCCGGTAGTCCCATTCGGTTGAGAGAGGACGCCATCCGTAGGCATCGCCGAGAATCTGGCCGTTGTGCACCATGGCTTCAAAGGGGTTTTCGATACCCAGTTCCCGTGGGGGCAGCCAATTCCACATCGCGCCTTTGCTGCTTTCGCCAAGAAGCCAAACCTGGTACGTGAACTCCTCGATGGAACGCCCATCGTCAAAAGCCACGTCTCCCTGCGCTATGGCATCCCGCACAATTCCGTTCAAAATACTCACGGTGTGGTGGGCGGCCTTTCGCATGCGCCAGAGAGACTCCTGAGATGCCTTCTGGGTAATGGCTTCGGCGTTCATTAATTGGAAAATGCGTGCGTCATCCGGGTAAAGACGGGCGAACAACTGCGTCGCCTCGCCTACGGCAAGCATCCTCTCGCGCGTGCGGCCTGGGAATCGCGCCGCGCGCTCGACCATCTCTCCCTGAAGCCGAATGCTTCGATGAGCCAGGGCAATAATGATCTCCTCCTTGCAGGGGAAATGCTGATAGACCGTCGCCTTCGCGCAGTCAACCGCCTGGGCGATGCGCGCCATCGTTAATCCGTGGTACCCGCGCTCGAGAAGAATGGTCCGTGCAGCATCCAGGAGGGCGATTCCCCGCTGCTGGATTTCGCGTTTCTTGGGAGTTAGTAGTTTCATGCCTGCATTTTACGACGCAAAGTCATTATTGTCAAACAGAACCGCGCATCCACGCTTCGAAGAGTGCAACCCTTTACCATTACCTGTTTTGCGTTCGATAATCGCAGAATAATTGATCCGCTCCGGTCTACCCGTTTGAACGCAAAGTCACAACACCAGAAGACTAACGGCAAGAACTCGAAACGGGAGTCAGGGTCCTGCCGATTGTGCTGTGCGCGCGCGCAAGAGATTCCGGGTGCAGGGCCGGATACAACGATTATACGTGCCGTTTCAACGCTCAATAATGGTGGCCAGTTCCCCAGGCGTAAGGCCGGCGGCATCGGCAATCGTCCTGAATCTCTGCTCGGCTCCAGCCGGGATCCCTGCTTCCTCAAGAGTTTCCAGCGCGTCCTCCAGGTCAATGCCTCGTTCACTGCAAAACTCGGCAAGGGTTTTTCTGCCCAACCCTGAGCCGGTCCCGGTAGCTTCTCCTCCCCTGCCCGCAGCGGTTTGCAGTAACGCGAACAGGGCATTGGGGGACACGCCGTTCTCCGAGGCGATGGACTGCAGGGTCTGCTCGGGCCCACTTGCCACATAGCCTTTGGCTCGGAAGCGCGCGATAACCGCATCGGCGGACATGCCCAGCGCGTCAGCCGCGTCCACCACGGTCCATTCCTCCGCATGGGCCACTGGAGGCTCCGTACTGACTTCTTCCCAATGGTCCTTGAGTTGATCATTCCAGGCGGAAAGGTAGGCAAAGGGCGGCACGTCCCACATAGTCCCGCCGAGAAAGACCGCGAAAACCAGCCATGCAGCCACGAATTCCCGTTTCAGGTTGAAGCCTTTCTCGAAGCGCATCTTGAAGTAGCTCCAGAAGACCGTCCAGTTGTAGTAGAGGTGCACGAGTCCCGCAATGACAAAGAGCAGAGCCATTGCCATATGCACCACGGACCATTCCTCTTTCTCCAAACCCAGCACGCTCCATCCGGTCCAGTTGGCTACCCGGCCCCGCGGCGAGGCATAGAGGACAATCCCGCTCAGGGTGAGCAGGATGAAACTCAGCGAGACGATGAAGGTTGTCATTCCTTTAACGTGAAAAGGCTTCCGATTCTGCGATTCTTGTGCCATAGCACGCCTCCGATCTTGTTGGCCGCCTGCGCATTCCCTGACGATGTCTGACCCTTGAATGCGTTCCTTACCTGAGTCCGGCAGTCACGCGGGGCCTGAACCCTGCAGGAAATGCGCAGTCTGTGAATGCCTTGCAGGCGAATGACTGAATTCGCCCGCCTCGAGCTCTCTTGCGGTCATAAGTTGCAAATCGCGTGCCGATCCTACACAATCCTTGTGTGTGGGTCGGACACAGGACACCCATGAATAGCACACGCGTGGGTGTGAGTCGGGGAAACACGCCTGACCCGTTGCGTGGAGGTGCTGCGTACGTTGGGGGAAAGCAAAGCCGGTACAGGGGGCGAACCCAGTCATCTTTCCCAGAACGATGCTGCCCGCGGGAGGAGCACGGTTCTCACGAACGTGCCTTTCGCCTCGAATCCACCCTTCCTCGTACGCCGTGCCCAGTTGGAAGAAGCCCGCGACCGTCTCCTCAGGCACCGCCGTGTTGCGCTTACGACCGCGCCGTCACGTGTCCGAACCCAGTGCCAGGTGGAATTCGCGGCGGAACTTGCCCATCTCTGCCGCGGCGATTTCGACAGCATCTGGTGGATCCCCTGCACCTGCCCGGCCGCGATACCCGGGGCGTTTGCCGAGATTGCCTTTCCCCTCAATCTTCCTGAAGCGAAATCCCTCGAGCAGGAGCGGATGCTGACGGCGGTCTTGAGACAGATCAACGGCAACTCGCGCACGCTCGTCATTCTCGACAATATCACCGAATGGGAGCCATTGAATGCGCTCTTCCGCGACAATGCGGTGAACTGCGTTCTCGCAACGACAGGCCCGGGCGTTGCGGACATTCCCCTCACGGCGTTTGAGATCACCGATTTCCATCCTCCTGAGTCTCGTGAATTCCTGGCAGCACGACTGGGCCGCACCCTGACCGCAGCAGACGAGGAATGTGCCTTCCACTTGGGCGGTATTCCCCTTCTGCTTCACCTCTACGCGGGCTGCGTGGCGGCGGCGCCGTCACAGGGAGAGTCGTTGCGTGAAGCCCTCGCTCGGTTTTCGGAAGAACATGCCCGGGATGAGAAGACGAAGATAAGCCAATGCCTCGATTATCTGGTGCGGACCGTTTTGACCGTCGTACACGAATCGGAGCCCCTTGCCTCGAGCCTGTTTGCGCTGGCTGCTTTCATGGGGTCCCAACCATTGCATATGAGCGCCTTCTTCGACGGGATTACGCATCTGCCCGAATCGCTGAGCCAGGGTCTCTCGGACAGGACCGCGTTTCCGAGGCTCCTGAGCACCCTGAGCAAAGCGGGGGTCGCGCGTATTGGCAGCTCCGCCTTCGCCATCCCGCCGCTCGTCCAGGAACGTTTCGTTTCTCAGCTCCCGAGAGAGAAGAGGAGTGTATGGTGTGAGGCTGCGGTGCGGTTTGTATCGAATCTGTTTCCGTTTAAGGAAGAGCACAGTCATTTTGATCTGCAGTGCTCCCGCCTTATCGGACACGCGTCGGTGGTGGCATCATGGGCCGAAAACCTGGGCTGTTCCCTCGAGGAGACCGGCAGGCTGCTCAACCAGTTGGGCCTGTATCTTCGGGCGTGCGACCAGCACGAGGAGGCGATCAAGTACTACCTTCATGCCGTCGCATGCGGGGAACTGGTGGACGGAGCAGACCACCCGAAAGTCGCGGTGCGTATCAACAACCTGGGGGTGGTCTACCGGGAGACGGGACGGCTCGAAGAGGCCCGCGACGCGTTTAGACGCGCGATCCGGATTATCAAAGATGCGTATGGCCCCGCCGATCAAATGCTTGCCATGGCTATGCGCAACCTGGTGGCGGTGGCTGAGGACTCCAAGGACGAGGGCGAGATGGAACGCAGCTACCGCCGCGCCCTGCGCATTTACGCGGATTCTCTCGGTCAGGCGCACCCTTATGTTCACGAGTGCCTCTACAGCCTGGGCCGCATTATGCGGAAGCACGACAATCTCGACGACGCCAGACGATGCTTCCAGGAGGCACTCCGATGCGCCACGCTGTGCGACCCCGTCGACGAAGAGGTCGTTGCGCTGTACTCCCGTAATTTGGGCCGGTTGCTGTTGCGCACCGGGGACACGCACGCCGCCATTGAACACCTCAAAACAACCGTGGCCCTCCAGCGCAAGCTCTACGGCCCCTCGAGCGCGAGTCTTGCCGAGAGCATTTATGAGTTGGGTAACGCCCACCGGTTGGAAAAGCAGTTCCCCGAAGCACGCACGTGCCTCGAGGAAGCGTTGCAGACCTGTCGCCCTATTCCGGGCAGCAGCGGCCTGCAAGTCCGGATCTTCAATCAACTCGCGCGCATACTGCACGCCCAGGGCGACCTGCCGGGTGCAGTCACGTGCTACAGGCATGTGTGTCGTATTCACGAGGAGGCTGGAGGGGCCCAAAACCCCGAACTGGTAGCCAGCCTGACCGACTTAGGCGACGTGCTCGAGAAAACATCCCAACTGGCCGATTCAGAAGCCTGTTTCACACGCGCCCTCGAGCTGGAGCAGAGCGCTGCCACAGGCCATGTAAGCGTCGGAACACTGCACTATAGAATCGGAGCCGTCAAGCGCGCCCGGGGTGAATACGAGCCGGCGCTCGATGCTTTTATGCGAGCGATGAGCGCCGATACAAAGGCGAATGGAGGCCGCCACCCGGACGTGGCCCGCGATCTGCTGGGCATGGGCCTTGTCTACCGGGATATGGGGGACTGTTCGCGAGCCGTCGGCAACCTGATGCGGTCGCTTTCGATTTACGAAGATCGGTTGGGGCGGTACCACGCACAAACCATCGAGGCCCGGAACACCCTTGAGGCCCTTGGAAACGGGGACGCGTAGCAAGGAAGGCCCGAACTCCGCGCCGAGACTAGGTGTCGCGGCTGGGAGCAAAGGTTGCGGGCAGGAAGCGCTGATCGCACGACACCCTCCAGAACTTGAGGAGCCCCTCGCGGCTTGACGAAAGGGCATAGGTGCCCGTGGGATCCAGGTGGGCGGGCGCGCCACCGTTAAAGGTATGCAGGCATTGGCCCGTATCGGCATTCCAGAGTTTCAGGGTACCCTGCCTGCTACCGGTGAAAACGCGCGTCTTGTCGGGCGTAATGCATGCGGAATAGGCCTCTGTGACGTGCCCCTCCAGGGTTCTCAGCACCTCACCTGAATCCGTGTCCCACAGCATCACCCGGCGATCCCTGCTCGCGGTTGCTGCCATTCGGGCGTCTTCGCTCAGGCACACGGCATGAATCCGGTGGGTGTGCCCCGTTAGGGTGCGCACGCACACGGCCTCCTGAAGGCGCCACACCCTGGCAGTCGCGTCGCGGCTTCCGGACAAGGCATACATTCCGGCCGCGTCAACAGCGACGGCATTCACGCCCGCCGTATGGCCCTCGAGGATGTTCATGCATGCGCCCGTTTCTATCTTCCATACACGCACGGTCTGGTCTTGACTGCCGGAGACGAGCAGGGAGGCGTCCCTGTTGAGAGCGACCCCGCGAACCGGCGCGCTGTGGCCCGCGAACGGCACCAGCAGCTCGCATTCCGGAAGACTCCACAACCGAATCTGCCCGTCAACGCCCCCCGAGACCAGCAAGGTGCCGTCTTCAGAACAGGCCAACGCGAGAACGCCGCCGGGATGGGCCTCAAACTTCTTTAGCCGTTCGCCGGCAAAGGGGTCCCAGCATTCCACGAATCCGCTCTGGCGGCCGACAAATCCAAGCCTGCCCTCCGGCATGAGGCAGACGGCCTTTACGCCGCGTCTTTTCTTGCCTAATTCCCGGATCAATCCGCGCGTATCTTCGGCGGACTCTCGTGCGGCCGCGAGGGTAATATCGATTTCGCGCATGTTGCTCGATGAGACTTCGATGCGGTGAAGGATATCCTCGGCAACCCGGCAGTCTCCCCACTCGAGCATAACTCGAGCCAGCAGGTAACGCGCCTCCGCGCTTTTGTTCTCTTTTTCCAGCAGCTTCATGAGAGCGCGAATCACCGTAATATCTGTGCACCGGCCGGTCCGCCATTCATACAGCAGGTTATTGAACCGCACCTCGAGTTGCTCGGGGGCCAGGGCGATTGCCTGTTGCCAAAGGATTTCGGCCTCTTGGGCCTTCCCAAGCTCGAAAAGAGAGATCGCCCGGTTGTTCAGCACTCCCGCAGACGCCAATACTGCCTTGGGAGGCTCGCGATCGTACGGAACCCCCGTTGTCCACTGATACACTTCTCGCAGGGACTCGATAACTTTGTGCATGCTTCCTGGCCGGTTTTCCGGCTTTTCCTGGAAACACTCGCGGAGAAGCTCGGCCAGGGATTCAGGAAACTGTGCCACGCGCGGCCGTTCGACACGATTGGCGCAGTAATCCTCAAACGTTTTCAGAAGGGCTTTCGAGTCTTCCCACCTGGGGGCCCCCACAAACATCTCCAGAACGCTGGCGCCCCATCCCCAAATATCCGCCAGATGGCTTGGCGGGGTATCGGGACCTTGTTCGGGGGCGCTGTAGGGCGGGGTTCCGGAAGTCGGATAGAAGCTTGGCCCGGCGTTGCTCCCCCCCAAAGCCCGCATGAGCCCAAAGTCCGTCACCTTTACCCGGCCATCCTGAGTCATCAGGATATTGCCGAGTTTGACATCCTGATGGACCAGGCCCTGTTCGTGAGCGTGATTCAGCCCCCAGGCCACTTGCATGGCGATGTCCAGCACCCGTTTGAGGACGTCTCCCGGGGCGCCCCGGTACAGCAGGTTCTTGCGCGTCCAATGCACCACGGAGCCCCCGTTGACAAATTCGAGAAAGAGACGCGGGATGCCGCCCAGGCGCCGGATATAGTGGCAGCGCACCACGTTGGGGTGAGGCGATAGACCGATCCACGTCTCACACTCCCGCTCGAAATCGCGCTGCCAGTCGTTCCGCCGCACCAAGTCCGGGCGCGGCGTCTTTAGTGCCAGGTCGATACCCCACCCCTTATGGTGCACCCGGTGTACGAAGGCCATACCGCCCCGTCCGATGAGTTCCCGCACTTCGTAGGTTGCCATGAATCGATCGCCGGGTTTCAGATCGGCCGGCACCTCGCTATCGTCATAATGGCGTGAAGATGCAGGCAAGGCGATAGGTGCCGCGAGTTCGTGAGCAATGTATACAAGGCCTTCGCATGCCGGGCACTGAAGCGTACGCCCCAGGTCCCGCTCGCGAACGCGAAGGATGTTCCCACACCCACACTCGATGCGGTGCGAGGCTTCGGGTTCCTTCACCTCTTCGACAGGCGGTTCTGTACCGTCAATGCTCATTGACCTGCTTTCACATTGCCTGCAAATTGTATCAAAGGGGAACCAGAATGGATAACCTGCTTTCGCGCCATACGTTGCACGACATCCCCGAGTGGTCACCGCCAAACGGCATCAACCCACCTAAGCCGTGAGCACAGTAATTCCCGGGACGCCACAAGTCAAGTAGCGGCCATTTACTGAACAGATAATACCCGAACCGGCGGTATGCACGGCGGAATCAAGAAGTCCTCGAGCGGCACGGGTTGGCTCACGGCATGGCCGAGACCATTCTGGAGAACATTTTCGCGTCATCAAACGCCTTGACGTGCTCGACGATCCATTCGCGCATCTCGATACCGGGCTGCGTGTGCTGCGGATAGGACAAGAACTCGAGCGTGATGTCAAGGGATTCTGCCACGCGGGAGGCCAGAAGAGGCCAGGCAACTCCGATATCCGCCGTAATGGGGAGACTGCCTTCAAGACGCGCAAACCCGGACATTTCCATGCGAAACGGAGTGTCAAAGAGCTTTGTTTTGGGCAGACCTTTGTCGATGGCCCCTTGTACCGCCGCGCTGCCGCGTTGTGCCTGCCAGACCTTTTCGAGGGCCGGGTCCAGGTCAATGCGAACTAGCCTCTTGCCCTCGAGCGAAAAGGTATGGCACCCCTCCCGGTCCGCCCACAGCCCGTGCCCCGTATAGGTTTCGAAGGGGCCGTCGTGTACTTCCTGTGTCAAGGCTACCGCTGACTCGATAATCACCTCCGCGGACTCGAGCAATTCCGCCAGGCGCACCGCACGCTGCGTGATGCTCAGGCTATCGCCAATGGCCAGCCCGACGGCCCCGCCACCGACAAGTTGCGGAATCGTAACGACAACAGGGAGTCCCAGAGCGGCCCCGACTCCAATCATGGTGCGGGGGTCTGCCCCCAAACCGGCCATCTCTTCAAAGGATTTCCCGTGTGTCTGAGCCAATGCTTGAATCTCACGGGCCATCTTCTCGATGTACAACCCCATGGGATATCCGAGATTGCCGGCCGCCTTGATGATTGTGGTTCCTGGAGCGGCCTCGAGGCGTTCCCAAAGCCCCGCATCAAAAGGAATGCGCTCCCGGACCCGGTCCAGGGTCGCTTGCCCCACCAGGGTCTGTTCAAAATGGCCGCCGTGCGGCAGGGCGGAGCGGTCCATTCCGAGTCGAGCACCATCCACACGCTTTACGCGGTCCAAGACCCCGCCCAACTCGTGAGCCACCACTGCTGAACTCGTAGATACGCCATCGACGATGCCCACGCGCATCAGCTCGGCAATCAGCGTCGTGACGCCCTCGTGCACGTTGGGACCGCTCCCGGTGACAACGACGACCTTTTTCCCGCACTCTTTGGCCGCCACTACCGCGTCTGCCGCGGCGTGTATGCGCGCCACCGTCTCCGGTGGCAGGTCCTTTTCGCATTCGAGCAGGCATGTCCGGTTCGGTTCCACGGCTCTGCCCTCCCAGAACTCATTCCAGCACAAACACGCCGTGAAGTCCAATCGTCGTGTGGAATGCACCAGACCAACCGCGTGGTGCGCCGGACGTGCGGCAAAACAGAAATGGTGCCCCGAGCAGGAATCGAACCTGCGTCTAAGCCTTAGGAGGGCCTCGTTCTATCCACTGAACTATCGGGGCGAATAAGAGCGTCTGCCAAACGGTTCGTCCGGGATCGTACGACAAAATTGCGCGGTGAATCAAAGAAACCGTTCTGTATCAGACAGGGCGGGGGTTGACCCAAGGTCACAAACAGGTTACAATCAAATGGGTTGGATGTCGCCGTTGCGCTCTCAGAGGTGCGGAACATGGCGACCGTTTCCGAGTTTCCGGTCCAATAGAGCAACCATGGAGGAGTCATTATGAGAAGACGACGAGGCTTTACCCTGATCGAATTGCTGGTAGTAATCGCCATTATAGGCATTCTAGCAGCAATCCTGCTTCCTGCGCTGGCACGGGCGCGCGAAGCAGCCCGGCGCGCCAGTTGCGCCAACAATCTCAAGCAAATGGGTCTTGTATTCAAGATGTACGCGAACGAGTCCAAGGGTGAGCAGTGGCCGAGCCTGAAGAAGTACAACGGCGGAAGCCCTCAGCTTCACTGCACCGACGGAAATCTCAATAACATCAATCAGTATTTCAATGTAGTGGATGTATATCCCGAGTACCTGTCCGATTTCAACGTAATGATTTGCCCGTCGGATGCAGATGGACAAAGTAAGCTCGAAAACTGGTATGACGGGGACGGCACGCCGAACCCTTGCCGTGTTGTGGATGCATCGTACTCCTATTACGGCTGGGCAATTCAACCCCAGGACGTGGTTGGGGTAAACGACGTCAATGATCCGGC
>CAZFOG010000247.1:0-10006 GCA_964520685.1 uncultured Nitrospiraceae bacterium | reverse complement strand
GGACAAGAGCTCACCCGCCTCTATCTCGAGCCCGGCGAAGAGATCCGCACGCCCTTGATCGCCCTGATGTTCTGGGAAGGCGAGGATGTGCTGCGTGCGCAGAATCTCTGGCGCCGATGGATGCTTGCCCATAACCTCCCGGGGCTTGGCAGCGAACCGCTGCGTCCCTTGCTCACCTTCTGCGACTACGCCTTCTATGGGTGGGCCAAGAACACCGAAGAAGGCGAGAAACTCTTCATCGACGAACTCACCCGGCAAGGTATCCAGCTCGACTACTGGTGGATTGACGCTGGCTGGTTCCCTGGCGGCCAGGGCCAATGGCTCGTCGCGGAGGACCGCTTTCCCAACGGCCTGAAAACAATCAGCGACTACGTGCATGAACGCAACATGGGCCTGATTGTCTGGTTCGAGCCCGAATCCGCCTACCCCTGGAGCCTCACGGCCCAGAATAATCCCCAGGCAATGCTCAAGAGCATGCCACCGGAACCGTACGGGCTCGAACTGCTCTACCTGGGCGAGCCCAAGGCCCGCGAGTGGATAACGGACCATATCGACACGATCATTCGCGAAGAGGGCATCGATTTCTACCGTCAGGACATGAACCTGAGCCCGCTAAGCTATTGGAGGGGCAGCGATCCCCCGGACCGGCTGGGTATTCACGAGAACCTCCATGTCCAGGGTTACCTGGCCTTCTGGGACGAATTGCTGCGGCGCCATCCCGGCATGCCCATCGATTCCTGCGCCGGCGGCGGGCGCCGCAACGACATCGAGACGCTGCGGCGGGCCATTCCACTCCTCCGAAGCGACTACCAGCATTTCCAGGGCCACCCTCAGTGGGCCATCGGCAACCAGGGACACACGTATGGCATCGCCTCGTGGATTCCTTACTTCGGCACTGGCGTCTATTACAACCCGCAGCAAACCGTTTACTCGATCCGCAGCTACATGACCCCCGCCCTCGGCCTTATCTGTGACGTGCGCAACGATCAGGTCGATTGGGACCTCTACCGCCGCATGATCGCGCAATGGCGTCAAGTCGCCGACTGCTACCTGGGCGATTATTATCCCCTCACGCCCTACAGCCTGGACGAGAAATGCTGGATGGCATGGCAATTCAATCGCCCTGAACAGGGCGATGGCATGGTGCAGGCCTTCCGTCGAAAACAGGCCGACGCCGATACGTTCCAGGCCAGACTACACGGGTTGGAGCCGGACGCCTTCTACGCCGTGACCGACCTCGACACCTCCGCCGCCATCGAATCCTCTGGACATGAACTCATGGACCACGGCATCGCGATCGTTATCGACGACCAGACCGGATCAGCTCTCCTCCATTATGAGAGGAAGCAGTAGGCGATTGCGGTCCATCCAAGCGGAAGTCCGGTCAGAATTCGGCTGTGTTCGACTACGGTCAGGAAAATGTGCACGAACGGGGACATGTTCAAGGCGCCATCCCCGGCGCGACACTCCTGCGCAAGATGCGCATGTCACCTCAACGCCGTCGCGCATCTCCCTCTTCGGAGGGCGTTCTGGGGGAGGATCCTTGGCGTGGAGAGACCGAGTTTCCGAGGCAGCCAACCATGAGCCGATTGGCTCACCCGCAGGCGATGAAAATAGGGATGACCGGTGAGGGCACCGGTCCCACAACAGAGCGGGAAATTCCGGTTTTGAGTTTTCGAGGTGGACGACTCGGGGCTTCCGAAGCGCCTTCTCGACCGGCACCGGTATTGCGGGGATTTCCTCAAGTTGTTCGGGGAATGTGGATAACGAGCGAGATGGTACCCGGGTCTCTGGATGTGATAAATTACGCTAACTGCCTCCAATTGAGTGAAACTCCATAATACAGGCGACATTGGGGAGTTAGAATACTGAAAGGGGTCTGCGCGTTCTGGCGGACTTGCATCTGGATGCTGCTGGTCCGCTGCCTTGGTACGTCGGTAATCGTGGCGTGCTGTGTTTCGTGCACAACCGTGCCCGAGACTCGCTCGTCCATGCCGGCGGAGAACACCGCCTCTGTTCCGGAGCGTGCCAAGTCCGATCTCGAGTCAGCACCGCTCCGGTGGTATTTCCTGGCCGCCGCGGTGAACACCTATCCAAGACTCGAGAGCGAAAAGCTGGTCGACCGGCTTTACAATACGCCGCTCCATCTGGTGGCGCCAGGGTTCCAGGATGTGCGAACGTTCAGCGACGTGCGCGACGATGGGTTGATGTGGCCCCCTCATGTAGGCGTGGGCCGGGTATGGGGTGACCGATGGGACGTGTTTTTCGAAGCGGGATATTCCGCGGGCAAAGTGCGCACCAAAGCCACGAATCCGAGCCTGCTTCTGTTGCCTGTCCATACGGATTTCGAGATCCAGCGCGAGGCCCTGTACGGCGGCATCGGCGTGGATTTCTACCCCTGGCGGACGGTGACGCTCGGGGAATACCAGGGTCTGAAGCAGCGGTTACGGGCAACGCGGCCGTTTTTAGGCAGCCGGCTCACCTGGACCTACGCCGCCTACGACGCCAAAGCCAAGGTGGGCTTCAAACCTCTGGGAACGCTGGTGCAGGTGCAAGTGTCGGACCACTGGGTCCTGCCAAGCCTGAATCTGTGCATGGGCGCCGATATGCCCCTGACCAAACAAAGCCTGGTTTCGGTCAATGCGGGATACAACTTCTTTGAGGACAGAGAATTCGATTTCGAAGGTTTCGCATTCACGGTCGGATGGAAACGCTTCTTCCGATAAGAACGAACGACATGAACGGCTCAAGCACCAAGAATACCGGCAGAAGGTTGCGGCTGATTGATCATCCGCTGACACTCGCTTCGTCCCGGCACTGGTTGCGGCTCGCCAGGGCAGGCGGAGGCATCGACCCCCGCTACCGGTGGCGCGCCGTGCAGGTGACCGCTCTCAGTCCGCTTGGGGCTGTATTGCGTGCAATTGAGCGGCTTGCATGGGACAAACGGGTGCGCGCGACCGGCCTCCCCCATCCGCCCGTCTTCATCCTCGGCCATTGGCGCACCGGAACGACCCATCTTCATAACCTCATGAGTTCCGATCCCCAATTCGGCTTTGTGTCGACCTTTCAAGCCCTGGCGCCAGACTCCTGTCTCCTCCCATTAAACCCGTTGCGGCCCCTGATCGGTCTATGCGCGCCCACGCGCCGGCATATGGACAGCATGCCACTCGGACTGGACTTGCCTCAGGAAGAGGAGTTCGCACTGTGTAACCTATGCGGCCATACCTTCTATGTGGGCTGGTACTTTCCCAGGCGAATGGCCGAGTTATTCCGGAAATACGTCTTGTTCGACGGCATTTCCGAGCATGAACGCACCGGGTGGTCCGAAACGTATATGGACGTCTTGAAGAAAGCGACCATCCGCGCCAACGGGCGGCCATTGGTACTCAAGAACCCCGTCAACACCGGGCGGATTCCCGCCTTGCTGCAACTATTTCCCGGCGCAAAGTTCATCCATGTCTACCGAGACCCCTATACCGTCTTCAAGTCCACGATGACCTTCCACCGGGCCACCCTCGATATGATCGCGTTCCAGCAGCTTCAGGATACCGAGATCGAGGAGAACGTGCTCGCGTTTTACCGTGACATGATGTCGCGCTATCTCCGGGACCGGACGCTCATACCCGAGGGGAACCTGGTGGAGGTCCGGTTCGAGGACCTCGAACGAAGCCCCCTCGAACAAATGGCTTCTGTCTACGAAAGACTCGGCTTACCACAGTGGGAAGAGGCACGGCCCCATGTTGAACGATATCTAAACGCTCAAATTGGGTACCGAAAGAATCACTTCCGCTTAAGCGACTCGGATATCGAAAAGGTGGAGAGACACTGGGGGTTTGCGCTCGACGCCTGGGGCTACGCGAGGCCTGCCCTCGCCCAGAGTCCAGCATAGGGCACGCGCACATCGCGCGAACTTCCGACTGGATTCCCGAATCGGGCATATCGTAGGATGGGCGTACTGCAGACGGGGATGTAACCGACGGAAGGATGAAGGTGCTATGTTACGACGCATCGCGGTGGTCACGGGCGACGAGAAGTACTTCGCGAAGATATCCAAGGCCGACACGGATCCGGAGACGCAGTTTGTCCAGGTGCCGCCGGGCGCCCCGCTTCCCCCAGCTTCAGTGGGACTCATCGCGCCAACGGCCAGGCAGGACCCGAAGGACGTTCTGCAGGCGGCCATCGCCCTGGCCCAGCGGTACGACGAACTGCTGTATTTGATCGCGGACGTTGTCGATTCCCAAGAGGGCGTCGCTCAGGGCACCTCGAAGCGCGTACAGGAGCATGCCGCGCGGTTTGCCGCCGCCCTCGAACTCCCCGCGGAAGAACACCTGGCATTGACGCGGGCGGCGCTGCTCCGCGGGATCGGCATGCTCAAAGTGCCCGTGGACGTCCGCTTCAAGAAAGACATGCTGACCTACGACGAATGGGCCCTGCTGCAGGCCCACCCCAAATTCGGCGCGGACATGGTCGCCGCCACGGACACGCTCAAAGACACCGCGGAAGCCATCCTCACCCACCACGAATGCTACGACGGCACCGGCTATCCCCAGGGTCTCGAAAAGGACGCCATCCCGAAGCTCGGCCGGATCATGAAGATCCTCGATGTCTACTGCGCAATGACCAGTCCCCGCCATTACCGCGCGGGCCACGCCACCCACGAGCAAGCCCTGGAACACCTGAAATCAGAGCGGGGCAAGCATTTCGATCCCGGTTTAATCGACGTGTTCATCGAAAAGGGAATCGGCCAGACGCTTCCGGAGTAAGCAAGACCGGCTACGGCCGCTCGTCCTCCTTCTCCTGCTCTGCTTGCTCTTCCCGGCGGGCAAATTCCTCGAGCCGTGCTTTGATTTCGCCTTCCTTCCCGCGCTCCGTCGGGCGGTAGTACGTCCATCGCGGCACGCCATAATCTTGAACGACAAACCCGTCTTCGCCGTCGTGGGCATACTGATAGCCCGTCCCCCGCCCGAGCCGTTGCGCACCGGGATAGTGAGCGTCCTGAAGGTACTTGGGAACGGCGACCGTCTTGCCTTCACGGACATCAGAGAGGGCGGCATCGATTCCCATATACGCCGCGTTGCTCTTCGGCGCGCACGCAACATACGTGGCGGCTTGAGCGAGAATGATGCGCGCCTCGGGCAAGCCGATAAACTCGCACGCCTGCCACGCGGCGGTAGCGACAACCAGCGCCTGGGGATCGGCGTTCCCGACGTCTTCGGAAGCCGCGATGCAGATGCGGCGCGCAATAAACCGCGGGTCCTCACCCGCCTCGAGCATGTAGGCCATCCAGTACAGCGCCGAGTCGGGATCGGTGCCCCGCATGCTCTTGATAAACGCGCTCGCAGCATCGTAATGCTGGTCGCCCGTACCGTCGTAGTGGATAAGCTTCCGCTGAATGGATTCCTGCGCGACCTCGATGCTGATGTGGATGCGGCCGTTCTCGGGCGGCGTAGTCAACATCGCCACCTCGAGACCATTGAGCGCGCGGCGCGCATCGCCTTCCGCATAACGTGCGATATGCCGGAGAGCCGCTTCGTCCACCTCGATATCAAGGTCCTGCATGCCGCGCTCGGGATGGGCCAGGACACGCCCGAGCAGCGTCACCACATGCTCGTCGTCGAGCGCCTTCAATTCGAACACCTGTGAACGCGACAACAACGGCGCCACAACCGAGAAAAACGGGTTTTCCGTGGTTGCCCCAATCAGGATGATGTTGCCGTTTTCGACATCCGGCAGAAGCGCATCCTGCTGGGCACGGTTAAAGCGGTGAATCTCGTCGATAAAGATGATGGTCTTGCGGTTCTCGTGAATGCGGCGCTCTTTGGCCGCACGGATGAGTTCGCGCAGTTCCTTGACGCCCGACGTGACCGCGTTTAAGTTCTCGAAGTCCGACTTGGTGCGCATGGCGATAATTCGCGCAAGCGCGGTCTTGCCGCAGCCGGGAGGACCATACAGGATCAACGACGTGATGCGGTCGGCCTCGATGGCGCGCCGGAGAATCTTGCCCTTCGCCAATATGTGGTCCTGCCCCACGATCTCGTCCAGCGTACGAGGCGTCACACGGCGCGCCAGCGGCGCTTCCTTCCGCATCCGCTCGGCGGCGGCTTGTTCAAACAGGTCTTGCATCATGAGACTGATCGTACTCTAGCGGCCACGCACGAGCAAACACCGCGCCAAATCCCGGACCGTCCACTCGGTCCACTCGGTCCCTCGGTCCACTCGGTCCACTCTGTCCACTCGGTCCACTCTGTCCACTCTGTCCACTCGGTCCGCTCGGTCCACCCTGCCCCCTCGATTTACCAGTGCGATGCTCCCACGTACCCGCCGATTAAGTATCCTGTTCCGGTTCTGAGCCGGTTTTTTGGTACTATAACGCGTTGCGGCACATAACAGGTTCCCTGCGGTGCTCTGATCGTCTGCCGGCATGGGGGCGCGCGGCCACCCAAAACCCTCGTTCGTACTGAAGAAAGGCGTCTGTTCAGAAGCGTATGGCCAGAAACCGAGAAGCGACCCTTACGACCGGCCCCATTCCCGCGACGCTGTTTCGCCTGGCCGCGCCCATGTCGGTGGGGCTCTTCGCGCTGATTTCATTCAGTCTCGCCGACACGCTGTTCGTCGCGAAACTGGGGACCGACGCCCTCGCCGCGCTGGGCTTCACGTTCCCCGTCGTGTTTGTCATTAACAGCATCACCATGGGCCTGGGCACCGGCACCAGCGCCGTGGTTTCCCAAGCCATTGGACGCGGCGATCAGCACCTCGTACGCCGGTACACGACGGACAGCCTTATCCTCTCCGTGGTCGTGGTGGTGATTGTGTCGGTCGGGGGATACCTGACCATCGACCCGCTCTTCACCGCCCTGGGCGCCCAGGGCGAAATCCTGCGGCTCGTGCGGCAATACATGTCCATCACCTACCTGGGCATTGCTTTCGTGGTCATCCCCATGATCGGCAACAACGCCATTCGCGCGACGGGCGACACCGTCACCCCAAGCGCCATCATGAGTGTATCCGCCCTGGTCAACATCATCCTCGACCCGATCATGATCTATGGGCTGTTCGGGTTCCCCCGTTTGGAGGTGGCCGGCGCGGCCCTGGCCAGCGTCATTGGCCGGATCATGTCATGCATCGCCGCCCTCGCGTTTCTGCATTTCCGGGAACGCATGCTCGCGTTCAATCGCCCCCGGTTACGGGAAGTGCTGCACTCGTGGTGGCATATCCTCGTCATCGGTGTACCGGCCAGCATCACGAACATCATGGTTCCGGTGTCAAACCTCATCGTGACCGCCATCGCGGCACGGCTCGGCACGGAGGTGGTTGCGGCGCTTGGCGCGGGCATGCGGGTAACGGCGTTCACCTCGATCCCCGTGTACGGACTTAGCGCCTCACTCGTGCCCTTCGTGGGGCAGAATTGGGGAGCGCGCCTCTACCACCGCGCGCGCATGAGCAAACGCCACAGCATCCAATTCGGTTTTCTCTGGGGAGCCCTCTGCCTGGTTGCCCTGTGGGTCGCGGCTCCGTACATCGCAACTCTGTTCAGCAAAGAAGCCGCGGTCAAACACGAGATGGTCCTCTACCTGCGAATTGTCCCGCTGGGATACACGCTCCAGAACGCGTTCATCTTCATGAGCTCCATCTTGAACTCGATTCACCGCGCCGTGGTCTCCACCATGCTGATGGCCGTCCGCATGTTTGCCCTCTACGTTCCCCTGGGACTCCTGGGCGCATGGCTGCTCGGGTCGCCCGGACTGTTCGGAGGCATGGCCGCCGCAAACGCCCTGTCGGGCGTCATGTCCATCATCGTCTCGGGATACTTCATCCGTAAACCGCCCGAACATCAGATCACCGGGTCGATCCCCGCGCCGCAGCCTGACATCACACCGGACTAGACAGGCAATTGGCGCCACCAGATCACCCGCCCAGCCATTCCTTCAGTTTGTCGACAAACCGCAGATGGGCAGGATAGTTCTGCTCGGCGGTCACCTCCTGGAATCGCTGAAGCAGCTCTTTCTGTTCACGGTTGAGCCGGGTAGGCGTCTCGACAACCAGGCGCACGATCTGGTCGCCCGTTCGGTAGCCGCGAATGTCCGGAATGCCCAATCCCCGCAGACGGAACAGTTGCCCGGATTGCGTGCCCGCGGGAATCTTGACCTCCGCCTCTCCCTGCAGCGACGGGACCCTGATCGTTGCGCCCAGCGCCGCCTGCGGAAAGCTGATGGGGGCTTCACAGATCAGGTCGTTCCCCTCGCGCACGAAGACATCGTGGGTCTCGACTTCGATGACAATGTACAGGTCGCCGCGAGGGCCATCGTTGTCGCCCGGCTCGCCTTCGCCGGGAACCCGCAGCCGCGAACCCGTATCGACACCCGCCGGAATATCTACAGAAAGCTCTCGCTGTGCCTGGACACGGCCCGAACCGCGGCACTTCCCGCATGGGCTGTCAATGCTCCATCCGCGCCCGCCGCACCGCCGGCAGGTCTGGGTGATGCTGAAAAACCCCTGGGCCCGACGAACCTGCCCTGCGCCGTTACAGTCGGGGCAGGTAACCGGCTGCGTGCCCGGGGCCGCCCCGGAGCCCTTGCAGTCGCCGCACTTCTCCATCCGTGAGAAACGAATGGTTCGTTTAACGCCCGCGGCCACATCCCTCAACGAAATGGTCACCCGCCGTTCGAGATCGTTGCCCGGCCGGGCCGCCGGCCTGCGTCGTCCGCGACCGCCGGAACGCCCGAAAAGCACATCGAAAAAGTCCTCAAAGGGCGCATCGAATCCGCTGGCGCCCTCAAATCCAAATCCAAACCCGCCAAACCCCGCGTCGCCGCCAAATCCCTGGCCAAACCCGGCGCCAGCCTGCCCAAACCGGTCATACTGCGAACGTTTCTCGGGGTTCTTGAGGGTGTCGTACGCCGCGTTTATCTCCTTGAGCTTCTCTTCGGCCGCTTTGTCACCACCCGTCTTGTCAGGGTGGTATTTGTGCGCAAGCTTCAGGTACGCCTTGCGGATCTCATCCTGCGAGGCCTGCCGCGAAACTCCGAGTATGTCATAGTAGTCTTTGGTTGCCATCGGAGGGTATCCACGAAACCGGACACGGCCGGAAATCCGGCCTGCCGCGCACCACACGCCGCCCCGGCCCGAAAACGCTTACGCCATCGGCACGGGACGCACCGTTCGGCATCGCTTAGCCCTGTCCCTTCTCGTCCTGGTGCTCGTCCTCGTCCACCACCGTGAAATCGGCGTCCACTGTGCCTTCGCCGGAGGCGCCTTCCTTCGCGCCATCGCCTGAAGCCTGCCCCCCTTGTCCGGACGCGGCCCCCGAGCCGGCCTGAGCAGACTCGGTTGAACTTTTGTAGAGGGCCTCTGACAATTTGTACTGTGCTTGCGTCAGCTTCTCCATGGCGGCTTCGATCGAAGGCGTATCCTCGCCCTCGAGAGCCGTCTTCACCTCCTGCAAAGCGGCTTCTACGGCTTTCCTGTCTTCCTCGCCCACTTTCTCGCCGCTTTCTCTCAGGAGTTTCTCGCATTGATACACCATCGTGTCCGCGTTGTTGCGGACCTCTATCCGGTGCTTCTTCTGCTCGTCTTCCTGCCGATGAGACTCGGCATCCTTGACCATCTTGTTGATATCGTCCTCGGAAAGCCCGCTCGAGGACTCGATCCGGATCTTCTGCTCTTTGCCGGTGGCAAGATCCTTTGCCGACACATGGACGATGCCGTTGGCGTCGATGTCGAAGGTCACCTCGACTTGTGGAATGCCGCGGGGCGCGGGCGGTATCCCCACAAGATCGAATCGCCCGAGGGTGCGGTTGTCACCTGCCATTTCACGCTCGCCCTGGAGCACATGAATCGTAACGGCGGTCTGATTGTCGGCCGCCGTCGAGAATATCTGGCGCTTCGTAACGGGGACTGTCGTGTTGCGCTCGATCAGCTTGGTGCACACGCCGCCCAACGTCTCGATACCCAGCGAAAGCGGCGTCACATCGAGAAGCAAGACGTCTTTCACGTCACCCGAGAGAAC
>CAZFOG010000246.1:2527-10007 GCA_964520685.1 uncultured Nitrospiraceae bacterium | reverse complement strand
CGCAACAGCAGCCACAATCCGGCCACGACCACCACCACACCCCCGACAAGCACAATGAAACGCGCTCGCTCGTTCATACTCTACAGCCCCCGCGCCGCTTCTTTGGAGCAGGCCTCGCCGTCTTTGGGTAATCCGCTCTCCAGTATAACGCTGAACCACACAAAATGTTCATGCCCTTGCGGAATCCGTCCGTTGCGAGCGGGGTGGACGGTGTGAACGCGGGAACCGCGTTGAGGGGACGTGCGTCCCACGCTTTGGTAAGGTCTCCGGCTGAGCGGGGTGCTTTCGGGATACGCCAGGCTGCCCCATCTGCTTTGCGAATTCCTGAAGACCCAATCCGGAAAGATGTGCCGCCCTTCTCCCCGTCCACGCCATCCACTCAGCAGAGCCGCTCCACTCCATCCACCCGGTCCACCCAGTCCACCCAGTCCACCCAGTCCACGCGAATCGCCAGGCCCCCGCGCGATATGGACGAGGCAGCGGCGGCGGTCCCCGAGCAAACGGGCATGCCATGGGTTTCCGCCGCGTGTCCGGTGGAGCGCTCCCTTGTGCTTTATTGAAATCTGTATTATAAGTACTAGGCGACGGCCTCATCGGGGAAGAGTGCGTTCGGGGTTTTGTGTCCCAGCCGACAGCCATGAGGGTTCAGAATGAAAGAGCGGTTTCCCGTTATTGGCGGTTACCGGGTCGACCTCGAGGCCCTGAAGAGCATTTCCCATCGGTGCGAACCGACGCATTGCGATGATGGCTTGAGTTGTTGCGCCTGCTATGACGTGGAATTGTCGGCGATGGAGGCGCGGCGCATGGTCGACTGGCTTCCCGAAGCCGCCAAGTTTGCCCGGCATCTTCGCCACCAGGGCGAATACATTGACCCTGTCGAACGCATGCCCGGTGCGGCACCGAGTATTGCCGTGGACGCGGCCGAGCGCTGCGTATTCGCCTATAGAGGGTCCCAGGGCGGGTTGTGGTGTTCCCTGCACTCCGCTGCGCTGGCCCACGGGTTAGGCCCCGAGTCGGTCAAACCCCTGAGTTGTTCGCTGTGGCCACTGGCGATCTCGGATGAAGAAGAGCCGCCCGTGCTTACGCTCCAGCCCGAAGCGACGCGCTTTCCCTGCAACACCGCCCGGACCGGCGACGGGTTGGACTCCGGTATCGCGGAAATCCTCGAGCGCTGTTTCGGCGCCCGGTTTCTGCAGGACGTCGAAAACTGCATCGCCGCCTTTCAGTAGCACAGCACGGCAGCATCACGGCCCATGGTCGTGTGCTCAGGATTCCGCTTCCCGCGTGATTTCTGCCTGGTATCGCCCGGCTTGATGCATGGACGCGGCGAAGTTCGATAGAATCGGTTCCGCCCGAGGAATTGAGACCCGCCGGATAAAGGAGACCGCAACGATGAAGAGTTACCGGAAAGAATTGTGGTTCATCGCACCACAGCGCCGGCAGATCATCCACATCACGCCCCAGATCGAGGAATGTCTTCGCGAAAGCGGCATCCGGGAAGGTTTGGTGCTGGTCAACGCCATGCACATTACCGCGAGCGTGTTCATCAACGACAACGAATCCGGACTCCATTCCGACTTCGAGCGGTGGCTCGAGAAGCTGGCACCCGAGAAACCCTACAACCAATACGCCCACAACGGCTACGAGGATAACGCGGACGCCCATCTGAAGCGCACGATCATGGGCCGTGAGGTCGTGGTCGCGGTCACCGAAGGCAAACTCGATTTCGGTCCCTGGGAACAGATTTTCTACTACGAGCTGGATGGCAAGCGCCGCAAGCGGGTGCTGGTGAAGATAATCGGCGAATAAAGGGCCATCGTGGCGGTATTCCTCTGTGCACTGGAGGAGGAAACACCGCAATGTTCCGGGGCGTGCACCACGTGGGGCGCATGGCGCGTCTCAGGCGCGACATCGAGGCTCGGGGCGGGGCGCCCGGCAGCCGCAGCGCCCCCGTGGCATGGAGCACCGTGCTTCTGGGCTGTGGCTGCGGATTGTGTATCGGGGGATTTCTGCTTCCGGCGGAAAGAGTCTTCTTGCTGTTCGGCGCGCCTCTCGCGCTGCTGGGGCTGGCGCTGGCGGTCCTGGAAGCGATTCTCGAGACGCGCTGATTCAGCCTGCGCGAATTCCGAGGGCAGCGTTGATCACGGCCTGAATATCCAGGGCATCCACCGCGCCTACGCGGTTCACATTGGCCGGCACGGGCGTGTCGAGTCCCAACGCCGCATTGATGACGTACTGCACGTCGGCAGCGTTAACCTTGCCGTCCGCGTTGGTGTCGCCGTAAACGCTGGATGCAGGGTAACTGGCGGCGGACGCCGGGTCGGTGCCCTCCTCCACCTCGATGGAATCCCAAAACTGGTCCTCGTCCGAGTCGGCCGCGAAAGGCTGGGAGCCGCGCTCGAACTCGTCTAGATTGGAGAGCGAATCCCCGTCGGCGTCCTGCGTGGCATCCGACGCGTCTTTGGGATTCAACGCGTTCCAGACCTCCCATCCATCGAGCATGCCGTCGCGGTCGGTGTCGGGCAGGACCGGATTTGTACCGAGAGCGGCCTCGACAGCGTCGGTCAACCCATCCTGGTCGGTGTCGATTGCCTGTCTCTGGTCGATGACCCATACGATGGCCGCATCGCCGGCTGCCTGCATGGTCGAGGCATCCGCGGGCGTGGCCGGCACGAGGATGGTCGAGGCTACCAGCGAGGCCGCCGCCGTCCCGGCGAGACCCGCGCGCTGGCAGCGCAGCGCATGCGCGACGGCTTTGGCGGGTACAACGCCTGCGCGCACGAGAATCTCGCCTATACGCGGTTTTCCCTGCGCGCGCTGCCGCTCGAGCGCCGCGGCAATGTCCTCCCGGTCCACAAGACCCCATTGCACGAGGATGTCGCCCAGTCTTCCGACCGACGGGTTTTTCTGTTGTACGGCCAGAGCGGCTTCGACCTGGTCACGCGACACCAGTGCCTCGCCGATCAGCAGCTCGCCCAGTTTGGTTGTCTCGGGCGACTCGGCCTGAGCGGTCAGTGCGGCATCGAGCGCCTCACGCGTGACCAGCCCGGACGAAACCAGAATATCGCCCAGCCGCTGGCCCTTCTCGGGAGGACGGAGGCGCCCGATGCGCAGCGTTTCGTGTTTCCCCATGCTGAGGGCGCGAAGGAACGCAATGTACTCGGGCAACTGCTTTTCCCGGTGTATCCTCCCCTCTGTCTTCAAGGCCCGATCCACGTAGCCTACATGGCGCCGCAGCACCTCGACGCAGTCGAAGGCCACATCGAGGCGCGGTCCCCGAAGCCGGAATGCGCCGTCCGACGCCCGCGCGAGGTATCCCGAAAACGCCCGCGCGAAACGGCCGGTGTCGGCCAGGCCGAGATAGCTGGCGAAGCGGGAAATGGCCTGCACCGACCGGCGCACCGACGCGAGCGCAAGGTGGTTGGCCGGCTCGGATTCCAGGGCCAGAAGATTGCGGTCGGCTACGGCCAGCAGCTCACGGGCCCGGTCGCGAAAACGGCCGAGGCCCGCGGTTTCATCGGCGGCAAGCCGGTTGGGCTGTTGTGGGCGGCCCGGCTCCGTGGCCCGCGCCGCAAACCGGGCGGCCAGCGACGCCAGACCGTAGCGCACGGCATCGCGGACAACCCCTTGCCGGCGAAGCGCCAGCACCACGCGCTTCGCGGGCACCCGGCCCGCCCGCACCAGGGACTCGCCGAGGCGGTGTACAGCGGGCTGCTTCTGGTCGTCAAGCGCTTTGCGCAAACCCGTGCGCGATACAGCGCCCATCGTGACGAGGACCTCCCCCAACAACGGATGAGCGGGGTCGCGCTCCTGTTGGGCGACGGCCACGTTGAGCTGCTCGCGGGAGATGCGCAATTCTTCGACGAGTAATTCCCCGATAGGCCGGTGAGTCGCATTGCCTTCGTACGCGAACAGGGCCTCCTGAAGCTCGCCGCTGGTGATGTCGCCCGATTCCATAAGGAGTTCGCCCAGGCGTTTTCGCGCATCCTGGGGGGTAATTGTGGAAGAGACGCGCATGTGCATGCCCAGGGATTCAACACTCCGGCGGAGGGCAGGCAGCATGCGCGGCGAAGGAAGCGCCTCGCCCGTGCTCAGGCATTCCTCGATGAAGGAGAAGTAACGTTTGAGGACGTCAATCGCATCAAGACTGGCATCAATGCTCGTTTCAGGCATGAGGCCCGCCTCGAACGCGTCTCGCACAAGACGCTCCTGGTCTTCGGCGTAGTAGCACAGGTCGCGCAGTTTCAGACGGCGCGCGGCCCGGCGGATGTTGCCGAACACCCGCACCACCGCACCCAGAGCCTCGAGATCGCTCGGGTCGGTTTCCAGGGCGAGCAGGCGCAGTTCCGCAAGCTTGAGCTGTTCCAAGCCATTGCCGGCCAGTGCACGGACCCCCCCGAGATGTGTCCCTGCATAGGCTAACGCCAGCGTCTCGACGGAGTCCCAGCCGGCCGGTCTCCCGCGGTTTCTATGCATGAAAAACCCCCAGCAGATAGCTCAGGAACAACCCCGCTGTGCACCCTGACAACGCTGCAGCCCACGTTTAGCATGCCACACCCAATCCCACAATCAATAAACAGGTGCCTGATCGGGCACATTCCTGCGCTTAAAATGCATGCAGATATCGCGCCAACTGGGTTCTGGGCAATTTATTCCGATTACCCCGAGATTATGTAGCACTAAAAGCATAAAAACTGGGTATTGCGAAACACGGCGTGACTACCGCTAGCGGAAAATGGTCAGTTGTGAATAATAAATGACGCCGGAATCGCTCACTTGGGGCGTGGTTTGCCCGCGTGTGCGCAAATGGCATCGAAAAGCCGGGCTACCGCGCCGATGCCGAAGTCGGCGAAGTTGCGGGGGTTGGTCCAGAACTCCTCGAGACGCCCGCGGCCCTCCTTCTGATACACCAGAATCTTGATCATCATTTGCGCCTTGTCCAGTCCACGAATCAGGCGGGCTTCCGGAGAGCTGGCCTCGAGCAATTCCCGGTGGTATTGGGCGTAGTGTGCGGGAAACCCCTCGAGGAGGTCCTCGAACACGGCCTGCTCGGCGTCGCGTTTTGCGTCCTTGAGGTAGGCGTCCCCTGCCGGCATGGGGATATCCATCAGGCGGGCCTCGGCCAGGTCGTGCATGATGGCCATGGTGAGGGCTTTGCCGCGGTCGAACTGACCAGGGCAGGCATCGCAGACGAGCAGGGTCAAGAGAGCAACGAAATGACTGTGTGCGGCCACGGATTCCGGCTCGGCAACGCCGCGCAAGACATAGCCGGCGCGGGGGACGCGGTCGAGGGGATGGATATCCTCCAGGAGTCGAATCATGCGCGATTCAAGGTTGTCCATGGGCCGAGTATGCCAGAACTGCCCCGATGGTTGCCATCACCGCGGTCAGTCGCCTTCTTTGGAGGGCGCTTTGGGCGTGCCGAGGTAGCCCTGGTTCTCGAAGATCTCACGCAAATCGGACGGCACCTCGCCGAGTTGCCCGGCAGACTGTGCGGTGTATTGCTCGAAGGAAATGGGAAACGTCCCGGACCATTCCGCCAGCATAGCCGTCAACTCCGCGGCTTTTCCGGCCTGGGTTTGGGCTGCGTCGCGGGTTTCGCCCGGGTCGTCGGCGAGGTGGTATAACTCTTTCCGCCCGGATTCAAGTCCGCGAATCAGTTTCCAGGGCCACTCAATGACCGTTTGCATGGGCTCGGGCCGGTACCGGAAGTGGTGAGTTGCCTGGGCGTAGACAGGGATGGAATCAAGGCTCTCGCCGCGTATCAGGGGCACCAGGCTGCGGCCGCGCCACTCGGGGCGGGTGGTATCCTTCAGGAGCCCCGCAAAGGTGGGAACGAGGTCGAGCCCCGACACCGGGGTATCGACGCTGCGCTGCCCGATGTTCGGGCCTGCAATGACCAGGGGCACTCGAAGGACCTCGCCGTACATGCTGTACCCGTGGCCGTAGCGGCCCCGTTCAAATACTTCCTCGCCATGGTCAGCGGCAAAGCAGACGAAAGTCCGGTCTTCGATGCCACCTTTCTCCAGGGCATGCAACACCTGCCCCAGGGCATGATCGGCATACCGCACTTCTCCCGCGTACAAATCTCGCGCCGTGCGGATTTCAGCCCCAGTCATGTTTTCGGCGAGTTCGACGCGGTCCTCGGCGGGATGCGGAGGAAACTCCTGCCAGGCCGTCCGGTCATCGCCGGGCCCGTGCCGGTAAGTCTGGGGCGGATCGTAGGGCGTGTGAGGGTCCATAAGGTGCACCCACAGAAAGAAATCCTTGTTGCGGTGCCGCGCGATATAGTCCCGGGCATAGTCGACCAGAGCCTGGGTGCTGTCCATGGTACGCTCACGCACCAGGGGGGGGTAAACGTTGGCCAGGGCGGCCTGCAGCCCCGGCAGCAAGTCGAAGCGGCCCCGGACCGAATAGGAGAGGGTGTCCAGGAACAAACGTTCCCCGAATCCTTTCAACAACCAGTCCTGGTAGAGAATCGCCAGGTTTCCGATGTAAGCCCCGGTCTCGTACCCGCCCTCGTACTGCAGGCGTTCCACGAAGGTTTTGCCGTCATCGTCGAGGAAATACGGACCGAGTTTGTGGTACGAAAGCTCCTCCAGTTCCCGTTGTTCCTCGCCGGCTCCAGGTGTAAGGCCGGGAGGACACTTGGACGAGAACATGGCGCATAGCGACGGGACCGTCCAGGGCGCGGGGGCCTGAAACTGGCGGAAAAGCACCCCGCGGCTGGCGAGTTCCTCGAGGGCGGGGGTCGGGATAGCTCCTCCGTACGCGGAACACATATCGGCGCGCAACGAGTCCGCCGTGATCACGACGAGGTTGTTGCGCGAGGGGGAGCGAGCCTCGGGCACAAACCAGGGGGCGATTTTCAGGGCCAGAGGCAGGGCGGCCGCCAGAATGCCCACCCCCAGTACGCGCACGGCGCCCATGCCTACGGTTCGCCGGGCCAGGGCGGCCAGAACGGCGCCGCCCGCGGCCACGACAACCGCCCACCCCCAGGGGATGGCGGCAGAGAGGCTGCCACGCTGAGGCGATGCCAGCACAAGATGGGTCATCATGGGCGTCAACACGATCGCGGAAATGAGCGCAGCGATGCTCACGCCGCAGAATTCCAGTACGGGCACGAGAGTGAGCACACGCAACGCGAGGCATGCCGCCGTTCCGAACAGCAGCACCGCAAACACCCCCCAATGCCCGCCGGGGGACCAGCCGCCCTGCCACAGCACAATCCATCTCAGTGCGACTCCCACAAGCACGGCGGAGGCCAGCACAAGCAGATCGGTGTGTTCAGGCGCCTTCCAGAACCGCGAGACCAGCAACGCGAGCATCTCCGTGCCCGCCCACACCACGCCCGTGTAAAGCGCCAGGCCCAGCGCTGCTTCGGCCCACTGCCAGGCTGTCCCGCCGGTCCAGTAGCGCCCTTGCGCCGCAAGAGTGAGCTCCGACAAGACGAATACGAGCGCGACAACCAGCGCCAGCA
>CAZFOG010000246.1:0-2427 GCA_964520685.1 uncultured Nitrospiraceae bacterium | reverse complement strand
TCGTCTTCCAGAGGAGTGAGATCTTGCAGGGGGGCCATGGGCGTTTCGGGCAGCCCGAATGCGCCTGGCGCCTCGGGCCCGTTCCACGCTTGCGGCGGTGACCCGGTATCCGGCGCCTCCGACGCAGCGGGGTCGATGTCCTCCTCGTCCGGGGCAGGCGGCAAGACCATCCGGTCGTCATCGAACTGGTCGTCCTCCTCGGACCCCGTCATGCTGGGGGCCTCGCGTGGGGCTTCCCAATTCTCAGCAGTGTGCTCGGGCTGTGGCGCAGCAGGTTCCCAGGAGGCATCGTCGGCCTCCGTTTCGGGTCCTTGCGTGTCCTCTTCGACGGCCAGGAGTCTGGCGCAGAACTCCCCGAGCGTATCCACGGAGCCGGTGAGATTGGCCCGCATATCGCCAACGCGGCGGGCGATATCATGCCTGATTTCAGTGGCTCGGGCGTACCGGGCCTGTAACTGGCCGAGTCTGCCCTCGAGTTCGCCGGCCTGGGCGTTGGCCTGCGCCACCTGGGCGGCGGCATCGCGGCGCAAGGCTTCCATTTCGGCGGCCTGTTCGCGGAGCCGCGCCTCTGCCTGGTGCACCTGCTCCTGAAGCGTTTCGAGCTGGTTGCGGGCTTCGTCCAGGGCGGTCTGGAGGTCATGGCCTTCGCGTTGGGCGGCCTCGAGGGCCTCGCGAAGGCCGTCCCGTTCCATCTGGCTTTCGTTGAGTGCCGATTCGAAATTCTCCTGCCCGGTGCGCAACTCCTGCAACGCGGCTTCGAGGACCTCGCGCGCGCCGCGGTCTTCAATCAGCGAAGCCTCAAGCCGGTTGCGTTCCTCCTCGAGGTCGCCCATGGCAGCCCGCAATGCTTCGCGTTCGGTGTCAGCGGCGCTGAGGGCCTCACGCAATTGATCTCGTTCCAGCCCGGCCTCATCGAGAGCACGCTGGGCCTGCTGGGCCGATTCGCGTGCCCGGGAGAGTTCAACCTGAATGTGTTCCTCGCTGCGCGCCAATCGTTCGGCCAATTCCCGCCGCTGTTGCTCGTATTCCTGTTTGGTGGCTTCCATGCGGGATTCGGCTGTTGCCAACTGCTGCTCGAGATCGGCAATACGCAGATTCTGTTCATCGACGGGCCCGCGCATGGCCAGCAGCGCCTCGAGTTCCTCGATCTGGCGGCGCTGTTCCTGTTCGGTCTCGCGGAAGCGCGTCTGGTTGCCCTCGATCTGCGACACGAGTTTTTCGGCGCGTTCGACCAGCAGGTTGGCCTCGTGCCGCGCCTGAGCGGCTTCCTGCCGGGCCGTCTCCAGCTGCTGCGCCAGGAGCCCCGTTTCTTCTTCGTGGCGGCGCCGCTCGTTGTCGCGCTCCGTTACGGCTTCGCTCAGGATGCGGTTCTTCTCACTCTGGGCAGCCTCGAGCGCCTCGCGGAAGTGCTCCACCTCCTCTTCCGTATCGCCCCGCCGTTCCAATTCCCGGCGCAGGGATTCCGTCTCGGTGCGCGCTTCCGCGAGTTCCGCCTCGAGGCCGGCGATGGTTTCCCTGAGTTGCGCGAGTTCCTCCGCCGAAACCGGCTCCCCGAGTTCCTCATTGCCGCCCACGGCCTGGAGGCGCGACCGCACCGAATCCATCTCCTCCTGGAGACTGTGCCCGAACTGCTGAGCCACTTCCAGTTGTCGCGTCAACTCCGCATTTTGCCGCCGTTCGGCCTCCAATGCCTGGCGCAAACCAGCGGATTCCCCGTTTTCGGTTCCTGCGGCGCCCACCCGCTCGAGCAAACCGCGCAGCCGATCAATCTCGATGCGCTGTTTCTCGATCATGTCCTGGCTTTCGCGGCGCAATTCCCGTTTCACGATTTCGATTTGTGTTTCGCCCTCGCGCAGGCGAATCTCGATGGTTTGCCCCGCGGCGAGCATGTCGCGCAGCCCCTGCGGCAGAGCTTTCAGCCGTCGGGGGTGCACGTTGCTTGCGAGCATGACGTGATGGTGGTTATCGAGAAAGATGCGAACCACGGCCTCAAGTTCCTCGAGCAAATCATCGAAGAGTTCGAGCTGGTCAATGAGCAAGATGGCGGATTCGGCCTTCTCGACCGGCGACGGTTCGGCGATCAGGTCCCGGATTTCCCGCCGGAACTCGCGCGCTGTAACCACCGCGAGCGAGGTCCGGGGAGAGGACGCCTTGACGCGTTTCCAGATGGAATAGAGGAGATGGGTCTTGCCGCAACCTTCCTCGCCAAGCAACAAGACCGGCATCGGCGCAACGGGCTCCAAATCCGCAATTCGAGTGCAGATGTCCAAAGCCGCGCGATTGCCGTCGGCCGCGAGGAAAGTATTGAAACTGAACCGCTTCATTGCCCCTTATTCTGCGCGAAAAGCGCGTCTTGTAGGATTCTATCCCCCCCGTCACACACTGTCAACCGAACCCCCGGCGACAGCCGCGCGGACCCCGATTGCG
>CAZFOG010000245.1:0-10032 GCA_964520685.1 uncultured Nitrospiraceae bacterium | reverse complement strand
TCGGGACAGACCCCGGTTTGCTGCGCAAACCGTTGGGTCAGTCCCGGGTTTTGGAAATTTCGAGGGAGTTACTGCATTGTGGTCAGCATCGTCATGCCGTGGCCTGGGCAGTCGACGATGATCTGCTTGGTCAAATCAAGGGTTGTTTCGCCGGCAGGCGTGGGGAATCCATTGTCATCGGTCGAGCGCCCTTCCGGGGCGTATACGTAGCGCCGGGCGGTACGAGTTCCGTTGGCGGGGAGGGCCAGGGCGAGCCGAACGGCATCGTCACCGCGGTTGACCACGACGAGCGTCCAATCCTCGCCTTTCTGGGCCACGAGCACCCGCAGGGACGGCGCGGGATCGGGCACGTTGTAGATGGTCGCGCCGGGGGGCACGTATCGCGCCAGAAGAGCCCACGGAAAGAACCAGGGGCGCAGCGCCATTCCCTGGGTCTTGTTGCTCCAGAGGCCCCACTCGAAATTCTGGTGGGAGTTGTCGTCGAGGTGCCAGGCACAGACGGCGTGGCTGCCGGCCTGGGCGGCCTGCACGGCAAGATCGGCCATAAACTCCCCGTAATAGTGCGTGTCGATCTTGGCGTTGGACGCAGGGTGGTTTGCGTAATCGTTCATACCGGCCTCACCGACAATAAAGATCTTGCCTGATGCGGCGGGGTCGTTTTGCCGCGCGTACCGCCACTGGTTCGCGAAGTAGTCCTCGAGTTTCCCGGGCGCGACTTCTGCATCGCTGGCATAGCGGTGGACGTCGTATGCGCCCAAGACGTCCTTGAGCTGGTCAACGGCTTTGAAGAACCACTCATCGGCATTGGAATGATCAGGGCCCGCGATGCGCACGTGTCTATCGAGGCCGCGTTCCGCGAATGCCGCCGCGACATTCCTGACGCCGCGCGCCCACCGGTCGAAATCGCCCACCTCGTAATTGGGCTCGTTCACCAGTATGAAATACTGGATGCACGAGTAGCCCCTGGTGTTGAGCAAGTGGTCCATGTAGGCGGCAATGACGCTGGCATAGTGCGGGTCGTCGGTCTTTTCGATGCCGGGGGGCCGCACCCATTCGCGTTCGCAGCCCCAATCGGTCAAGAACACCGTAGTGCCCAGGGCCTTGCAAATGTCGAGCTGACGGTAGAGCAGCTGCATTTCGCGCGTATTCCAATCGAATTCTCCATCGCCGCAATAGCACCATTTCGCCAGCATCATCATGCGGGCTACGGGAAGGCGCATCCACTCGACGCGCTGGCGGACGACGGCAAAGTCGGCGTCGGTCACCCCGTAGAGATCGTACGCCCGCGGATCCCATTCCGCCCCATAGCCAATGAAGCTCTCGACGGCCACGGCCTTCGGCTCGACAGTCACCGCGACCGGTTCCTCGGCCGCGTGCAGTGTCAGCATCGGTGTCAGGACGGCACATATCAGGGCGCCGTGCATCATAAGACAGCTCCTTCCTGCGTCAGGGTTCGATTTGGATTTCGGCCCAGATGATTTGCTGCTCGGGCTGCTCCGGGCGCTGCTGGATACGGATTTCGTTGTAACCATCCTTCAGGGCATCCAGGGGACAGGCGAATTGGGCCGCGCGCGCGACGCTGGGGTATTGGCCAGGCTCGGGGCGGTCTTCGGCGGCTGTGCAGGGCTGCCCGTTAATGAAGGCGTCGAAGATGGCAGTTGCGATGCTTTCCTGCTGGGCAAGACCCGCTATGAACGTTGCCGAACCGGTCTTTGGCGCGGGGCCGATGTACAGGTTAAAGGTTCCACCAGAGCGTCCGTTGACGGGCAATACCACGCCGTTGGATACCCCGGACGGAACGGTATCGCGAAATGCCTGGATGTGCCGCCGCGGAAGACTGGTGCTGATGTCGAGGCCGAGGCCCTGCTCGAGCAGGATGCGGTAGTCGCTTGTGCTGACCGGAATGGTGCCGGAATCCATGAAGTTGAACAGGTAGATCTGGTCAGCGCCGCGATGCCACGAAGCGGCAGCAAACCCCCGGCAGGATTCGAGACTATTGGGTACGGCGCCGCCGCTGGGATAGCCCCGCACGTTGTGTTCGAGCCCGGGCGCAATGACCACCCGTCCGGCTGCGTCACCGAGGCGTTCACGCCATAATTCGACGGGGATGTCGAAGTCGGAGGAAGTCCAGAAAGGCGTCGGCACGAGCATGTCGATGAGCCCCTCTTTCGCCCAGGTGACGCCGTCCATGCCCAGGCCGGCAGCGGCATCGGGATGGGTCGGGACTCGTGCGCCGAGCTGGATAGCGTGGCCGCGTTTCTTTGACCACTCTTCGGTCAAAGCGCGCACATCGCGCATGAACTGGGTCAGAATTTTGGCGCCTTCCGCTTCTTCCCCGGGCACAAAATGCCACCCAAAGCGCATCCAGTCCAATTCGAGACCGTCCGGGTCATAGCGCTCGAGCAGTTCGCGGATGAACGCCATGTTGTGCTCGCGCACCTCGGGGACGGCGAAGTTGAGGGCGCGATCAGTCCAGCCGGCACCGCCCTGGACGCGCCAGTACTCGGGGTGCTCGATCCAGAAGGTGCTGTGCATGAAGCTTTTGAGATTGGGCACGTCGTGCACGTCGTTCATGCGCATGGACAACCACGGCGAGATGCCTTTCTCGCGGCAGCGGGCGAGCCATACGGCGTAGGGATCGAGGCCGCGTTCGTGAAGCAGTTTCGCGTTGGCCGCCCATTGGCCCCCGAACCCGGGGTCGGGATTGTCCTGGTCCCGCTGGTCCCAGATGGCGTCGCGCACAGCGCTGCGGTAACTTGCGCGCATGGCGTTCGGACACAAGAAGAGATGGCTGACCTTGGTGCCCGCGTACTGATCCACAAAGGCATGGAGACCCTCGAGCGTCATGTCGCCGGCTTCACGGGAACCGAAGAAATGGCTGTTGTCTTCGTTGATGACCAGTCCCCGAGGTTCCTGTGCCGCCGCAGGCAGGCTCACGGCCATCGCGCAGGCGATTGCGAGCGCGGCGAATCCCCCAGATACGTTCGGCATGCTTCGGTTCCTTTCCTGGTGTAAAGACTCTGCGTGGAAAGCTGATGGAGAGAGTATCTCTGGAGTCGCGCCGTCGAATCAACCGGCCTCTTCTTCCTTTTGCTTTCGCATGCGGCCGATTTCGCTCCGGTAGTGCTTTGCAAGGACAGTATACTCGGCAAGCGCGCGGCGCCCGGCGTCGCTCAGGCGGTACACGCCCCGGTCCACGCGCTCGAACCAGTCGTACACATTATCGTAGAGGATGGCGCGTGTCTTGGGGCCGGTGCCGAGCGCGCGCAAGGCAGCCGGCGAGGCGTCTCCAAGCGCCTCGAGCCCGCACACGATGTGGATGGCGCTTTCGCGGTATGCGGTGACCAGTGTGCGGCGCGTACTGCCCCCGCGGTTGAAATCCCTCGAACGTCCGGCGGCCTCGCGCAACAGGGCGCGTCTGCGCCGGTTGTCGCGTTTGCGGTCGAAGGGCGTGGGGTGAAAAACAAGCTGGACTTCGGGCGTGCCGGTTGTGAAGGAGACAAACAGCAGCCCCAGCTCGAGCCTGCGAAGGAGATGGCGCAGGGAATGCCAGCGTTTCCCGCGCAACGGGTCCGAGGGGCGCGGCAGGGCAACATAAACCGCATCGGCGATGCGCTGCCGATCGGCGGCCTGGGCGAGCAGCGATACCGTGAAATTGCGCTTGAGTTCGACCACCACCATGATGTCGTCGCGGACGCCGACAATATCGCAGCCGTTCACCTCGCTCCGAACGGTGTAGCCCTGAGCTTCGAGGAACGCGCTCACGGGCGGAGCGAGGTCCATCTCACATTCGGGCCGGGTCTTGTTTCGCCGGGCCATCGCTATGGCGTCTTCATATTGTTTATGGCGTGGTGTGCCTTTCCTCGACTCGCAATCCTGAAACGCCAACCGGTGCGGCCCGGGATGCCCGGGGCCCGTTGCGCGTTCATGCACGGCTACGCCTCTCCAACGGATACCCGGTCTTCCCCGGAATCACACGTTGCCCAGATTGCGGAAGAGGTAGAGGCCCTCTTTTCCCGGGGCGATAATATCCTTCCACCCGTTTCCGTCGAGATCGGCAACCCAGAAGAAGATGCCGGCGCCGCTGTGCTCTTTCGGATCGCCGTAATCGATGGTCTGCCGGACGAACTCGCCGCCGTTGAGCTTGAAGTAGTAAATGCCCACGGGGTCGTTGGCGCCCGGGTCATGCCCGGAGTGGCCATAGTAGCGTTTGCCGGTGACCAGCTCGAGTTCGCCGTCGTTGTCGATGTCGACGAGTTGCATGTCATGGTACTGGGAGCGCTCGGTGCAGATATCGTGTTTGACCCACGTGCGGTTGCCGTCACCGTCGCGCTTCTGCTCATACCAGGCCAGCCCGTAGTCATGGCCCGCGCCGACGATGAGATCATTCAGCCCGTCTCCGTTGACGTCGTGGACGAGGATTGGCACGCTGGCGGAAGGAACGAGCGTGAACTCAGGATGCCAGGCCCATTCGCCACCCAGCGGATTCTCCGGGGCCTCGAGCCAGCCGCTCGCAAGGACGATGTCGGGCCGGCCGTCACCATTGACATCGCCAAAGCCCATGCCATGCCCGCTGTTCTGGTTGAATGCGACGAACTCCTCGAATTTGCCCGTTCCTTTGCCGTTGGCGTCCTTCACGAGCTTGAAAATACGCACCGGACCGCTGGGCGTGTTTGGAATGATCTCGATGGTCCCGTCCTGGTCGATGTCATAGCAGCAGGGGCGTTCGATGTTGCCGACCTCGGAAATGGCGTGCACTTGCCATTCCACGGGTTCGCCCTTGGGGTTTTCGCGCCACGTCAAGGTCCTCCCGAACCACGCGCCGCTGACGATGTCCATATAGCCGTCGCCATTGACGTCCAGCGGGATGTCGCCGAAGTCATCGAAGTAATCCCCCTCGGGCTTCACGTCACAGATTTTGTGGCTCTTCGTAAAATCGGGGCCTTCGAACCAATAGCCGCCCGATACGATATCCATCACGCCGTCGTTGTTGACGTCCACGGCCGACGCCGCCTCGTAGACCACGTCGCCAATTCGCGTTTTCTCGAACTTCACCATGGGGGCGTCCTCCGCTGCCGTTGCCAGCAGTACCACAGCCATCGCCAATGCCGTCATCGCACACCTCCTGCATCGGGTTGATTCCAAGACGTTATCCTAACAAAACACCGCCTGCCTGGGAAAGCATTTCGCAAGACGCTTATCCGGGTAAAAGACGGGCCTCTGGGGAATGCAGAGTAGGTCGTCACTGGTGAGCGCATCTCCGGCACCCCAACGCCGCGAGAGCATACCAGCCTTGGCTGAAGGCCCAGGAAAACGGGAGCACTACAAGAAAACAGGCCGAAAGCCAGCGACATCTGCAGGTCAAGCGATGTGCCGGTCTTTCAGACCGGGGGAATATATAGGACTGCATATACCCAGCCCTTCAGGCTGGGCTGATATGTTACCGCACTTTCGGTGCTCCGGAAGCCCCGAGTAGCCATCAGCCCAGGGCAATCGCACCAAAACCAGGTGGAAATCGTGCGTTCGCGGATGTCGAGTCTTTGTGTGCCGCGCGGTTTAGCCTGCAAGGCCGGCTTTTCAGTGCGCTCTTGTTGCTCTATCAGGGTTTCTCCATTGTAAGCGCGGCCGTTGTGGGACGGCCTCCCCTGCGGCAATTCGCCAGGAGAAGAAGATGATGACCGCCGGGAGCAACGGCGCCTTTCATCGTCTTTCCTGCGCGAGCAGGAATCCAGTGGTATTGCCGAAGGTTGCGACGGGGGCTGTTACGCGGCCACACGGGGAACTGGACCCCTGCTTTCGCAGTGGAGACGGGAGGGGCAGGAGCCACAAACGATCTGCCTCGAAAATTCATATCCCTTCCGGAATGTGGGACCGGTGCCCTCACCGGTCATTGTATTTTCATCGTCTACGGGTGAGCCGGTGGGCTCATGCTGCGCCGTCACGCAAAGACCATTCGCGCGGGGCGCATTAAGTGCGATTGCCCTGGTCATCAACCTCACCAAAAGGGTGGTTCGCCGATTGAATCTGTACCCGATGGCCACGGCACTTGCCGGAAAAGAGGTATCCGGATGGCGGATTTCATCTGCCGGTGATCACGTGGCGGGGTGGAAAACGCGCCCTCGGTTATCGGACCGATTCATGAGCAAGATGCTCAGGCCGCCTCGCAGACCGCGCTTCGTGAGGGAGAATTCTCTGCGCGTTACGTTTGTTTCCGGAATTGGAGCATTGGGGTGTGTTCCCCACATGATTTTCCGGACTTGCGCGAATATGCCTGGTAGGCTACAACAATGGAGGGTGGAGTTCGGCGGAGTGTGCTGGCACCAGGGAGACATGCCATGGCAGACGAGCTTGACGCGCAGTTCGAGCAAGCGGCCGCGGAAGTAACACATCTCTCGAATGCACCCGATAATGCCGTGAAACTGCGGTTGTATGCGCTGTATAAACAGGGCAAAGAGGGAGACTGCACCAAACCGCGTCCGGGGATGATGGATTTTGTGGGCAAGGCTAAACATGACGCGTGGACGGCCCTCAAGGGGTTGAGCCAGGACGAAGCTAAGCAGGCCTACATTGCCCTCGTCGAGGAACTGAAGCAATCTGACGCATAGTCATGAACTGACGCGAAACCGGTTTCCAGTCACGGGATGCCAGTGGCGCACCCGCTCCGCCGGCGAGTTGACGCGTACGGTTTTGTCCTTTCGGCGGTATAATTCTATGGGACGGAGGTAAATCAAAGCTGCGGCAACCCGTCAACGTGAGGAGCTTCGCCGGATGCCCCGGTTCTTGGCTGCATTGCTGCTTTCGCCGTGCCTCGTAGCGTGTATGCACACGCCCGAATCCCCTCCTGCGTTTACGGAAACATGGTACGACAAGACCCAGGACGTCATGGCCGAGGAAAAGGCGCGCAATCAAGCGAAAGAAATCCTCATGGGCGACGAGGGGGACGCCGTGACGGTCCGTGCGGACGAATCGGGCCGTCCCAAGCTGCAGGTGGGCAAAGACCGTATCCACGCGGATGTGGACATCAAGAGCGGTGATCCCCGGGTGCGGCTGCGCTACAAGCTGAAGTGGGGGCACGGCGAGAAAACCATGCCCTCGAGCATTCCCAAGCTTCCCCCGGAATCGAAACCCGCGCATGGCGCTGGCGAAGAGCCGTCCGACGCCGAATAGCCTGTTTAGAAGCGGTTCTCTTCTCCCCTAAGGATGCGCTGCAGGTTGCTGCGGTGCCGCACGAAGACCAGCATTGCGACGACGGTCGCGACGATGCGCAGGGCCCAGCCGTCTGGGATGGCGTGAGTTGGCCAGGTCGCCCAGGAGTGGGGCAGGGCGTAGACCGCGATGAGCAGCGCTGCGGCGGCGGACAGGCTTCCCGCGCTCACCATGCGCGTTGCATACACCACGGCCGCAAACACCACAGCAGCGACCAGTGTGGCGGCGGGCGCAAGGGCCAGGAAGACGCCGGTACTGGTGGCGACGCCTTTTCCGCCCTTGAAACCCAGAAACACAGAGGCGATATGGCCCAGGATGGCGGCCAGGCCACAGGTCAGCGGCGCATAGGGCCAGTCGCTGAGCAGCGGGGCTATCACCAGGACCGCCAGGAGCCCTTTGCCGACATCGCCGGCGAGGGCGACAGCGCCCAGTTTCTTGCCGAGGACGCGCAATGTGTTGGTGGCGCCGATGTTGCGGCTGCCGTGCTCGCGGATATCGATGCCACGGAGCATCTTGCCAACCCACAGGCCCGTGGGTATTGAGCCGGCCACATACGAAATCGCCATGGCTGCGGCGGTCTGCCACATCACGGCCGCTCCCTCGTTTCTTCCCGCAGCTCGAAGTGGAGCGGCACCCCCTGGAATCCGAACTGTTCCCGCAGGCGGTTCTCGATGAAACGCAGGTAGCTGAAATGGAAAAGCCGCTTCTGGTTGACGAAGAGCACGAACATGGCCGGTTTTATCCCGGTCTGCGTGGCATAAAGGACCTTGGCGCGCTTGCCCTTGTATGTCCCTCCCGTGTCGTGGGTGCGCAATTCTTCGAACAGGCGGTTTAATTCGGGCGTGGGAATGCGCTTTTGGGTTTCCTCATGGACCAGGTCTACCAGGTCAAAGGTCTTGAACAACCGCTGCCGCGTGGTGTTGGAAACGGTGATGTACGGAACGTGGTGCAGAAAAGGCACTTTCAGATCGATTTCGTCGCTCAATTCCTTGAATCGCTGGTCTTTGTCCTCGACGAGGTCCCACTTGGTCCATACGAGGACCATTCCTGAGCCGTTTTCGCGCACGTAGGAGAGGATGCGCTTGTCCTGTTCGGTGATGCCTTCGGAGGCATCAATGAGGACCAGGCACACGTCGGCGCGGCGGATGGCCCGGAGCGAGCGGCTGATGCTGAAATGCTCGACGGCTTCCTTGATGCCCGCCCTCCGGCGCATGCCTGCCGTGTCGATGAGAACATAACGCCGGTCGTTCCACACCACGTCGATGTCGATGGCATCCCGGGTCGTGCCGGGTTTGTCGTCGACAATGGTGCGTTCGGTATTGAGGATGGCATTCACAAACGAGGATTTCCCAACATTGGGTTTCCCGATGACGGCAATCCGGATGGCCGCCGTTTCTTCGGATGGGGCCTCGGCGCCTTCCGGCAGTTCCTCGAGGACCGTGTGCATCAGATCGTCAATTCCGGTGTTATGACTGGCGGAAACGGGTATGGGCTCACCGAGCCCCAGGGCGTAGAAATCCGCCAGGTGCAGCCGCAATTGTTCGTTGTCAAGCTTGTTGACGGCCACGACCACAGGTTTGCCGTAGGTGAAGAGCTCGTCGCGCAGCTCCTCGTCCGTCCGGGTCAGTTCCTGTTGTCCATCCACAACCAGAATGATGACGTCGGCCTCGGCGAGGGCCGCTCGCACCTGCCCCTGAACTTTGTGCGAAACGGGGTCCAGCGGGTTCTCGACGACGCCACCCGTGTCCACCAGCCGGAAAGCCCTGCTATCCCATTCGGAGGCTCCGTAGGTGCGGTCGCGCGTAATGCCCTCCTGGCCATGAACGATTGCGTGTTGTTTTCCGACAATGCGGTTGAACAAGGTGGACTTGCCGACGTTGGGGCGTCCGCAAATGGCCACCAGGGGCAATTTGTGGGTTTTTGGCATTATGCAGTTCCTTTGCGCCCTGCCTGACGCAGGCCTTCAATGAGGTAGTCCGTCAACGAGATGATCGTCATGATAACCGCCAAGTAGAGCAGGGCGCGCGCGAGTCCAAGATTCAGAAGAACACTCACGATATAGGCCAACTGGACGGAAGTCGTGCATTTGCCAGTGAGCCGTGGCCGAATGCGAAGCGTCCGGAAATAATCACTCAGAACATAGGCGCCCATACTGATGATAATATCGCGGCCCAGCACGAGCACCGGAAACCACCGCGGCACAGGATGGGCGTACGTCTCGTTTACCGCAAGAAACACCAGGGTCACATTGATGAGCAGCTTGTCCGCAAGCGGGTCCAGGATCGCGCCCAACCGGGATTTCTGGTTGAAGAACCGCGCGATAAACCCGTCGACCCCATCGGACAGGGCGGCAATCGCAAAGACGGCCAGCGCGGCATTCCCCCAAGCGGGGCTGTCCGCGGAATAGAGGGCGATGCTACCCGCGATGACGGGAATCGCCAACAATCGGCCGATGGTGATCCAGTTTGCAACGGTCACAAGTGCGCCTCTGCTGGACAGCTGCGGCCCGCGGTTTCCTGTGCCAACCCCAAGGCTCGAATAATCACAACTCTTTGATTCGTGTGCGGTTGCGAGCCGGAGAGTTGTGTGTCACACCATACCATTTCCGTGGCGCATGGTTCAATTCTTCTGGTGGGGACCCGAATCCCCGGATAAACTACCGAGGCAAGCTTCGAGAGCATGGACCGCAGGGTACAAACCCGTTCACACAATCACCCATTTGGTGAGACAAGCAGCTATAGGGCTTTCCCGAAGCGCGGGCCGATCTGCGAGGACCCCGGAACGCAGGGATTTATTAGGGGGGATAGATTTTACATTTGTGTCTAC
>CAZFOG010000244.1:4329-10037 GCA_964520685.1 uncultured Nitrospiraceae bacterium | reverse complement strand
AAAAAGGTACCCGATCTCGCGCCCGCCCACGCCGATGTCGCCCGCAGGAACGTCCGTATCGGCGCCGATATGCCGTTGCAGCTCCGTCATGAACGACTGGCAGAAACGCATCACTTCCTGGTCCGATTTGCCCTTCGGATCGAAATCGGACCCGCCCTTGCCGCCGCCCATCGGGAGCGTCGTGAGCGAATTCTTGAAAACCTGCTCGAATGCGAGGAACTTCAGGATGCCCAGGTAGACCGTGGGATGAAAACGCAGGCCGCCCTTATACGGGCCGATGGCGCTGTTGAATTCAATGCGGAATCCGCGGTTGACCTGTATGTTGTTCTGATCATCCAGCCACGGCACGCGGAACATAATTACGCGCTCGGGTTCCGTGAGGCGCTCGAGGATGCGGTTCTCTTCGTACTCCGGATGGCGGGAAAGTACCGGATCGAGCGATTCGAGCACTTCCTGCACGGCCTGATGGAACTCCGGTTCGCCCGGGTTGCGCTTCTTGACCAGTTCGAGGATGTCGGTTACGTAAGACACAGTTCCCTCCTTTATCTTGAATTGCTGCCGGAATTCGGGATGACCTCGCAGTATGCCCAGCGAGGCCCTGTTCGCCTGTCCAAAACTCGGCATTGTGGCTCGTGCGGGTCGTGGGATTTTAATTCTGCCGGAACCGGAAATCAAGATACTTGTTGGCGGGCCGTTGGTCCGGTCCCTCTTACTCGGGTTCCCCCGCCACTCCTGCATCCCGCCAGTAGGGCGCTTCGAACGGCTCGATATGGACCAGCACGTCAACGACGTCGCTCCTCGTGTCGAGAAGCCGTTTCTTGACGCTGCCTGCAATACCGTGGCCTTCCCCGACGCTTAACGCCGGGTCCACCAGCACGTGTACGTCGAGTTGGAGCCCCGAGCCGATGTGCCGGCTCCGCAGCTCGTGAAGCGATTTCACCCCCTCGGTGCCCTCGATGAGCGCGCGGATCACTGCGATCTCTTCCGCACCCGCCCCTGCATCCACGAGTTGGCGCAATGCCGGCCAGGTGATCTTGTACGCAGCGTGCAAGAGCAGCACCGAGACCACGATCGCCGCCACGGGATCGAGGTATATCCATTCCGGATGCAGTCGCGAGGCCAACACCGCCGCCGCCACCGGCACCGAGCTCAACGCATCCGACCGGTGGTGCCAGGCATTCGCCATCACCGCCGACGAGCGTACCTGGGCGCCGACACGCACGGTGATTCGGTACAGTGCCTCCTTCGCCAGAATCGACAGTGACGCGATCGCAAAGGCCGGCCAATTGGGCTGCGTCACAGTCCCCGCGTGAAGGGTGAGGATAGCCCGGTGGATCAATCCGACAGCAACGCCGCCCAACACCAGCCCGATGAAGACGCTGACGAGCGTCTCGATGCGCCCGTGGCCGTGGGGATGGTCCTGATCGGCCGGGGCAGTCCAATAGCGCAGCCCGATTAGCACCGCAAAATCCGTTGCCATGTCAGACAGGCTGTGCACGGCATCGGCCACCAGCGCCTGACTGGCTGCCATCAGGCCGAACACGAATTTCAGGGCTGCCAAAACCAGGTTGGTTGCCAGCCCCCACACGGTCACTCTGCGGATCTCGCGCGGAGCGTCGATCGTCTCGAGGGAACGCATTTCGACTACCATGGACTGCTACCGGTCAGACCGGCCCCTACTGGGGGTCGCCTGCTTTGAGCCACGTTTTGTTAAACGTCGCGTACTTGATGGATTTGCCTTCCTTGCCACCCTCGCCCGGCACAAAGTAACTGTACGAACAGTGCAGATTACCATCGCTTCCCTCGATAATCGAGGGGTAGTGGAAAGAACCCTGCCCTTTTTCGAACCGCTCAAGGTGTCGGGTCCATTTCCAGGTCCTGCCCTCGTCATCCGACAACGACACAGCCAGGCTGTGGCGGCCCTCTTCCTCGTCGTTGTAAATCACCACCCAGTCGCCGTCGCGCATGTTCATGATCTCGAGGCCCGAACCCGGATTGTTAAGGGTTGGATGATCTTGCACGACGCTCCACGTCTCGCCCCGGTCCTGCGATTCGGACACCAGAATGCGCTTTGGAGGGGGGCCATTGTCGCGCATATACGTCACGATCGTGCCGTCCTTGCGCCGGGCGAAGCTGGGCTGAATATTGCCGCCGCCCACGATGGGTTCGCTGAACGACCAGGTCTCGCCCCAGTTGTCAGTAATCGCCACCAGGGCGAACGAAAACCCGTCCGAGTAAAGCCCCACGAGCATCCGGCCATCCTCGAGGATATAGGGGTGCGCCCGTGTGAACCACCCCAGCCGGCGCGTCAGCTTATCGCCCGCCTGCTCGAGGTTGCGCTGTTTCCACGCCTCAACAAATTGCGCCAATTCCTCGGGGAACTCGACGCTCGCGAGATATTCGTCCGTCTTGCGCGCCACCACGTCCTGGAAATCGTCGCCGGGTTTCGGGTGCAGGACGTACATCATATCCCACTCGGGCGGCCCTTCCTGCTGCATGTAATTGGTCGAGATCGCGTACTTCATCAAGGCGCTTTCCCACGTGTTCGCCAGTATCGTAGGCCACAACAGCCACAACCGCTCCTGCGGATCGATGATCATGCAGCAGTTGGTATCGGGGAATCCGGGCGTGTCGGCCATCACGAACGGCTCGGACCACGCCTCCGCGCCTTTGAGTTTGCGTGCCCCGCGAATCAGCACGTCGTCGGACTTCCGTTCGCCCGAGCCATGAAACCAGCACACCAGCAGGTCGCCGTTAGGGCATTCCACGATGCAAGACCCGTGGTTGTGCCACTCCTCGAGCGGGAAAATCAGCTCTCCCGAGAACAGGGCCCCGCCCGGCTGCGCCGCCGCGGCCAGTCCCGCCACCGAAAAGACTAACAGATGCATGTACATGAAGTGTTCCTCCCGCGGATTTGGATATCACGTCTTTGCCGTTCGCGGCCAGCGTCTATCCGCAGCGCCGGCAGCCCCGCCCAAGTCATACCCGCATATTATACCGAACTGCCGCCCCTGCGCACGTCATCTTTGCGCCGCCCAGCTCGCCGGGCACCATGAGGCTGCGTGACTCGAGTGCCGTGGCCATCGTGCACGGATACAGTCAGCGAATCACCCATCCGGTGAGGGCGCCGGTCCCACAACCGGGTGGACAAGGTGGACGGGGAAGACGGGAGGGGCTGGCGCCACAAACGACCCGTTTCACAAAGACCCTTCGTACGGGGCGCATCACGCGCGATTGTCCTGCATTGACGCCGAAACCCGTCCCGGTCTTTCGGGGCGCTCCCCTCGAGCAAGGACAATACGCCATCGCTTTCCGCTATACTCTTCCCACAGGAAGCGTCTCGTCCAGAGAGGGAAGTCCCATGCACATCACAAACGTTCGCGCTTTGCTGACCGCTCCAGCGGGCATTTCATTGGTGCTCGTACGCGTGGATACCTCGGAACCGGGTCTCTATGGTTGGGGATGCGCCACGTTCACCCAGCGCGCCCGGGCGGTGCAGGTGGCCGTCGATGAATACCTGCATCCTCTCCTCGAGGGGCGGGATCCCGACCGTATCGAGGATATCTGGCACATTGCCACGAACAACGCCTATTGGCGCAACGGGCCCGTCCTCAACAACGCGGTCTCCGGCGTCGATATGGCGCTGTGGGACATTAAGGCGAAGCGCGCCGGCCTGCCTCTGTACCAGCTCCTGGGGGGAAAGTGCCGTGAGGGAGCGGCTGTCTACGTACACGCCGGCGGGGACACCAAGGAAGCCGTGCTCGAGTCCGCGCAAGCATTCGCCGAACAAGGCTTCTCGCACATACGCTGTCAACTGGGCAATTACGGCGGTATCGGCCGTGACCCCAAGCGGCCCGACGGCGCGCTGGATGGCGCGTATTTCGATCCCGGCGTCTACACCCGCACGGTCACAGACTTGTTTGCCTTCCTGCGCGAGCGCCTGGACCCCGGCCTCGAGTTGCTCCACGATGTCCACGAGCGCCTCGTGCCCATCGAGGCCATCCGGTTCGCTAAAGTCCTCGAACCATTCCGCTTGTTCTTCCTCGAAGACCTGTTCGCGCCCGAGGACATCGAATGGTTCCGCCTGGTGCGCGGCCAGTGTGCGGTGCCTTTGGCCATGGGCGAGCTGTTCTCGAATCCCGTCGAGTGGCGGCCCCTGGTAACGGGGCATCTCATCGACTTCATCCGCTGCCACATCAGCACCATCGGCGGCCTAACCCCCGCGCGCAAGCTCGCGATCCTGTGCGAAGGGTTCGGCATCCGCACCGCCTGGCACGGCCCCGGCGACGTGTCGCCCGTGGGTCACGCAGCCAACTTGCACCTGGACCTTGCTTCCCCCAATTTCGGCATTCAGGAATGGGCGCGGTTTCCCGACGTGCTGTACCAGGTGTTTCCCGGCTGCCCCGAAGTCCGCGACGGCTATCTGTATCCCAACGACAAACCCGGTCTCGGCATCGACGTCGATGAGGCCCTCGCCGCCAGATTCCCCGCCGAGACACCCGTGGTTCAATGGACCCAGACCCGCATCCCCGACGGCACGCCCGTACGGCCGTAATGTTAGACGGGAACCGCGCTGGCGGCGGCACTTGCTCCGGGCGTCCGCTCCGGTATACTGTCACCCATAGCGTCACTACCGACGGGAAAAGGAGAAGTCCCATGTCACGTCACACACGCCGCGATTTTCTCAGGAACTCCGCATTTGGCCTGTCTGCCGGTTCGCTTCTCATGGCCCAGCAAGCGGGCGCCGCGGAATCGGTGCCCCCCAGCGAAAAGATTCGTCTCGGACTCATCGGTTGCGGCGGCATCGGGCGCGTCGACCTCCAGACCTTTTTCATCAACCCGGAAGTCGAGTGCCCCATCGTATGCGACGTTGACGACGCCCAGTCCGCCGAGGCCGCCCGGATCGTCGAGGGCGTGCGCGGCAACAAGCCCGACATCGTCAAGGATTTCCGGCGCGTCATCGACCGCAACGACATCGACGCCGTGCTGGTCGCCACGCCCGACCATTGGCACGCGCTCCCGACGGTCTATGCGTGCCAGGCCGGCAAAGACGTCTACGTTGAAAAACCCCTCGGGCAAAACATCGAGGAAGGCCGCGCCATGCTGACCGCCTGCCGCGAGAACAAGCGCGTCGTTCAGATGGGCACTCAGTGGCGCAGCGGCGATCATTACCGCGATGCCGTCGAATTCGTGCAGTCCGGCAAGCTCGGCCGCATCCGGCTCGTGCGCGCCTGGGCCTACCTCGACTGGGTAGGCGGTATCGGCAACCCGCCCGACGCCGAGCCGCCGGCCACGGTGGATTACGACTTCTGGCTCGGGCCCGCGCCGGAACGCCCCTTCAATCCAAACCGGTTCCACTTCAATTTCCGCTGGTTCTGGGATTATGCCGGCGGGCTCATGACCGACTGGGGCGTGCATTTGCTTAACGTCTGCCTCTGGGCCATGGGACCGCAGATTCCACTCCGCGTGAGTTCCACCGGCGGGAAGTACGTCGTGGACGACAACACCGAAACCCCCGATACCCAGGTCGCCGTATACGAGTTCCCCGAGTACACCCTCGTGTTCGAGCAGATGGTCCTCGGCGGACTGGGACCGGGTGGACGCCCCCACGGCATGCTCTTCAACGGCACCGAGGGCACGATTATCATCGACTACAGCGGCTGGGAAGTCATCCCCGAACCCAAAAAGAACAGTCTCGAAGCGGTGAA
>CAZFOG010000244.1:0-4319 GCA_964520685.1 uncultured Nitrospiraceae bacterium | reverse complement strand
CGACGCGCGCCCGGCACACGTTCGCAACTTCCTCGATTGTATGAAAACGCGCCAGGACCCCGTCGAACATCTCGAACTGGCCCACTACGTCTCGACCGTCGCGCACCTGGGCAACCTCGCCCTGCGCACGGGCAGCGAGATCCACTGGGACGCCGAAAACGAGCGCGTCAAGAACAATCGCGACGCCAACCGCCTCGTCGAATGCCACTACCGAAAGCCCTGGAACCTGCCCTATACGTGAGTGAAACAGCGCCAAGCGTCAATAGCGATCTTTACTCGTACACCGCCACGCGCACCTTCTCCGGGGCGTAGGGCTCGATGAAGAGCACATTCTCGCCGGGCTTGAGGTGTCTCGTTAGCTCGACGCGGCAGGGTGCGCCAATGACACCGCCGGCATATGCGCCGTTGACGGTGAGGCGCGCGCCTTCGTGCAGGCCTTCCATCTCGATGCAGACCCGCGCTTTGGCCAGATCGATGCTTTCGGGCAGGCTGAACGTACCCGTAAACGGGTCGGCAGGCCGGATTTCGCTGGTGCCAACGCGGCCCCAAGGCCCATCGCCGTACGCGGCGACCCTTTCGGCGGCCTGCCATTCGCCCGGAGCGTCGGCGGCAGCGTTCCAGCCTTCGGGGTTTTCCTTTGCCGCCAGCCATGATGCATCGGTAGGGATACTGAGAACCTCTCCGGATTTCAGGTTGATCTGCAAGCGTCCGATCAGCCCCGCGGGGCTAGGCTTATCGGTGGCGTTCTCAGCAGCAATGGCGATGATGTTGTTGCCCGGCTTCAACGCACTCGCGAATTCGATCATCTGAGGTTGTCGCCAGGCTTCGCCGCCCGGTGCGCTGCGGCCCACTTCCTGGCCATTGACGAACAGGGTGAAAGCGTTGTCGGCGCTCACGAGTGCCCGGGCCGATGCACAGATGCCCCTTTCGGGCAGCATGACGGTCTTGCGGAAATACCGCGTGCCGGGAGGCGCGTTGCTTGCCGCTTTCTCGCCGGGATACCACACCCATGCCGCGCTCTCGATCGACATGGTCTCGCCTTGGGGAGTTTCGGACCCGCCCGTGCGCGCTACTTCCAGAATCTGCGCCGGCGTTGCGTTCGCCTCCTGGATTCGCCCCGGTTTCGAGCGGGGTTTTGACGTGAACACCAGCAGCACGCTCTCAAGCGGCTCCAGGGTCAGCGTGAACTCCACTTCGGTATCGCTCATGCGCGCGAAGGGGATAGACGTGATCTCATTGCGCAGGGGGTCCCAGCACTCCGGGAAGCCCTTGGCGTGGGCACGCAGGGTGAACCGTTTGGCCGGCCCCTCGTGCACCTGGTTGGTGACAAAGAACACGTCGCGCCCGTCTTTCACCCGGTGCAGCACGTGCAGCCAGTTCTCCGTATCGCCGTCGACAACTTCGAGCGTCGGGCGAATGCCCGCTCTGTCCCGAAATACGCTCTGCAGCATCTCGGGCGTGACGGATTCAGGCAGCAGAAATGCCTTCCCACCCGAGGGATGGATGCGGCAGGGCTCCAATGACGGCTCCGCGGCGCCCCAGATTGCCTGCACCAGGGCCGCGACGTCTTCGGAGCGATACCCAAGCGTCGCCGATTTCGACGGCAGGAATCCGTATCCCACCACCACGCCGCCCGAATCCAGGAAATCCTGGGCATTCAACAGCGTCTGGAATGGGATGGTCTCGACAGGCGGGACAATCAGGATGCGGTATTGCTCATCCCGCAGGCGCAGAGAATCCCCGCTGATATGCATATCGTTTTCAAAGACTTCGTACGGAATCCAGTCGCAATCGTACAGCGCATCCTGAAGCGCTTCGCTCATGGGCTCCGGCCGCACCGCCTTGCCCACGTGATAACTCTGCCCGATGTACAGCAGCGCGACGGGAGCGACATGCCGGCCGCCGGTCAATACCTGGCTCAAACGCGCCGTATAATCTGCGAACACGCGGTAGAGAGGCCAGCGGGGCTCGAAACCGCCGTTATAGAAGTACGGCGGGCAGTCCGTGTCGTTCGGGGCGCGTGGATTGAACGAGTGGGGAATGAAGAAGTTCACCCCCGACACGTGCATGTGGTCCGCCCACCATTTCATTTCGGGATAGGTCAGGTCCTGGCCCCGTGCGCCGTAAATCTCGACCATGGTCACGTCGTCGGGCTTGCCGTAGGCGTGGGTGATGGAGCTGCCCAGCTTGGGCGTCTGCCACGTTGAATGGTCCCGGGCCACGCGTTTGCCCATGATGAACTGGTCGAACACCGCATCGATCCCGCCCATGTCGCTGTATTTCTGCAGTTGAAACATGTCGCCGGCGCACAAGTGCTGGCTCAGCAGACAGTCGCCGTGTTCCAGAAAATGGCCGATAGACAACACATCGTGCCGATGGCACCACTCCGTGATTCCGCCGTACAGGGTCCTCCCCCAGGCCTCCGCCAGCGCGAAATTGAATTCATACAGGGCCGCGGCCTGCTCGTCCGGGTCCACCAGCCGCAATTTCTTGGCCACAAACGCCCGTTTCCAGTCCACGCCCCGCTCGTTCAGCATGGGAATTACTTCCGTGCCCCAATCGCCGTAGGTCTCCGGCTCGTCATAGAAAAACCCCTTGATGACGGGTCCGAAATCCTTCGGGAAATGGTCGTAATGGGGCTGGTAGACCGTCTCGATGTACCAGTCCACCGCCGCCTGGCTGGCGCCGTCGAGCAGGTACCGCTCCCCCCGTTTCGGCCCCGGAGTCCACGTGAAAACCGCCACCTGAAAACCCCGCTTCAGGTCGGTATCAAGCTTTCCGTCCCTGTAATCGTCGGTCAGGTCGACCAGCGTGTCTCCGTCCCATGCCCCATCATCCACCTTTCCGGCGATGACAACCACCAGATTCTCGACCGATTGCGGCACATCTCCGACTTTCTCAAAGACGGCCACTTCGAGCTTCTTGCTCGCGTGTTCGGCGGGGACGCGGCCGCCGGCCTCGCCGCTGGGCCACCACTCTTCGTCAAAAATCCACATGTCGAGGTCGTGACGGATCGCCGCCTCGAGACAGATGGCCAGATCACGAAACCAGCCCTCGCCCAGCCAGTCGCTGTGCGGCCGCGACTCGGCGGTAAAACACCCGTTGCCGCCCTCGGCAACTTTCTCGAGGTACATCTCGAGCCGCTCGCGGCTCTCGTCGCCGTGGAGCCAGAACAGCGGGCCCGTCAGACGCCGCGCCTCGATGGGCACCTCGGTAAACGCACGCTCCAGTTCATCCGCCGCCGGTTGCGACGCGGCCTGGAACACGGGAATCATTGCCCATAGGCCCATCATCAGCATTCCTCGCAATGCGAACTCCGCAAAATGGTATCGTTTGACCATAGATAACAACCGCCCTTTTCCGTTTATGCGCATAGGAACACCGGTCCCGCCCGCAACGCTGCGCAAATACGATAGAGAAACGCCCGGGGCTAGTCCAATCCGTCATTCCGCCTTTGTTGTGCGTAGAAACATCCCGGTCAGGGAACGCGACGCTCGGATTCAGAACGAGTGCGGAACCCGGCCTCTACCCCGGCTCCGCGCCCGGTCTCGCCGGTGCCTGTCCTGCGATCTGCGCTTGCCCATGCTGTGTATCTTGTGACCGCGCTCCGTTATACTATGCTTTCCTGTCGCAAGCCTTAAGCTGCTAATGTCTGAGGGGCTGAGCATGTTTGAATGCAAATCTCTCCGGTTGTTTGCGTCTCTGACTGTTCTTGCCGCTACGTGCCTGGCCGCCCATGCCGGGGAGTTTTTCGTCGCGCCCGATGGCGACGACGCCAATCCGGGAACCGAACAAAAACCCTTTGCTTCCCTCGAACGCGCCCGCGACGCCGTCCGAGCGATTGACAGCCGTGAGGGCGGTGTTACCGTATGGCTTCGCGGAGGGATCTACGAACGCAGCCAGACCTTCGAATTGAGCGAACCCGATTCGGGCACTCCCGGCGCCCCCATTGTCTACCGCGCCCGCCCCGGTGAGACGGTACGCATCCTTGGCGGACGCCAGCTCGAGCCGTCGGCCGTCACGCCCGTGACCGATGAGGGCATTCTCAATCGCATCATCGATGTAAGCGCCCGCACGAAAGTGCGCCAGCTCGACCTGCGCGCCTCGGGCATCGAAGACTGCGGCACGATGCTGCCACGCGGATTCCGCCGCCCCTACATTCCCGCACCCCTCGAATTGTTCATCAACGACGAAGCGCTGCGTCTTGCCCGATGGCCCAACGATGACACGGTTCTCATCGGCGACATCCTCGACCCGGGCTCGATCCCGCGCGACAACGATTTCTCGAACCGCGGCGGGTCGTTCACCTTCGATTTCGA
>CAZFOG010000243.1:0-10050 GCA_964520685.1 uncultured Nitrospiraceae bacterium | reverse complement strand
GACGGGTCTGCGGCGAACCGCCCGTATCGGTCAAACGGGCCGAAGCCTGCCGGCGGTGTCATTCATTCAAGATTGCGGTGGCATGACGGGCATGGTGGCCGCGAAGATCCTGCGTATACTCGCGCAGAATGCGTTCCCCCAGGCCTTCGTGATCGCCGCAACGGTACAACGCACGCGCCAGAATGAGTTCCCGCAAGGAGAGGTTGCGCGACAGGTTGGGATCCGGAAACTGCGTCTGGGCCCTGGCATCCCCGATATGCGTCGCTGCGTGACCCGTCATTCCCGGCTTCCGCAGCAACTCGGCCAAGGCTTCCGCGGCTTGCGGGGATTTCAGGGATTCGAGAGCAAGAGCTACAGCCCGGTGATGCGAAAATGCGCTGTCAGGCCCTAACGCATCGAGCTTGCGCAGTACCGGTTCGAGCGCACGATTGTCGCCTGACGCACCCGCGGCGATGAGGAGGCTGTCTACGGGGCTCACGCTCCCCCCAAATTGGCCCATTCCGGTGAAGTTCCACCCTTCATCCCAATCGCGGCTGTCGATGGCCTGAACCAGTGTCGTAATGCCGATATTGTCGCCAAGCATACCGAGAATGTGGGCATAAACCAGACGGTCGTCTTCGCTCGCTGCCAGTTCGTACGCCGAGCGCAGCAACGGCCTGGCGTCATCCGGTTGCGCCAGGATGACGCCGAGTCCCCCAAGACCCTTAACGACGCTCGCGACCGCGTGCCGGACCTCTTCCTGGCTGAACGGACACGAGTCGGAGTCGGTCAATACGTTCTCTGGCACGCAGCCCTTTTCAACCAGGTGGCTTTGCAGCGTTTTCAGGTCGACGTCGCGCAACGGCACGCCGGCCTTCGAGGCCATGGCTGCTGCCACGCCGGCCGCGTATCCCTGGTTCTGGATATCCGGCTGCATGCGCAGGATCGGCATGGCGTCACGATGGGCGCTGATCCCCAGTCCGGTGACCAGCATACCTTCGTAGCCCTGCGGCAGGAGCGCGCGGTAGGGTGTGTAACCGCCCACGCCCGTCTTGTCCGGCGGATTCAGTGTAAAAAGCGGATGTATTGTAAAGCCGTGGGAATCGAAATTGCTGTACGAGTACCCGATGCTGTCGGGGTAGGTGCGGCCGTTGTACAGATCCAAAGGCGAGATGACGAAATCCCCCACGATGCGGCGCCGCTCGCGTGTGTCGATCACTTGACCGAGATCGAATGCGGACTCGTATTTGCCCTTCGCGACGACAAAGGTGCGCCACATGTCGAGCATGTCCCCGTCGTCGGTCATGGTGTAATCGGTATTGGTGTAACTCGCGCCCAGGTTGCGCGGGGGCATTCCCGTACCCTGAACGGCTACGTGAGTCCCGTCGGTGTAGATGCTTTGAGCCCCCGCCGCCACCGCGATGTCGGCATTACCGGTCGAGTCGATGACAACATCCGCCAGCACCACGCCCCGTCCGAACGGCGTGGCGATCACCGCGCCTTTGATGGTATTGCCATCGACCACGGCGCCGCAGCCAATACAGCCGAACCAAATGTCGGCGCCGGCTTCGCGCAATTCACGCCGGTACCATTCCATGCGGACCTCGACGTCCCACCCTGAACTGCCTCTCTTGGCCCCGAGCGCTTCCATGGCCGCGTCGATTTCGGCGGTGAACCCTTCCCGGTGGCCCCAATAATAGTTTCCAATAAGGCCCAGGGTGCTCACGCCCCCCAGGCCGTGCAGGTACTCGACCACAAGGGTTTTGGCGCCCTGTCGAGCCGCCGAGATGCCCGCCGGTGCGCCACCCGTGCCGCCCCCGATCACCACGACGTCGTATTCCGCAATGACCGGCAACGCCGTGGCTTCTGCAGGGATGGTGGGCAGGCCGTCCTGGGTGGGCCGTATACCCGTGAGAGACTCGCGTACGTCGCCCGGTTCGATGGACGTGGCGGCATTGCCCGGGACATATGCGCCAGGAACCAGGGCGCGGCCGGGGCTGGCATCGCCAAGGCTCTTGCGCAGAGTTTCGGCAAGTAGTGCTGCCATCCGCCGTTCGGCTCCCGCGGACGGGTGAACGCCGTCGGGGAAGACCGCCACAGCGTCTTCCGCGAGGGCCGCGTTGATATCTGCAAGCGCCGCGCCCCTGTCTTGGGCAACGCGCTTCGCCGCTTCGCGATACCGGGTCTGGATCGCCTCGATACCACCCTCGGAGTCGTAGTATTCCTTCGGATGGCGCGCGTAATACGGTTCGGGGACGATGGGCGGCAGGGTGCAGACGACCACCTTCGCTCCGGCGTCCTGGCAGCGTTTGACGATCGTCCGCATGGCTTCTTCGTACTCGTCCAGCGGTGTTTTGTACTCGCCTGGGCCGGTCAGAACGCTGTCGTTGGTGCCGAACATGACGATGACGGCGGCGGGTTGGTGTGCAAGTACATCGCTCTCGATTCGGGCGAGGCCCTGCGGTGCGGTGTTGCCTCCGACGCCCGCGTTGATCACGTCGTAGCTGCCGAGCAGGGCCTCGAGACGCGCGGGATAATTCTGGGCGGTGATGCTGTCGCCGAAGCATACAAGCCGGGGCCGCGGTTTGATGTTCGCTTCGGCAACCGCCGCCCGGCCAACGTGGGTACCGGCCTCCATGTACGCCAATGGGCGGAGCAGTCGTGCGGCGGCCTCGCGCGAAATGTCGGCGCATCCCCCGAGCACGTAAAGACGCTGGACGTTTGCCGGGCGAAACACATCAGGCTCGACGGCTTCGGCTCCCGGCCAGGTACCCTCGAGGGACGCCTTGCCGCGAATCTTGTCCGGCGGGACCTGGAACAGCATGTCGGATGCCGCGACTTGGCCCTTGGCGTACGATGCGTCGCGCAGGATGTTCTCGGCAGCAGCGAAAGAAGCGTGCGACGCGTCGGGCATGTCGATATCGAGGGTATAGGCAAAGGCGTCGTAGTGAGGCGAAGCCCCGCCCGCCATCTGCACGTTCTGCAGAGGAGAGGGGAGGGGCGCGACATGCGCGGGGCTTTCGACGGGCTGCTCGCCGCCCACGACGATCCGCGTGAACGGATGTTTACCCGCGGGATACGCGGAAAACTCCGCGCCCGCCATGCGCGCCACCGTCCCGCGGTCCGTAGCGTCGATAATGACCTTGGCCAGTACGGCCTGGCGTCCGGCGCGGTTGGCCATGACGATGCCCGCTGGTGCACCGTCTGCGTCGCGGAGAATGTCGGTGGGATAGCAGCCGAACAAGAACTGGACCCCGGCATCCAGCAGCGCCTGATCGAGTATGCGTTTCACCTGCATCGGAGGCGGGGGCAGACGGTGGCCGGGCTCGATGGCGGATTCGTCGGTGGGCGGTTCGACGACTATCTCGGCCAGCAGCAGGCGCTCGACATTCGGTGTTTTTCGCGCCGTTACGCGCACATACTGCGCGGTGGCATTGACAGGCACCGTCAGAGCAAACGATGAGTCGAGGAAGTCCCCCTGGCCGAGCTTGTCGTTCTCGACCGTGCCGATTTCGCGCCAGCTCGAGCCGTCGCCGCTGATGGCGACGGTGGCGTCCTTCAACTCGATATCCCCGTTGCGTTGGAACGCCAGTACGTGCACCTTGCCGATATCGCAAACCTTCCCAAGGTCGGCCGTGACGGTTACATCGCCGTTGTACTGGACGCTCTGGCTGTAGGCGCTCTGCCACTTGCCGTCGTTGAGCATGCGCGGAGGCGTCGTGTCTTTGTGCTGTTCGTGGAACGGAAGGCTGGTCTCGTAAGTGAAGTCCAGGAGCTCACGGATGGATGTCAACGCCGGGGGCTCTTCGAAAAGGGCTTTCGCGAGCTCGGTTCCGGGCTCCTCGCCGGGTTCGAGCCACAGGCGGTACGTGCCGCAAACGTCCTCGCCCAGGTACGGCCGCGGTGCCGCAAGAAACACCCGGGCACCCTGCTCCGCCGCCGCCACCGCCGCCGTCACGGCCCCTGTCGAGCCGCCTACCACGACCACGTCGACGTCGTAGGCCACCGGAATTTGCCGCGCCGATTGCAGGACCGATTTCTCCTGCGCCCCGCTGCCGACGGCAAATAGGACGAGTCCAACGCACAACACACAGACACTGATTCGCATTGCCATGGAATAGACTCCTGAGACGCGTCGATTGCCCGGAGAATTACCGCAAAACACACCCTAACCTATACCCCCTTGTATGGCCGGGCGTCAAATAGCAGGGAAGAGGCCAAAGGGCCGAAAGGGACAAAAGGCAAACGGCGAGGCACAGCCGCAATCAATTCCAGGGATTCTTACCACGGATTTTACGGATGGTACTGGTAAGCACTGGGGAAGCAATAGTCAGTACGAACGGTCCAGCGGTAACGCAGTAATGGTTCCGAAGCCCCGGTTTGGTTCAGAATACGAAGTACATCGGGACAATGAGGCTGTTAAAAGAACGGGGCGTGTATCACAGGCGCAAAAAAAACGAGACGGCGGAGGATGTCCGCCGTCTCTCGTTGGGTGTGCTCAACTGACATTCACTCATGTCAGGCAACCCGCCGTTCTGGCTATCGGTTGCATCGGGGACCAGTACCGTCCTGCGGGCCACGCCGCTGTCCGCGTCCCTGACCATCAGCACGACCGCGTCCATCACGAGGCCCCTGACCGAGCCCCTGGCCGCGTCCGCCGCCACGACCGTCGCGCGGTCCCTGGCCGAGACCCTGGCCCTGCCCGCCGCCACGTCCGTCACGCGGTCCCTGGCCGAGCCCCTGGCCGCGCCCGCCGCCACGCCCGTCACGCGGTCCCTGGCCGAGACCCTGGCCACGCCCGCCGCCACGCCCGTCACGCGGTCCCTGGCCGAGACCCTGACCGCGTCCGCCGCCACGCCCGTCACGCGGTCCCTGGCCTAGCCCCTGACCGCGTCCGCCGCCGCTGCCGTCGCGAAGGCCTTGCCCGTGACCCGGACCCTGTCCTTCATTGTCACAGACACCGTCGCCATCGGCATCAACGAACGTTGGGCATTCCTTGGCCTCTACTTCTTCCGCTTCTTCCGCCATTGCGGGCACATAGGCCATCAACCCGAGGGCAATAGCGAGTGCCAATCCGAGATTCAGTTTCTTTCGCATGGTGTCACCTCCATTTTTGTCATGCGCCACATGCTCGAAGGCGTTGTTGCGCTTCCTGCTTTCTTCAACTTGTCTTCAAACTGTCGCCTGTAGAAGCGCAAACCCCGTGCCAAGAAAGTGGCCATATTTCAGAGGTTTCCTGCGCAAAAACAGTCGCGAACCCCGCTCGGCTGTGCAAAGATTTCACACATCCCCGAGAATGGGCTCACTTTTTGCAGATTCCGTGCGATGCAGCCCGTGGTTCAGGACGTGAGGGGCTTGGGACAGTGAACCATGAGCGAGAGGCTTATGCCATCTCACTGGCGCCGCAGGCAGACCTGTCCGCCGCAGGCGGATAACGCGGTCTGGGGGAATCCTGGATTGTCCAAGGCACACCTTGGCCCTGGGCGGCCCGAAAACGGACCTGCGCGGCGAAGCGGTGGAGTTAGTGAATGACCACATCCGTTTTTCCATCGAGCGGGAGCGCGGGTGCGTCTCATCCCTTGTCGACACGCGCATGAGGAAGGAGCTTGTGGTGCAGGACGGCGGCTATGGTTTGGGGCAGTACCTTCGCGTGCGGTTTGATGTTAACGAGAACCACGCCTGTGAGACCGCGTACTGGTTCTTCTTTGACGGTTACGTGGCCGGCGCTTTCGGCAAGCCGGGTATGCCCTCCGCCAGTGATGTTCCGCATGTGGACGCTGCCCCGAAAGACTTCAGAATGACCGTGCGGCATGGGGGAGTCCCCAGGACGGCCGCACGCTTGAGATGAAGCCCTACGCACCGGTTACGCTGAATCTGAAATAAGCTCGCGAAGCTTGCGGTAGCGCTCGCGCGTAAGTATGAGGTTGAATACGAACCCCGCCTTGCCCCCGGGTGGTTGGGGAACAGTCTGGAGAACTTTGTAGCCGTTTCTCTCGAAAGCGCGGCGGCTTCGGGGATTGTGGTCGCCGATACCGCACCCGAAAAGGGCGTCGGCGCCGCACTTCTCGAAGCCAAAACGCGTGAGCAGGGCAATCACGCAGCTGCCCCAGCCTTTTCCCCACAAGTTCTTTTTGCCGATGACGAGATCGATGCGTCTCAAATCCTTGCCGGGGAAGCGGTCCAGGATTTCAAGAAGATTCATCTCCTGCAGCCAGCAGTCGCCTATCGGGATCCCCTCCAGCTCGATTATGAATATGTACGCGCTCTGCGAAACAGTGCGGTAAATCTCCTGGGTGTCCGCGAGCAGGCGGGCCGCGATATTGTCTCCGTCCCAGTAGTGCAGGACTTCCGGATCGTTATTCCATTGGTGGATGGTGTCCCAATCCCCTTCCGTCATGGGCCGCAGGGTAAGAGGGCCGTCGGACACATGGACACGATGGGTTCGAAGTTGCTGCATACCGGCCAATCCCAGTGCGCGGTTTTTTTGATAATGCGTCAGGACTTTGAGCGTGCGCAACCTCTATTGTACACTCATGGAAATTGCGCCGATACTCGTTGCGTGACGTCTTTCTGCGTCATTAGTCTTCTATGAGTCTCAATTCACAGGAGTCTTCCACATGCCCGCTCGATTCTCTCGCATGTTCCGCAAAGCTTTGGCCGGTTTCTCAGTCGCGGCACTGATGCTCTTGAGCTGGCCAGTGCGCGCAGCCGAAGATAGCGATACGCTCCGCATGCCGGTGCCCATCAACTGCGCCGAGGCTATTATCGAGCCCTTCTGGTCGGAGGGGGTGAGCGGGTTTCCCAAATGGACGGTTGAAGACGGTTCGGCCTACGGCCTGTACATCCACCAGCACTGGTTTACCGTCGATTATGAGTGGGCGAGTAAACCCCAACAGGGTCCTGCGTTGCGCATGTGGCGCGATTTTAATGTGGACTGCAGCCGCTACAACCGCCTGCTCTTGCGCATGGTGGGCCCCCAGGATTCCGTGATGCATATCCGTGTGGAAACCGATAGAGGATTGCGCGAAACATCGTCAGCGCCCTTTGCGGGCGATGAAATCGAGATCTTCCTTGACCTCGATGGGGCGGAGGTTATCCGCCGCATCACACTCGAGTTGGAAGCGCGCCAGGAAGGCTCGGCCGTCGGCTGGCTGCGGTGGCTTGGCCTGCAACACACCGAGCGCCTCGAGGAATACTTCGCCCGGTGGGACATGACGGGGGTGAATTGGGAAAATCAACTTAAAGCCCTTTCGTACGAACCGGAGTTCAAGCCGCTGTACGGCATCTTTCTCACGCCTGAAGAGTTGGCCGCGAAGCGCGCGGAACACGAGAAAGCTATGGCCGAAAACGGCGAATCGCGATACCTGCAATTGGCCGAGGCCGCCAAATCGCAGGATTTCAAGCGGGGGATCACGGAGTTTGCGCGCAGCGGCGGGAGCAACCGAAACGAAGGGCGTATGCGCGATGCCGGCCAGTACAGCATGCCCGGCAGCCCGCGGATTGCGGAGGCCGCGCTCGTCGTGCGCGATGCCGAGGCGTTGCGCGCGGCCGCGGAGTATGCCCTGTGTCTGGCGGCCTGCGAATACTGGGATGACGGTTTCATGGCGTATTTCACCGGCAGCGACTGGGACAACCGCGCGTTCCGGCGGTCCTATATCACCGAAGACGTGGCCTATGTCGCGGATGTTGCCGGCGAGATCTTCTCGGACAACGGCCGCCTGTACCTGCTCCGGCGCATGGCCGAAGAAGGGGTGGGCCTCATCAATTTCGTGTTGTGGCGGCATGAATACGTGTTCCACTGCAATCAGCTCGGCTTCTTCAACACAGGGCGGATGGCGGCATATCTGGTCATGGAACGGCAATGGCCGCGCGTGATTCCCTACACCGACCTCGCATACGGCGACATCGTCAACAACCTGGATATCGTCATCCAGCCCGACGGAGGGTACCTCGAAACCCCGTCCTATTTTGGCTCGACGGCCAACCGTAACCTCCAGACGATCGAGTGGTATGCCCGTGCCCGCGGCAAGGATGCGCGAGAGTTGGTCCCCGAGCCCCTGACGCGCACCGGCGCCTATGCCGCGGTCATCACCTCCACCACGGACCGCGACATCATTCCGTTCGGAGACTCGAATCTGAATATGGATGGCGAAACCCTTGCGGGGATGCACGCCATCCTGCCAGGCAGCTATTGGACGACCCTCTACAACAAGCACCGTGCGCGGACAGGAGAGCCGCCCCTCGAGGTTGCCGGGCCGCCATTGCCCGCGTTCATCGCGCTGCCGGATACCGGGCTCATGGCGTCGGTCCGAAATCTCGGCGGACACGCGGTGAAACTCTTCCTGATGGGTTTCTGCGTGGGGGCCGATCACACCCACGAAGACAAAGGCAGTTTCGTGCTCGAGTTTGCCAGCCAGTCTTTCGCGACGGATCTGGGCATCTGCAGCTACGGCGATCCCATGCATCACGTGTACAAACAGGCGCAACGCCACAATATGCTCGCACCGTACGGAACACCCGACCGGCCCCGTCCCCAGCGGCCCTTGCCGGTAAACGTGAAGCCCGTCGGCGAGGGTGACGAGACCCGGTTTAAGGCCCGCATCGATGCCACCGCGGGCTGGGGCGATTTCTACAGGAGATGGGTGCGCGAGTGGGATTCTCCCGCTCCGGATACGTTCATAATTCGCGACGAATACGAGATTGGCAGGGGAGAGGGCGTCGAGTTCTATTGGCAAACCATGCTTCCCTGCCATTTGGACGGCCAGACCCTCACCATAACCGGCGACAAGGGCATTGTGACGGTTACGGCCCCCGAAGGCACATCGGTCCGGTTGGAAAAACTGGCGCTTTACGGCGACGAAACCCAGGAGCGCATGACCATCCGCAAAGAGGGCACGTCGGGGACGCTTGAAGTCCGCGTTAAGCTCACGCCGAAGGTGGATTAGTCTGTTTTGAGGGATATTGAAGGATGCAAGAGACGGGTTTGCCTCTAATTCTGGACTTTCTTTGCGTCCACGTGTCTTCCGTTCTATGACTGAAGTGGCAAGGCGCCCGCGCGCGGAGAGGCAAATCATGGACCAACCGAATATTATACAATGAAGATCAATACGCGTGTATGCCGGCATATCGGTATTCGGTGGGGTGTTCGACGCAGAATTCCGCGAAGCAAGCTTGGCGTTCTTTGATCAAGTACGCGATACACGCTTCGAACTCGTCTCGTCGGGATTGGTCGTTGATGAACTTGGTGAGGCGCGGCGGGAGGTTCGGCGTTTTTCTCGCGGGCTGAAGGAGCATGTGTATATCGAGGATATATCAACAGAAGCGATTCAATTGCGCGACGCCTATCTCGAGGCTGGTATCATCGGCCCCGCGTCACGGGATGACGCCCAACATGTTGCCTTGGCTACGGTCTTGAATTGCTGGACGATTGTCAGTTGGAACTTCCGGCATATCGTGCATGCACGAAAGATTCCAATGTACAATGGAGTTAACAGATTGCACGGTTATCCGGAAATCGCGATTCACACCCCAAGTAAGGTGATCGATTAGGAAGACGAAGGATTTTGATTGCGTCGAGATGAAGCGCAAAGGTGCGCAGAAAGTGTACGCGGCCACCAAAGGCTTGACCATTGAAGAAGAGGTGGAATACTGGCGGAGAAGGACCGAAGAAGCGCGGCGCTGGCTTGCCGGCGAATCCGCCGCGAAATACCCTCAAGAAACTGCTGACCGTTAGCGGTGAGAATCAAGAGGCATGATTGCGTGGAAATGATGCATTGTCTCGTGTGACAAAGATTAAGAATACACCCGGAGAACACGGTGGCCCGGAGAAGTCCGAATCCTGTTAATCCTGTAAATCCTGTCTAAAGGTCTCTTCTTTCTCAAGCCTTCTTCGGGCTGTCTGTGGCTTCATAAAAGCCAGTCCCCGGGCTTTTATCGGCCTGCTCTCAGGCGATTGTGGCTTCCATGCCGTAGAGCTGGCAGAAGGCGGCCAGGTCGTCTTTGTGGTCGCCATAGAAGAAGATCTGGTGGAACCCCGGAAAGGCCAGCATATCCTCGGCGTCGTCGACACGG
>CAZFOG010000242.1:1454-10055 GCA_964520685.1 uncultured Nitrospiraceae bacterium | reverse complement strand
AATGGCGGGTTGGAAAACCCGCCCCCCGTTGTGGAAGGAAGATTTGATTCTATCAAGGCCCCGCGTTTGGTCTCGGGCCGGCGTCTTCTGTCCAAATGACCGGCGAGGGCGCCGGTCCCACGAAGAAAAGAGAATTCATGAGCCAAACGTTGAGGGACTTAGGCGCTCTCTCAAGGTGCGCTCCTTGGTCTGGGCCCGGCGTTGCTGACGTCGAGGGGCGGAAAGCCGCATTCGAGGGCGGGGGATTCGGGAGCGAACAGGATTTTGCCGCCTTCATAGCTGGTGATCAGAGGGTCGGCGAATAGGTTGCCGCCGGTGGGTTCGATGGGTTTCTCGCCGGCGGGTTTGTAGGCGGCCATGATGCGCCAGGTGGCGTTGCCGGTGCCGGTGAAGAGGATGTTGTCCTTGAACGTCTTTACGGCATCCACATTGCTGATGGAGATGTCGCCGCCGGCCTGGATGATGTTGCCTTCGATGGTGTACTCGCTGCTCTTCTGGAGGGTGATCTGGGCATCGCCCTCGGTGATGAAGACGTTGTGGCGGATGGTGTTGCTGACGGCCATGTGGTTGTGGGAGGGCCGGGCCACGTTGACGGACACGTTGCCTTCGACGATGCAATTGGTCGCCTGTTCGTCGAGGTAATAGGCCGAAGCGCCGTAGCCGCCGGTGTCCACGATGTCGTAAGCGTAATTGCCGCGGAGGGTGAAGTCTTTGCAGAACCCGACATATATGGCGGCGCCGTCGTGGAGCTCTTGCATGACACGGTAGATGCGGTTGGACGCGATGACAAGTCCGCTTCCCCCGCCGCAGATTCCTGTGTAGGGGGTGTCGTGGATTTCGTTGTGGATGACCTGGAGGTTCGTGCCGCCGCATCGCAGCCCAATCGCGCTGGGATAGGCGAGGCCGACGTCGTGGATGTGGTTGTCAGACGCGACGCCTTCTTTACCGGAAACCGCGAGACCGCCGGCGCCGTTGTGGTGAACATGGCAGCGTTCGACGCGGGAATTATCGACCTGCCAGGTCTTGAGGCCATACCCGCCGGCATTGAAGATTTCGAGATCGGCGAAGAGGCACTCAGTCGCGCGTCCTGCCGTAATAGCGCCCTCGAATTTGAGCGCGCCGAATCCGCCCGCCTTGAGGGGCGTGTTGGTGACGGAAATGGCGAGGCCGCGGATGGTGATGCTCCGGACGGGGTCGTCTTCTTGGCCCGAAATGCGCAGGATGACCGTAGTGCGCGGTGCGATGGCTGTGGCGGAGGTCATGTCTTCGTTGGGTAGCGGCCAGTAGACGACCTTGCCCGCGGTACGGTCGAGGTACCATTGACCGGGTTCGGTCATGCCTTCGCGGAGGTTCCAGACGACGTACCGTTTCACGCCAAACGCGCCCGGGGGATGTTCCGACGCGGTCGAAAAGGTGACGGTGGACGATTCGCGGTCGATGTTGGCGACGCCCACGAGGGATTCGTCCCACATGTGGTAGACGGTGATTTCGGCGTTCTTGGGGTCGAACCACGGCCCGAGGTCTTCGGGACGATATTTCATGGTGGTCAGTTCTTCTGGTGTAGGTTTGCGATTCCATCCGCCGCCCGTAGTGCTCATCCAGGGAACATCGAATGTCGATTCGTGCTCGAAGACGCTTTCCTGCGGCAGCCGCGCCCGTTTACAGAAGCGGCCGTTGACCGACAGCATGCGGAAATCCCACGAGCCGTCGGCCGCTTCGGGCAGCGGGGCGGCCCAGAACCGGTCGCCGTCGGGTTGCCAGCCTTCGATACACGTGCCGCCGTAGAGGATGGGGCGGGCGTCCGGTGCGGCCTCGATGGTCAGGCCATTATCGTGCTGGTCAAGGAGGAGGGTCTCCGTGAGGAAATAGGAGCCTTCGGTCACCACGATGCGGCGGGGAACATGCGTTCCCACGCGGCGTGCAGCATCACGTGCGCCTTCGAGGGTGGCAAGGGGGCCGTCGGAACCATCGGAACTGGGCTGTGGAGTTTTGCCCGTCCAGCTGTCCTTGCCTTCGACGCTGACATAGAACGTCGCGGGAGCATCGTCGCCGGCGAGGGCCGGTGTCGCAAGGGCGGCGCAAAGCATCACGGTCGCTGCCGCCGTGAACCAGGTGCTTTTCATGGGCTCGAATCCCCCTGAGACGAGTGTTGTTCTGCTGCCAAAGCCGGGCTGCGACGGATGTGCCGCATGCGGACGCTGAGAGCACAATGTTGATGTACCTTAGAGCGGCAATTGAACCACACCGGCATAGCCTGTCGCAACGAAGGCAGCCGATGCACCGAAGCGAATTCTTGACGGCATGCCCATGACGGGCGTGATCTCGGCGAGTTGACCGGCGCCCGAGCTGAAATCGTACCGGGCGATGGCGCTGCCGCCGAGAATGACATAAGCACTCGAGCTCCAGGCGTCAAACAGGTTTCCCCAGTCTTTGGTGACCAGGATTGCCCTGCCCAGATTCAGCGCGCCATCGGGCGCCACTGCGCCCGCGTACAGCCTCATTCCGTCGGCATACACTTCGATGAACACTCGCGCGCCGCGTCCAAGTATCTGGTTCGTTCCGGACGGCAGTTGAATCGAATCAATGGCTTCAACGTCTTGCTCACCGCCCCAGAGCACGGTTCGCAGGTACGAACGGGATTCCCAATCTCGAAGCCACTGGTCATCGCGCAGCGTCAATACGCCGCTATCAGGGTCGTACTGGACGAAAACGCCGGGCACATTCGCGCTCGGGCCGACCGAGGGGGCACCCGCCACGTCAATCGCCGTGATGAAATAGGCGCATTGCGGGGCTTCCATGCTTGTGGCCGGCTCGAGCGATTCGCACGTGGTGAGATAGAGCTTATCGCCTGCCACATCCAGCGCGACGATATTATCGAATGCGAGACCGGCCGTGCCGGAAAACGTCCCGGCGGCAAGGTCCACCAGCGCAAGACCCTCTTCCGCGGTAGCGGGCCCGAGCACCGTGTCGTACGTGTCCGCGCGGCAGCGCAATGCCAGCACGTCGCCCACAAGGAAAGCAGCTCCGGTGCGGGACGAGGGGTAGCCCGGCCATGCGACGATGGATTTGCCCGAGGAGGGGCTGCTGCCGGCGTCGAGCAGCGGCCGGTAGGGATAGGGTGGCCAATACCACCCGTAATACGGCTCGACGGGGATGCGCGCGGAGTATGCAATACCGGGTTGGGCGGCGTTCGAGCAGTCGATGATGGCGACCATGTAGTGCGGTTGTTCGGTCCAGCGGGCTCCCACGAGGACTATGGATTCTCCATAAGCAAAGCTGTCCACCAGTTCACCAATCTCGACCTGGATTTCGCCGCCGGTAGCCTTTGCCAGGCTGGCCGTTCGCACGAGCGTCGTGCCGGTAGCGTATTGAGCGATCACCTCAACACCCAGCTCGGGAGTGAGTTCGAGGAAGTCGGCGGCATATTCGGCCAGCACGAGCCGGTTCGTTACGGATGGCGCATCCAGGTTGCTGCCCTCAAGTGTCACCAGTTGCTCGGTGGTAATGCCGTAGTAATGGTCCTGGTAATCAAAGGAACGGACTGCGGCACCCGTCAGGTCAACGCAACCGCGTATCTCCAGGTCTTCCGGGGACCACGACACAAACTGAAGCCGTTCGTACCCGCCTGTGTCGCTCCATCCGCTGAAAGGAACGATGAGCAGGTCGTCAAACACTGCGAACGCCTTCACATCGCTGTAGGCGCTGGACCAGCTCCAGCCGTCCCCGAACGCGACGCGATCAACGAGGGCCGGTCCGGCCGGAGCCGTCACGTCAAAGAGGCTTACACACACGCGCTGGCCGCCGGTATCGTCCACCCCCAGGGCGATGAGGCGGTCGCCGCGCGGTTCGATATGCGTCGACCATCCGGGCACCTCCAACTCGCCGATGAGGGCGGGGGCCGCGGGGTTGGACAGGTCGACCACGAACAGGGGGTCTTTGATTAGAAACGTGACGATATAGGCGCGCGGCCCGTCGAAGCGGGTGGCGAACAGCGTTTCGCCGGAGGCCCGCTCGAGCTGCAATTCCGCGAGTACCGCCAAGTTGTCGGGGTCCGCGAGGTCGATCGTGGTGACATATACGCGCCGCTCGTCTTCCCTGGCGCTTGTCACGACGCGCAATGCGCCCTGCCAGGCGTCGAGCTTATAACGGTCAGCCACGTGGCCGCGCACCTCGACCGAACCCCGCACCGCCATCGCGCCATCCGGGTCGCTGATATCCACATAGGTGATGGCTGTCCGATCTTCCGGCCAGGAGGCGGATGAGGCGACGAAGATGGCCGCCGGCATGGCCTGGATAACGTCACCCGCACCGCCAAACGAAATTTGGCCGGCTTGATAGACGTGAGTGGGGTCGGCCACATTGACGCTCGTCACCCATGAGGCGCTGGTTTGGTCCTTCATGGCGGCCACACCGTCCCAATACCAGTCAAACTCGGCGCAGACCGCGTAGACCACGCCGCCCACGAGGCGGCTGTCCACAAAATCGCCTTCCAGGGCGATGGAGGACAGGACTGCCGCGGATGATGGTGTGGAGACATCGGCGATGTACAAACGCCCGTGAACCGAGTAACTCACTGTATTGCCATCAGCCTCGTAGTCTGCGGCCTGTCCGACGAGGACATAGGCGCGGCCGTCACGCACATACAGGTCTCGGGGATATCCGCAAGTTGGGAGCTGGGCCAGGACTTGTTCTGTATCCAAATCAACCAGGGTCAGGCCACGATACTGGTTCAGGACGTACAGGATGTTGCCGTCACGCCGGAAGACGTCCGGTTCCGTCACCTCGCGGGGTACGTCTTCATTGCCTTCCTGCGCGTCCTCGTCGCGTCCCGCGATGGGGAACTCGCCCCACGTCCACCAGCCGTAGCTGCCGCTGCGCAGGTCGGCGCTCGTGAAGCGGTAGTCGGAGTCTTGGGGGGGGCGGACAGGACACCCCATAACCATGGGTAACAGGGTAAGAGCAGACAAGACCGCGAATCTTGCGCGCATGACCGTTCTCCCCGGCAGACAAGGCCGCTTCGGGGCTGTCTTGCGGCTTCAATCCGCATCCCCCGGGTTTACGGCGACCGCTGCCTGACCGCGATGGTAGATTGTCCCTTCATTGTACTACGGGAAAACCCCTGCCGTTACGTTTTCTTTTGTCACTGTGACCAGTCCTGTCAACAGTGGAGCAGGTGATGCATCGAAGCTGGGATGCAAGGCGGAGCGCATCAAGGGGTGCCTACTGTAATTCCGTTGTTTTGTGGTTCGGAAAAGCCCGTGGAACGTACGGAAAAGAGCTTTTCTCTATCTTTTTCCTGGTTCTTGAGGTATAACTGCATTAAGGCTATTGGCTTGTGATTGGACTAATGAAATTTGGCCCTTGGAGGTTCAGGTCATGTGCAAGTATTATCTCGTCCTTGTCTCAGTAATCATGATGGCAACCTGCTTTCCCGCTTTGGCGGAATCCAAAGAAGAACCGGTGGGAAGCATTACAGACGTCAAGGGAACTATCCATCTCCTTCGCGGTGGAAAGGAGATTGCGGCCGAGAAGGGTACACGGCTGTTCTCCTCGGACATCATTCGGACGGAAGAAGGAGGGGGTGTTGGAATGGTGTTGAGAGACGACACCACACTATCCCTGGGCCCTTCGAGCGAGTTCAAGATGTCCGAGTTCAGATTCAAGCCGGATGAAGGCATCTTGGGAATGACACTCAATCTGGCCAAAGGAACGCTGGTCTACATCTCGGGGCAGATTGCCAAACTTGCGCCGGGCTCGGCGCAAATTGAAACACCCGCCGGAGTGGCGGCGGTTCGCGGGACCAAGCTTCTGGTGGAGGTGCCCGCGCCGAAAGCGTCGAAACGGACGGAGTGAGCACGATGAAGTTCGCCAGCCTGAGTCTCCTGGTTCTTATCGGTCTGGTAACCGGATGCGCGACTACTCCCCAGACGAGTTTCTATCTGGTTCCAGACCCGGACGGGCACGTTGGAGAGGTCACGGTAAAAAACGAGGCTGCCAGCGTGACTTTGAATAAAGCCAACGAAACCGTCGCTGCGGAGAGCGCTGACACGGCCTTTTCGGCGTCACGTGTGGCGACGGCCGACGAGATCCAGGCTAAGTTTGGCGAAGCCCTGGCGCTCGTGCCGCCTGCGCCGAAGGGATTTGACCTCTATTTCGACAGCGATTCGAGCAATGTGAATGTGGCATCGGTGCCGGTTGTCGACCAGGTTTTGGCGGAAATGCGCGCTCGCGGTTCGCGTGACATCAGCCTGAATGGGCACACGGATCGGACCGGTGACGACGCCTACAACATGCGGTTGAGCCTGGACCGCGCGAATACGGTCAGGAAGCTGCTGTTGGAGAAGGGCGTCCCCGCCGAAGACATGACCATCGAGTATTACGGCGAGAGCAAGCCGGTTGTTCCTACCGCGGACAATGTGAGCGAACCGAAGAACCGCCGGGTTGAAGTGGTGGTGCGCTGACGCACGGGGGCACTGGCGGAGCGGTGATGCATGCCAAAACAGGCGGCCGTTCTTTGCGGCTGACGGATGCGGCCGCCGGGAGCGGCCGCAAGCTGGTTCCAACGTCACGCATAGTGTTGTTGCTTGGCGGGGTTCTCACACTGCTCTTTCTTGTCCTGGCGCTCTACCCGCCGGCACCGGTCCGGGCATTCGAGTACGTGGGCTACGACGAGATGATTCGTTTCCTCGGGGGGGTACACGAGCCTCCTGGCGTGGTCATAGTGGACGTGGACGAAGGCAGTCTGGCGAGGCTCGGGCAGTGGCCATGGCCTCGCTACCGGCTGGCGGCGCTGATTGAGCACGCCGCGGGCCTCGGTGCCCGTAGCGTTGCCCTGGATCTTCTGCTCGCGGAACGCGACCGTCTCTCTCTTGATGAGGTGCGCGAGCTGTACCGCAGGGATCGCGGTCTTGCGCTGGACTTGAGCGGGGTGCCGGGCGACGCGCTGGACAACGATCGGGTGCTGGCAGAAACGATGGCGCGGCACAGGGTTGTTCTGGGCGCGGACCTGAGATTCGAGGAAGGGCTGTCCCGGTGTGACATGGTCTGCGGAACCTCCGTGAATGTGGCTCTGCGCGCCCTTCCGGGGACGGATGGAGTGCCGCCGGTTCCAGCGGCCTCCGGGATGACGTGCCCCATTCCCGAGTTGGCCGAGGCGGCGACTTTGGTGGCTGCCACAAACCCCCTGCCCGACCGGGATGGCAAACTGCGGCGCATTCCGCTCGTGTTGCGTTGCGGGGACACGTGGGTGGCGAGCCTTGCCGTGGCCGCGCTTCTGGCGCCGGCGGAATCGAACCAGGTGGTTGTGAAGTGGTCCAATGCGGGGGTGCTTGAACTGCAGATCGGAGAAACGGTTGTTCCAACGGATTTTCAGGGGAACCTGCTGCTGCCGTACCGCATGCGGCCGACGGACCGTTTCACGCATGTCCCGGCAGCCGACCTGTTGGAAGGACGTGTGGAGGCGCAGGATTTTGAAGACAAGATCGTGTTTATCGGAGCCTCTGCGAGCGGGCTTGGGGATATGCACGCGACGCCGGTGATGCGGCTGTGCCCGGGAGTCGACCTGCACGCTTTGGCCGTCGACGCGATTCTGCGCGAGGATTTCTTTGTCGAGCCGGGTTGGGTTCGCGGGGCCCAGGCACTGATTATTGTGTTGTCGGGACTTCTCGTGACCTTCCTTGTCGCGTGGACGCGCGTTACCCTCAGCGCGCTGGTGACCGTTGTGGCGGTTGTGCTGGTAGCGCTGGGGTCGTGGGCCATTTTCGACCGGTGGGGCGTGTATTGCTCCCCCTTGCCCGCCCTGAGCATGCTGGTATCCGGTGCGTCACTCCTGACGTTTGTGCGGCTGCGTCACGAGGAAAAGCGCAAACAACTGCTCCGGCAGTCGTTCGAGCGATACGTAAGCGCCGAACTTGTGGACAAGATTCTGGAAAGCTCGCAACCGGTCAATGTGAGCGGTGAACGCAGAACCGTGACAATCCTGATGTCCGATATCCGGGGTTTCACGTCGTTGTCCGAACGGACGGATCCCGAGGAACTTGTGCAGTTCTTGAATGCCTACTTTGCACCGATGATCGACCTTATTCTGGCCAGCGAAGGGACGCTTGATAAGTTCATGGGAGACGCGGTCATGGCGTTGTTTGGCGCGCCCGTGCAGCACGGCGACGACGCGCTGCGTGCGGTGAAGGTCGCGCTGGCTATGCAGGACACGCTGCGCGAATTGAACGCGCAGTGGCGGGAGCAGGGCAAGCCGGAGATTCGCGTGGGCATCGGGCTCTCGACGGGCGAGGTGATTGTGGGCAACATTGGGTCGGCGCGGCGCCTCGAGTACACGGCGATTGGGCAGCACGTCAATTATGCTCAGCGCATTGAGGCGCTCACGAAGGAGCTTCCGTTCGACATCCTGATCAGTGAGGCCACCTACGAACAGATCAAGGAGAATGTGGACGCAGAGAAGATTGGCCCTTTGGTCCTGCGAGGCAAAGATGCGCCCGTTTGCGTGTACGGCATCAAGGGACTGATAATTGGCTGACACGTATACACACACCAACGCCTGTGGATAGGGCGTGTAATCCGTCAATTCCACGTGGTGGATTGCCATCA
>CAZFOG010000242.1:0-1354 GCA_964520685.1 uncultured Nitrospiraceae bacterium | reverse complement strand
CCCATCATCGCCGAGGGAACCCGCGGCGAGACCTATTACCTCATTGCCACGGGTGAAGCGACGGTGCTGAAGGGAAGCGGAATTGGTCAACGGGAATTACAGCGTCTGGGCCCAGGGGACGGTTTTGGTGAAATGGCGCTGGTATCCGATGAGCCCCGCTCGGCTACGGTAAAGGCGGTCTCGGACCTGGAACTTCTCTGCCTGGACCGCAAAGAGTTTCTGGTGCTGATGGAACAGGAGGAACGCTTCGCGCAACGTATCCTCCGGCTGCTTTCGCAACGGTTGCGCCAGACGAACCACGTTGCCACGCTGGATCTTATGCGAGCGCACCAAGGGCTGATCATTTCATTGGCCGAACTGGCGGAATCACGGGACGCCGACACCGGCGCGCATCTGTACCGGGTGCGCGATCATTGCACCCTCCTGGCGAAGTTGCTGTCCGACGACGAGCGATTCAAAGAAGATGTGAACGCGGACTTCATCGAAGCCATCTACTACGTCAGCCCCTTGCACGATATCGGCAAGGTTAGCATACCGGACGCGATTCTGCTGAAACAGGGGAAGCTCACCCGAGAGGAATTCGAGGTGATCAAAACCCACACCCTGGTCGGAGGCCGTGCGCTTGACACGGTGCTGCAATATTGCGACTTGAAGATGTTCCGCATCGCCCGTGACCTGGTGTCGAACCACCACGAACGGTACGACGGGCAAGGGTACCCCCTCGGGATAAAGGGAGAAGACATTCCCTTGGCTGCGCGGATTATGAGCATTGTGGACCATTATGACGCCCTTCGTTCCAAGCGGGTGTACAAAGATGCGTTTACCGCCGAGGAAGCGATTCAGAATCTGCGCGAAGAGAGCGGGAACCGCTTCGATCCCGCGATTTGCGAGGTCATGCTCGCCAATATCCATCTGTTCGAGGACATTCACGACCAGTACGCGGACATGGACAAGCTTCCCGAAAAGCACGCGGGATTCCAGTGAGACCAGTCTGACGCCTGCGGCCCCTTTTCGCACGGTCTTACCTTCGGCAGGAGGCCGGGCCGGCATCGTCCCGGCGACGGTAAAATCTGCCTCGGAAATTCCCAAAACCCGGGACTGACCCGACGGTTTGCGCAGCAAACCGGGGTCTGTCCCGAGGGTTTTCCCTCTTTTGTGGGACCGGTGCCCTCACCGGTCATTTCCATTTTTTATCGTCTACGAGTGAGCCAACGGCTCATGGTTCGCTGCCTCGAAGACTCCCGGTCTTCCGGTGTGGGACAGCACGGGCCTGCGTGGTTTCAGTTTCAAGACTATTCAAACGCAGAGTTAGGATGAGAAGGCCGGCCTCGCGGAGTAGCATATGCTCTCCAAC
>CAZFOG010000241.1:0-10097 GCA_964520685.1 uncultured Nitrospiraceae bacterium | reverse complement strand
TGTTGTGTCCGGTTTCTGGACACCGGAAGTGTTCGATTTTCGGACAGGCTCGGGCGTCTGCAAGCGGAAACGTATGCGAGAAGCAGGCCGTGGCGGATGCACTCGATTCAGCCGAGTTCGTATTGCCGTATCTTCTCGTAGAGGGTGCTGCGCGAAATGCCCAAGGCTTTTGCAGTCTTGGACACGTTGCCGTGGCACTTCTTCATGGTCCGTGCGATGTGTTGTTTCTCGACGTCCTCGAGGCTCTCGGCGTGCGATGGATCGTTGCGGAGCTGAAGCCTCGATATGGAGTCCGACACATCTTCGGGCCCGATGATGTCGCTCTGGACAATGCTGACGGCCCTCAGGATGCAGTTCCGCAACTCGCGGACATTGCCTGTCCAGGGTTGTTCTTGAAGGACCTCCATGGCTTCCGGGGATATAGCGTTTACGGGGTGTTTTGCCTGTTGTCTCGCCAGTGCGAAAAAGTGTTGTGCAAGTTCCGGAATATCTTCCCCGCGTTCGCGCAGGGGAGGCAAGGTTATGGTGAAGCCGTTGAGCCTGTGGAACAGATCCTCGCGAAACAGCCCTTTCCGCACCCGGGCATGGAGATCGCGGTTGGTGGCGGAGACCACGCGCACGTCCACCCGGGAATCCTGACTGGCGCCCGGCCTGCGGTACGTACCGTACTCGATCGAGCGCAGGATCCGGGCCTGATTCTCGATGCTGAGGTCGCCCACTTCATCGAGGAAGATGGTGCCACCGTGAGCTTCGGCCAGGAGCCCCGGCGAAGAGCGGTCCGCGCCGGTGAATGCCCCGCGTTCGTATCCGAACATGAAGCTCTCGAACAAATCATGGGGTATCGCGGCACAGTTGACCACGACGAAGGGCCCTCGTCTGCGGGCGGATTGCTGATGAAGCAGGCGCGCGACCAGTTCCTTTCCCGTGCCGGTTTCGCCCGAAATCAGCACGCTGAGGTCAGATTTGGCCGCCAGACCCATGCGCCGCCGGACTTCGCGCATCGCCTCGCTGCTTCCCACCAGGGCAAGGCTTTCTCCGGCGCGGGCGCGCAAGTACTCGTTGTCCCGCCGGAGTTGTTCCATCTCTTCGACGGCCCAGAAGACCGGTCCGAGGGACTGACCGAGCAGAACCAGAAGCCGCAGGTCGTCTTCCACGAAGACACCATGGGGAGGGGTGGTCTGCATGGCCAGTGCGCCGACCACCGTTCCCGCGACGGTGACCGGGGTTACCAGCGTGAACGATATTGCGGTTTCGCCGCCGGACTTCTGACGGCTGACATTGAGAAACCCGCGTTTCTCGCGCAGGGCGGTGTGAACGCTTTCCGTGGGAAGGGTAGCGCCGTCTGCGATCTCTTCGTCGAGCACAACGACTTCCTGCTCTTCATGGGTCAAAAGAATCCAGAGGGCAAGGGGGTGAAAACGGTCGTTCAGCGCTCGCTTGAGCAGCGTGGTGAATTCTTCCCGGTTCTGGCATCGGGCCAGCCTGGTCACGATCTGCTGCAGTGTCAGCAGATCCTGGATGGTGCGGGGACTTTCCTGTTCGGCGTCCACCTGTCCGTCCAGCCCCAGGAACATAGGCCGGCGCAGATCGATAGATTGCGTTTCCGCGAAGGTGCTGTGTGGCGCTCTGGCGTCCGCATCGGGGATAGACTCGACCACCAGGAACCGGTCCCCTCCGATAGTGATTTCATCGCCCGCTGCGAGGACGCCCGCGCGCACGGGAATGCCGTTGACCAGGAGGGGGTTGCGGCATCCGAGGTCTTCCAGAAGCAATTGCGTGCCGGAGCAGACAAACCGGCAGTGTTTTCGCGAGACAATGGGGTCCTCGAGTACGATGTCGCTGGTTTCATCGCGCCCGAGGGTGATGCCGCGGCTGTCCAGCTTCCAGCAGGCCCCTTTGGCATGACCTCCAATTGAAACCAATTGCATGGACCGCCCTCTCGACGCAGGCACGATGCGCGCGTTAGACATCGGGGCTCCGGGCACCGGCAGGACCCGCAGCCACGGTGCTCGAAACGAGCCTTACAAATAAATCCAGCAGATGTTATAATATCACACGTTGTGCCGGACCAAGCACTTATGTCTTCGAACGGCGGGAGGCAGCCGGGCGAAGACGGAGGTGTATGTTACTCACCGCAATCTGTTGAGGGAACAGTTCGCGGTCGCCCGGCGGTAAACGCGTCTTGCCTGAAGCGGGGCACCACCAGCGGAGTGGAGGTGCGATGGTCACGCTCGAACCCGGCTCTCAATTCGGCAAGTACCGGATTCAGGAGGTTATCGGTCGCGGGGGAATGGGCGTAGTCTATGTCGCTGAAGATACCTCCCTCGGCCGGCGCGTGGCCTTGAAAGTCCTGAGCCCTGACCTGGTTTCCAGCAGCGCCTTCGAGCAGCGTTTTCGGCAGGAGGCGCGTATTGTCGCCAGTCTCAATCACCCCAATATCGTTCAAATACATTCTCTCGAACGAATCGAGGATCGACTGGTCATCGATATGATGTATATTGAGGGGGGCTCGCTGGCCGATGCGGAAGCCTCGGGGAGGGCCACCCTCGCGCAGACCCTACACTCCGTCGGCGACGCGCTTGCCGGTCTGGCGAGCTGCCACCAGGTGGGGGTCGTCCATCGTGACGTCAAACCCAGCAACATCCTGCTTAGCGGCCAAGGCACCGCGCTGGTGTCGGACTTTGGTCTCTCGAAATGCCTGGCCGCCCATCAGGAAATGGCCATGAGCAGTATGGCATCCTCCTGTCTGTTTCTGGGCACGCCGCGCTATGCGCCACCGGAGTCGTGGGAAGGGGTGGAACCCACCCCGGCATGGGACGTGTATTCAGCCGGGGCGGTCCTATACGAAGCCGTGGCGGGGCGCGCTCCCCACGAAGCCAATTCCCCGCTGAAATTGATCCGCAGCTTTTACGAAGATGCCGTGCCGCGCTTATCGGACCTGAACCAGGCGATTTCGCCCATCCTGAGCGACGGTGTTGCCCAGATGCTCGCCGCCAGCCCCGAGGAGCGGCCCCAGGACGCAAGCGCCGCGCTGAAGCTACTGTCGGAGGCTCCTGAGTATGCAGCGGAGGAGATTGCGAAAGGGTCCACAATCGTTCGGGTGAAATGGCCTTCCACGGCACAACGGAAGCGCTTGCGGTTCGCGACATTCAAGGTTCCGCTGGCCATCTTCGCGGTCCTCGCGCTCGCGGGGGCAGTGGGAGGTCTGTCGTTATTGAGCGCCCAGTTCTCTGGCGGAAATCCGCAACCCAGGCCCGCGTCAAACTGCTACGTCTTCAACACGACAGACGCGCTTACCAATGAACGGTGGTCTGCGCATTGGCTCATGACCCGTCCTGAGGGTGAGGAGACGTGGCAAATTCTAGCCAGCAAGGGGACCGATGTCCTTTATATTCAGGCTGGCCAGGACGGTGAAACGTTCAATCTCCAGGGACATTGGGCGCACTACACGGACAAGACGGCCCGGGCCTTCCGGCACGGTTCAGTTAAGGGCACGGGGAAATGGGTCCGGCAGAACGAACTCATGACCGTTGCGCTGCAATTCGAGTGCCGCCTGGATGGGGCGCGCTGGAATAGCGCTCTGTTGCTTGACAGGTCTGACTCGCCCGAAGATTCCGAGCAGTATATGGCCGCACACGAGTCTTCAGGATTGTTTGCCCGTCTAGTCTATTGCGAATTGATGCCGCGGAATCTTGAGTGGGCGGAAGAGGTTGAGAACCGGTTTATCGCGCGGGGCGTCTCGAAGGTGACGGTCCCGTTCGTCACAGCTTCCGGTCCGCCCATGAATGTCGACGGGCGGGCGGACGAAGCCGTATGGCAGCGTGCAGCAGTAAACGGCACTGCCGATTCGGGAGTACTCATGGCCCATCCCCAAGCCGGTAAGGCCTCATTGACGGTCTGCCGCGACCAAGACCAGCTGTATGTTCTCTGCACTTTCCCTGCAGCCCTGGAGAAACCAGAGTTGACTCTCCAGTTGTTGACGCGGTTCGACATACTGCCGCAACAGGCCGAATCGTGGAAGCTTTCCGTGGAGCAAAGCGGGGCAGCCTGTTTGTATAAGGTTGTTGGAGGCCGTGAGTATCCGCAAGATGCGCAGGTGAAGGTGGCGCTTCTTCCCGGTGCCACGCGCCACGAGATGGAAATCGGCGTGCCTTTTGCGGCGCTGGAAATCACGCAACCGCCACTTCCGGCAGGCCGGTGGCGGTTGTCTGCCACGCTCGCGGATGCACAGGAAGAGGCAAACCATGGGATGTATTGGGGCCGCACGCCGGGAACGCCGCCGGTACATGGAGCCATTTTGCAGTTCGGGCCATCCCTGTAACCGGCGCCGATCGGGTCTTCTGCGGTTTTTGGCGCGATACGGGGCCATTCTCAGTGTGCTTCTTTGCACCGTGTTTGTGTATGGGCAAGAGACTACGAAGCGCGACACCTCACCGCTCAATCCATCGTCCTATCCCGACCATTTGTATGTCCACGAGGGTTCCCTCTATTTCGTAGCCGACGACGGCATTCGCGGGCGCGAAATCTGGCGCTATGTGCCTGCGAGAGACACTCTCGAGACCGCCGAATGCACGCTGGTTACCGACTTGATGCCGGGGCAGGGCGACTCCCAGTGTGAAGCGTTCTTCTCGGTAGGCGGGGACCTCTATTTTATGGCTGTGTCGAAACCCTCGACTCGCCACCTGTTTGTTTTGCCGGAGAATGGCGCCCTTCCCATGGCCGTTACGGATATCAGGGGCGGGCTCATCTTTGAACCGCAATTTCTGGGTGCAAACGCAGCCTACATTTACCTGACCGCCTCAAGCACTCCCACTGATCGATGGCTGTATGTTCTTCCACGCGGCGGTTTGACTGCCGAGGCGGTTGATCCTTTAGCGACGCAGTGGTCATGGGGCCGGCTATCCGCCATGACAAACGACGGCGCTCTGTATTACTTCTCAGCAGTCCACCTTGTGCGCATCTCGGAAAAACAGCCCGTTGCCCTGGCCCCATTTCAGGGCGAGATGAATCTGGCTTTCTCGGGGGCTATGGCCACGCTTGGGGATTACGTCATCTTCGTGGGACACGACGCGAAACGCGGCCGCGAGCTATGGCGAACGGACGGCACTCCAAAAGGCACCGTGCTCGTCAAAGACATCGCCGAGGGAACGGATTCTTCGCGGATAACGGGGTTTTACAAGTGGCGTGGTGAACTGTACTTTGCGGCGGACGACGGCACGTGCGGTAAGGAACTCTGGAAAACCGACGGCACCCCCGAAGGCACAAGGTTAATTCTGGACCATTTTTGGGGGCCTTCGGATGGCAATCCCCATTATTTTTGCCCGGCAGAAGACTGGCTTTTCTACCTCTCTCACGATGGAAGCCATGGCAAGGAGCTCTGGCGCACCGATGGAACGCCCGAGAACACGGCCATGGTGGCGGATCTAAAGCCCGGCCCGTTAGGCAGCGACCCATGGAAACTCACTTCTTTCCTCGGAGAGCTGTATTTTTGCGCCGGTAGCGCCGTCTATGGCGAGGAAATCTTCATCAGCGACGGCACCGCCGAAGGCACCCGAGTTCTGAAGGATATCGTGCCGGGCCCAGGCAATTCCGGCCCGCACAACCTCACCGTTTTGGGTAACCAACTCTTTTTCACATGTGACGACGGTATACATGGCGAAGAATTGTGGGTAACCGACGGCACCGCCGAAGGCACTCGGCTGGCCGCCGATATTCATCCAATCCGGCTGAATCCCTCGTCGTCGCCGCGCAGCCTCACTGCGGTGGGCGAGCGCGTCTTTTTTGCTGTATACCACCAGCGCTGGGGCAAGGAACTGTGGGTAAGCGACGGCACGTATAAAGGAACCCGTTTGGTACGCGATATCGCACCGGGTCCGGCGGGCAGTTCTCCGTCGGACCTTACCGCTGTGGGCCATCAGCTCTATTTTACTGCTCACACCGAAATACACGGTCACGAACTGTGGGCTTCGGACGGCAGCGCCGAAGGCACCCGGCTTGTCCGAGACATTCGGGCCGGTCCCGAAGGAAGCGCTCCTCACAACCTTTGTACGGATGGCGAGGCGCTTTTCTTCGCCGCTCGCGATGATGGGGGCGACGAACGCGTGTGGCGGTACGCGCCCTCCGATGCATCGTTGGTCGCGGCACGAGCATCGGCGACTGAATACAAACGTGCGCATATTGGCGGCATTTTCTATCTGTTCGAGAAAGTGTATGCCTACCTGGTTGACGATGCGGGCGACGCTCACCTCTACCGCGTTGTGGACGAGCAGGGTGACCTTAAACAGCTCATCGAAGACAATTCTATCGTGCATGCGGAGACCCTGCGAAAGGCGGTTGCGCAAGAATCCTCCACGCCCGGGGCCGAGACGGTGGCATTTAGCGAAGCCCAACTCGCACGCATTGTTCACCCGCCATGGCCGCACCGGAAGAAGGGCGCTACGCTCGAGATAGGCAAAATGCTGTTATGCGTGCTTTATATTCCGGATTATGGGGCGGAGCTTTGCCGGATTGAGCGCAATCCGCCTGCAATCCGCCTCGTGCGTGATATTTTTTCTGGTCCTGCGAGTTCGAGCCCCAGTCATTTGTGTGAAGCCGGAGGCCGCGTCTATTTCTCAGCCGAACATCCGGAGCAAGGCCCCATGCTCTGGATGACCGATGGCACCCGGGAAGGCACGGGCGTCATTATGGGCCAAGCGGCAACGGTGGCCTCCTACATGATACCCGCCTACGAACTCGCCAGTCTTGACAACACGCTGGTTGTGGTTTCCGAGCCCGCACGGCCCGTTGTGCTCGACCGTGAAAATATCGAATTGCGATTCATTCCGCTTGACGCACCCATCGAGGATGATCTGCTGTTCAGTATTCGTCAGGGGGACGAGGGTTCGTGGCCTCAGCAGTTAACCCGCGCAGGCAACCGGGTTTTCTTCACTGCCAATGACGGCATTTACGGCGAGGAGCTCTGGATAACCGACGGAACGGACGGAGGCACGCGTCTCGTAAGAGATATCCTGGTTCCAGGCGACCTTTCGCCCCGCACCGAATAGACACATGCTCCCTTTCAGGGGAGATGATGGCGATTGTCCGGGACACTGGCATATGCAGAAAGGAATGCAGGCCATGCGACGGTGTTTTGGGGAGGTACCGCGGGAATCTCGTTCATGCATGGCGCTGTACTCGCGTTCGAGGCAACCACGTAACCGGCTTTTTTTACGGACGCTCGCACATGCTGTCTGGCGAGCTGCATTTTTCGGTACGCTTGGTTGCGCTGTGTTTGTTCACGGACAAGTGAGCGCCGTACAGGACCTGGCGCCGCTTAATCCCTCTTCCTCGCCGGGCCAATTGACCGCATTTGAAGACTCCCTCTATTTTGTGGCCGACGACGGCGTCCATGGGCGCGAGATCTGGCGGTACACGCCCGAAGCCGGCGTCGACACGAGTGCCGAGTGCCTGCTGGTGAGCGATATGGTGCCAGGCCAGGGAAGCGCCAATCCGGAGCGATTCTTCCCGGCGGGTGAGAATCTCTATTTTTCCGCCCACGTGTCCCTCCCCAAGCCCCAGCCTTGGATGCTGCATGCGAATGAGAGCCAACCTATGCCGATCAAAGAATCAACCGACATAACCGTTCTTGAACCGCAGTTTCTCGATTACGACGGTCGTAACGTGTATATGGCGGCCTCGCCCGACGAAATGTCGCGATTCGCTTATCTGCTTCCGCCCGGCAGTTCGACCGCTGAACGTTTGACGGACTTTGCGCCTTCCCGGCTCTCGGAAGCCCGGCGGGCAACACTCGGCCGCGATGGTGCGTTGTATTTCTATCTTGGAGAAGCACTTCATCGCCTTTCGCGAGAGCAACTCGTGCAGCTGGCCGATTTCGGCGGCGTAAGCGACCTTTATCTTAGCGGGGGCATGGCGCCCCTGGGCGATTGGGTCATTTTTGTGGGATTCGATTCCCGCCACGGCCGCGAAGTGTGGCGTACAGACGGCACCCCGGAGGGCACCGGTCTCCTGAAGGACATTTCGGAAGGCCCTGCCTCGTCGCGCGTCAACAGTTTTGTTGAATGGCAGGGCGAGTTGTATTTCGCGGCCGATGACGGGCGCTGCGGCAAGGAACTCTGGAAGACCAACGGTACCCCCGACGGCACGGTATTACTCCGGGACCATTTCGAGGGGCCTTCACACGGCGATCCGCATTATTTCGCTGCGGGGGAACGTTGGCTCTTTTATCTGGCTCTCGACGAAAACCATGGAAAAGAGTTGTGGCGCACGGATGGGGCTCCCGAGAATACCGCCATGGTCACGGAACTCACGCCCGGTCCGTTAGGCAGTGATCCGTGGGAACTCACTCCTTTCCGGGGCAAGGTATATTTTTGCGCGAATAGCGCCCTGTACGGTGAAGAGATCTTTATCAGTGACGGCACCGCCGAAGGCACGCACATCCTAAAAGACATCGCGCCGGGAGAAGCGCATTCGGGTCCCGACAGCCTGACCGTTCTGGGTGACCGCCTTTTCTTTACTTGCGACGACGGCATACACGGCGAGGAGCTTTGGGTAACCGACGGCACGGAGGAGGGCACGCGCCTGGCTGCGGACATCTATCCCATTCGAATCAATCCATCATCCTCACCGCGCAACCTGGTTGCGGTCGGGGATCGCGTCTTTTTCACCGTCCATCATCAGATGACAGGAGAGGAGTTGTGGACGAGTGACGGCACTCTGGACGGCACACAGCTTGTGCACGACATAGCGCCGGGCCCCCAGAGCGGTTCCCCTTCGTGCCTGACCGCCCTGGGAAACCGGCTCTATTTTGCAGCCTTCACTGAAGCGCATGGCTGCGAGCTGTGGTATTCCGACGGCACCCTGGAAAACACCCGGTTGGTTAGCGATCTCAACAGAGGTCCTCAAGGAAGCAACCCCCGTCATCTTTGTACGAACGGGGAATCGCTCTTCTTCGCTGCCCGTGGGGGTCCGCGTGGCGAGTCACTCTGGCGCTATTCTCCAGCCACTGCCGCCCTGGTCTGCGTAGAGACCTCGATGTTTGGAGAGGGCGTCTCGGAGATAGGGGATGCTTTTTCCCTTTTCGGCCGTCTGTATGCCTACCTCGTGGACAACAGCGGTGGCGACGCCCTTTGCCGTGTCGAAAGCCGACAGGACAGTTTGGCGCTTGCTGCGCTGGACGATGATGCACTGGCGGGTGATGCTCTGGCAAAAGCCACGGATTCGACGGCCTCAACAGCGGAAGAAGCGGCGCTGAAACTCACCGAAGCCCAAGCCGCAAGAATCATCCATCCCCTCGGTTCGCAACAGTCAGAGAGCCCGGCAATCCAGAAAGACGGTGTGCTGCTGTGCGTTCTGGATCTCCCCGGTCACGGCGCGGAGCTCTGCACTGTATCCGGCAATCCGCCGTCTATACACTTGGTCAGAGATATCTTCCCCGGTCCCGCAAGTTCGAGCCCAGGCCACCTGTGTGAGGCTGGCGGGTTGGTTTATTTTACGGCGGAGCATCCTACGGAGGGGCGCATTCTATGGAAAAGCGACGGCCACGCCGGCGGTACGGGAGTGCTCATGGGTCAGACCGAATTGATTCTCACCTTCACAATACCCGCGTATGAGGTGGCCAGTCTTGATGATTCGCTGGTTGTTGTTTCCGAGCCGGGACGCTCCTCCACCCGAACGCACAGGGATATCGAGCTGCGGTTCATTGCATTAAATGCGCCCTTGGAGGAAGATCGGCTCTTCAACGTTTGCTTGGGAGACCAGGGTTCGTGGCCGCGTCAATTGACACGCGCGGGCAACCGGATCTTCTTCACTGCCGATGACGGTGTACACGGCGAGGAACTCTGGGTAACTGACGGAACCGCCGAGGGTACACACCTTGTGAAAGATATCTTAATGCCGGGCGATCTTTCGCCGCGCACCCCTTAGACGGAAACGGGCCGAAGGCCGGGGGAAGGAGTTGTTGCGCGCGTGCACCCTCCCGTGGATATACTATCGGGATACACACGAGGGGTGGATGCAATGACGGATGCCGCGCAAGAGCCATTGGGGTCAAGGCCGCAACCGCACTTCACGACGCGTGGCGTCGTTATTACCCCGCAGGA
>CAZFOG010000240.1:0-10165 GCA_964520685.1 uncultured Nitrospiraceae bacterium | reverse complement strand
TCGGAGGGCACCGTGCCGGCCTCTCCCGTTTCCCCGTGGGATTGTGTCTCTTGGTGCCGTATGACCCGCCCGCAACCACCGCTGCCACCTCCTTGACAACCCCGATGGCCCGCTACATACTCGGCACAGGGGGGCATTTCGCATGTAGCCGGCTACCGGCTCGTTTTTCGACCGCCGCGGCCGCATGAGCCCTGGTTCCCAGGATGGGGTGGAGTGAAGAACCGTGCCGCTGTTCAAGAAGACCGCCCGTTCCGCGGCCGCTTTGTTGCTGTGTCCAATGCTCGTGTGCGCGGGGTTGGAAGTTGCCTGCGCAAGCGAAACCCAGACGAGGGTTCGTTTTACAGACACGGTTGTTGCCCTGAAGGGCAAAAACCTGGTTCCCAACGGGTCCTTCGAGGTGGGCGAGGCTGGATGGTCCTCGCTGGGACTTGGCGCCGGTTATGAGAACGCCTGGGCTCCGTTAGCAAAGAACTGGGGCAATCTGTCCGCGCTCCACGGAACGGTAGAAGCATCGCCGGGCACCCACGGCCGGGCGTTCCTGCGCATCCAACTGGGCGGCGAACACACGCCCGTATTCCATTTTGACTACTTCGAGCCGGTCAAACGCCGCGAGCTCCGGCCACTGGCTGCAAACCGGGGCTGGCTCGAGGTGATTCCCGGCCAGCCGTACACGCTTTCCCTCGATATGCGGGCGTCGCTCAATGGAGTACCGGCCGCCTTCGGCGTTCACAATGAAGACCCCACCGAAGGGTTGTTCGGCGCACAGGCGGAGATTCTCGAGAGGGTGGTCCTGACTCAGGACTGGAAACGGTACAGTCACACCTTCGTGCCCGAGTATCCCTTCCTCTTTGTGCTGGCCGGACCCGACCTGGCACAGGAAGAGCACGTGACAGTCGACCTGGACGCCATCCAGCTCGAGGAAGGAGCCGAAGCCACGCGCTTTGTGCCCCGGAGCGAACTCGAAATCGGCATCGTCCCCTCGGCGCCTGCCGGTGTGTTTACGAGAGGCGAGCCGGCGAGCCTCACGATCACCGCGTACAGTAACGCGCAGAAGCCTGCCCGGGCGAAGGTACGTTTCCGAGTGACGGACTTCTTCGACCACCAAATCGAACTCCCTGCCCTTTCAAAACGAGTGCCGCCTTCGTCTGCTGTAGAAGAACGGATCCCTTTGCCGGCAGAGTGGGCGGGGTTCTACCGGGTTGTGGCCGTTTGGGGGAGTGGCCGGACGGAAGAGTCGCGCCTGATGCGCGTGGCTATTGTCCCGCCGCGCACCATGCGTGAGACGGTCATCGGTGTCAACCACGCCTATCCCACGGATTTCCTGCTCGACCTGGCGAAACTGGCCGGGGTGAGCTGGTACCGCGACTGGTCGCTCAAGTGGCAGCACATCGAGCCGGAACCGGGGACGTATCGGTGGGACATCAGCGACCCCCAGATAGAGCGGGTCGTTGCGCGGGACGCGCAGTTATTGGCTATGATCCCATTTCCCGCAGCCGATTGGAATTCCACGGCGCCGCCCCTCGAGACCCTCGAGGCCGAGTCGGAGCGGTACCGGGCAGGAGGCCGGGGCGACGATCAGGAGCTGACACTGCGGGCGCGATGGGCGTGGAGACCGCGCGATGTGCAAGAACTGGCCGGCTTCGTCGCGGCTGGAGTAGGCCGTTACGCGGAGCATGTCCAGGTGTGGGAGTTCCTGAATGAACCCTTGTTTACAACCTATTCGCTGCCGGATTCCGGTTCCTTGCGCAGTACGACCCTCGAAGGCCACACGGGGGACGATTACCTCGAGCTGCTCCGCGCAGCCGCGTCCGCCATCCGCGCAGCCAATCCCCAAGCCCGTATCGTGGGCAGTCCGGGCATGTTTGCCAATGCGAAATACACCATACCCATGATCGAGGCGGGAATCCTCGAGGTGGTCGACATCTTCGGCGTTCACGACTACCCCGGCAAGACCTCGCCGGAAGCCCGCTTCGCCCTTGGCGAGGAGCTTCTGACGGCGATGAAAGCCCACGGGGGCCCCAAACCCATCTGGGTAACCGAGTTCTCCTATTTCGGCACCGATGACCTGCCGCGCAACCCGTTCAAACCGACTCCCGGTTCGTTTTCAGAAACCAGGCTCCTCACCGAGAAGGACGTTGCGGACTACACCATCCGCTATTGCACGCTGTCTCTGGGACGCGGCGGCGAGAGGATCTTTCTGCATTCGGGTTGCACCGGTTCAGTCAACAAGCCCGGCACAGACAGCTGCCTCTTTGCCGACGGCGGCGTCCGCAAGGTGTTCCCTGCGCTGGCCGTCTTCACCGAACTGATGGGACCCGGCCCGACATGCGTTGCCGGCAAAACCGGCGCGGATCGGTTCGTTTTTGCCTTCGAGACCGGACAGCAAGCGGTTGTGGTGATGTGGGACCCGGATGAGAACGCGTCCGAGGCGCGGGTGCCCGATGGCGTGACTTGCCTCAACATTATGGGACAGAAGGTCACGGAACCCACGGTGCGTCTCTCGGGCTCACCGATTTACCTGGTTGGCCCGGCCGGTATGGCAAAACAGCTCTTTCTGGATTGCGTCGAAGCTGCCCACTGAATGGGCGTACTCAGCGCCCGGCGCAGACGGCTTATCCGGCGTGCGCGCGCAACGTAGGTGCGGCAGCCTGCCGCATCCCGGAGACTGCGGCGGCCACCACAAACCGCGACACAGCAGCAAACCCGACCATGAGCAAGATGCTCATGCCACCTCAATGCCCGGCCTTCCAGCAGAGGGCCTGCCCACCGCAGTGAACGGGGGACATGTTCAAAGCGCCGTCCGCGACGCGGCTACGTGTCCCTGTTCGGATGGCGCTCTGATTTGACTGCCGGTCTATCTCACCCGGTAGGACCATCCGGAACTGCGCACCGGGCTGCGCTGCACGGACGGGCCGCTCCTGCCGGCGCCGAACGCGCCCGCGGATGTCCTGCCTCGGCTGGTCACCATCGGGGAAGACTGCATGCCTGGGGTCCGTTGCGGCGTCATCCCGGGGCCGTTTCGCAGGGTCATCGGGGCCTTGTAGTGGCCATAACCGCTGGAATAGCCGGGAGAATACCGCGGCGCCGGACGCGGAACGGAGTAGCCGGGATAGGCACCGGCATACGGCAGGGGCCTGGGAGGAAGCGCCAAGTGCACGTACGGTGGCGCGGCATACACCGGGGTCTGGAGAATGACCGGAGGCGCCGGCATCACCACTACCGGCGGGGATGCCGGAACGGGGACAACGTGTACCGGCGCCGGGACAACCTCGACGGGGGCAGCCGCCACGGGCGCATAGGTCTGGTAGGTGGATGCGTTTACGAGAATCCCGATGAGGTCCACGACCGCGTTCGCGATGCCCACATCTCGGTAGGCGTCCCAATAATCGTCATGCCGGCCCCAGTAACCGTGATCGCCGTGTCCGTGCTTGTTGTTCATCGAGTTCAGCAGGCTGCCCAATCCCTCGAGTCCGGAGAACCCCGAGCGGGAGGAACCCGGGAAAAGGTTCCCGCCACCGCTGCGTCCGCTTCGCCCGCCCATGCTGGGCGCCCGCAACCCGCCTCCGGAAATGCTCGGGGTCCGGATGCTTCTGCCGCGCGATTGCGCGACCGCGTCCGGCGCAAGCAGAGCTACGGAAAACAGTACTGCTACGGACAGCGCCACCGCCGTCTTTCTCGATTCTGTCTGCATGTAGGACTCCTTTCGGATCCGTCGATGAATCCATTGCATTAGACGATACCGGCGAGAGTTGTGTTCATTTCCAACTGCGGAGGGCAGGAAATCTGGCATAGATCTAAGTGCTTATCGCATAAAGCGTTACGAAGAATTCACCGAATTCGCTCTGCCGAAGTATTTGGCCAATGTAAGGATATGCCGGGCGTTTGCGGGCCGTCCAGCGATCGCCGGACCGGTTGACCGGACTGGCCGGGGGAATTTCAAGCATTGGCACCCGGCTTTCCGGCACCGGGGAGCGGTCGTGCAAGCCGGGGACTTCATCCCGTCGCAAAACACACATCCGGCCTGCATCACGGCGTCTTTTGGCGCTCTGTAAACTGAGTAATACCAGTTATTTGCAGATTGTTCTTCCTAAACCGGCCTTTTCTGGCAGGGGCAACGCGCCGCCTATATAAGTGAGAACGTATGGGCGTTGACTCGAAAGGAGGTCTTTATGGAATTCTTGTCGGAACTGCTGCGAAACCAGTTCGGCGATGGTTGGGCGCATCTGGGAAGCGATCTCGAGGTCGAGGAACTTGCCAGTGCCCTTGAATCCGCCCTCGGCCCTCTTATTGCCGCGTCCGGCTCTGCCCTCGTTCCGTCAGTGGCTCTCCGGGCCGAAGAACTTGTTGCCGCCTGGCTCACCGCCCGCCGCATGGAAGATGTTCTCCGCGCGGAGGGCGTCTGCCGTATGCAGGAAGGAGATAACCAATGCTTTAAGGAGGTCCATCCCATGGTCGAAAAAGCGACAAAAGCCCGCGAGCGTGTGCGGAAAGCTTTGCAGGAACTCGAGGCTGCCTGCAAAGCCACGGCCGCATCGGGAGGCACCGGCGCACTCGGTGACGAGGTGAGCTCTTTGTTGCGCCTCGGCGATGGCGTGCTGGACGACGCCCTCGCCTACGAAAAGCGGAAATCCAAGCGAAGCGGCCGCTCTGCATCCGGAGCGAAACCGTGACCGTTGTCTGGAATGAGCGCCGCGCCCGCAACCAGCTTCGCAAGCGCGGCGCTTCCGAAACCCAGATTCGACAATGGATGGCGCTGCATCAGCGCACCGCGTTCGCGCGGCACTTCATCCGCGACGGCAGAGGCCGTCCGTGGCTGGCTCGCGCGTATCAGGAGGACTCGCTCAACTCGTATGCGCCGCGCAAGGTTCACTGCGACGGCCGCGACGTTGGGAAGACCGCCGAAATCGAGCTCGTCGCCGCATGGGCGTCGGTCATGAGCCCCAATACCGAAATGCTTGTGGCGACCCAATGCGAAAACCATCTGTTCCCTCTCATGAACCGCCTCGTACGCCGTTTCCAGACCACCCCCCATTTCGCCCCGGCGCTCCTCGAGGTCAAACGGTCCCCGTCGTGGTTCCTGCGATTCTCGAACGGGTTCATTCTCTGGGGACGCATCGCCGGACCCCACGGCATGAATTTTCAAGGGCTCCATGTCGATTGGCAGGTGGTCGACGAAGCCCAGGAGATGACCGAATCGTCCTGGGCGGAGCTGTTTCAGGCGCTCAATGGCGGGGGCCGGCGCTGGGTCTACGGCGTGCCCAATGGTCTCCGCAACACCTTTCACCGCATGACCCAGGACCCCACCGCCGAGCAATACAACTGGCCGTCGTCGCTGAACCCCGAGTTCACGCCCGAGAAAGAGGCTGAACTCGCGCGCCTCTATGGCGGCCGGAATGCCCCCGGCTATGTCCACCGGGTTCTTGGGCAGCACGGGACGCCGGCTCATGCGGTGTTTGACCTCGAGGCGTATCTCGCGTGTGTCGACGACGGCCTCGATTTCCAGAACCTGTGCCTGACCGGCGACGACCCATTCGAGGCGCCGGCACACGTGCCCCCCGGCGAATACTACCTCGGATGCGATCTCGGGTACGCGCGCGATCCCTCCGAGTTTGTGGTCTACGGGGCCATCGAACCCCATTTCATCAATGTTCTGCGCGTGCACCTCGAGGGCGTGCACTATGCCCGCCAGCAACATATTATCGCCGAACTCGACCGGGCCTTCCGCTTCCAGCGCATTGGCATCGACTGCGGCAACAGCGGCCGTGCCGTCGCCCACAATCTCATGGCCCTGGGCACGGAATGGTGCGACAAAGTGCGCGCCTTCGAGTTTGGTGCAGCCATCGACCTCGAACCCCTGCCCGACGGCTCCCCACACCGGCGGAAGGTCAAGCAATTCATGACCGAATTGCTCGAATGCCGCATGCTCGAGCGCTCGATCATTTTCCCGAGACTGCCTGAACGCGAATCCCAGTATGCCGGACACACCTACGCGATCGCGGCGAGCGGCGACGTCGTGTACGACAAGGGCGATGACCACATCATCGATGCCGACCGCTGCGCCGTACTGGCCCGCTATCTCGATACCTGCCCAACCGAAGCGCCTGCGCCGGACCTCGGCATCCGGCTCGAGGGCTTCTGACCGGACACTTGCTCTCCCTTCCCCAACGGAGGACGGGTTTTCTAATCCGTCCATAGACCGCGGCGGATGCAATCCGCCTCCGGATACTGGTGAGGAGGCTTTACTTTTCCGTGATGCGACGCGGTGGAAGAAGAGATTACAGGGACGGCGGACGGGATCGTCCGCCAGTTATCGATTGGCGGGTAGGAATACCCGCCCTCCGTTTCTGTCCATTCGTGCACCATGCGCGCCTGAACACGGAGAGGGGTTGCCCGGACTGCCCGCACGGCCGCCCCAGAATCATCTCTATTCCTCATCCAACGGAGGACGGGTTTTCTAATCCGTCCATAGACCGCGGCGGATGCAATCCGCCTCCGGATACTGGTGAGGAGGCTTCACCGCTGGATTTACCGCATAGTATAGGAACTGTCCTTTCCCCAATCCCGCCGAGACCGGGTTCTCACGTATGTACTCCCAGTATCGCGCAAAATGCAGATCACTTCGAAGCGCACGGTCCCAATACTCCTCCTGCCAGAAGACCCCGCGACGTGAAAGGCACTTGTTAATCTCTCTGGCCGTATATCCTTTCCACGATTTAATTACTTTCTCGATGCGATGGTCGTCGTGAAGGCGAAACAAGACGTGGACGTGATTGGGCATGATAACGAATGAGGCTATATCATAGCGCTGGCTATTGAAGAAGAGTAGACTATTAGCGACGATTCGCGCGATGGTAGTATCTCTGAGCGCACACGCGCCATGCGCGGCATCGAGCCACTTGTCCACCCTGTGCGTAAAATGCTCGTGATATTCATGTTCCGTGTCAGAATCCCATGGCTTCGGGTGTTTGTCGAGCCACAGCCTTTTCTCTTCACGGAGTTCACCAAGTCTGGACCTGGGAAGCGCGTCCGCGGTATGCCAGGTTACGAAATAGACAAGTCCCCCCTGTTGCCAGTGCGGTAAGTGACGCGCATGGATGCCCACTGTATTGCCGGCACCAAGAAACAAATCAGAACCCTGCCCCGCAAAAACGTCTTCAGCAGAAGGTGGTGATGATAGCGAACTTTGCCGTGCGTTATTTTTTGCGGGCGGGTAAGAACGCCCATCCTCCGTTCTCCGATTGATTTGCATTGATTCCACTCGCAATCTTGTTGTCTATTGTAACATTTTAGTGCATTTGAAGTCTTTTCGAAAGAGTGCCTTTCTCTCAGGAAACGCGGCACCGCGCGTTCTGACGGAGGTTAGCCATTCTCGGTCTAAGGTGCTGTCCTCAACGGAGGACGGGTTTTCTAACCCGTCCATAGACCGCGGCGGAAGCACTGCACGATCCGGCCGCCCGGACCGCCCGTATCTGTGAATCTGTGAATCAGGGTTGACGAAAACGCGGTTCGGGCGTAGGCTTATGGCAGGCAGGCGGAATTCTGGCACGCGTCGCGCAACGCGTTTTTCACGGTTGGCTGACGTCCGGTTGACGTGTCGCGGTCAGATTCCACTCGAGACCTGCCAGTGTGTTGGAGTCTGGCCGGTCACTGATGGTGTCGAGCCAGTCTTCTGGGTCAAGGCATTATAGGGAGGAAGAAAACGATGCGACGCACAGAGAATGGATTTACGTTGATTGAATTGTTGGTGGTGATTGCCATTATCGGCATTCTGGCGGCCATTCTGCTGCCCGCGCTGGCACGGGCCCGCGAAGCGGCGCGACGCGCCAGTTGTGCCAACAACCTCAAGCAGATGGGCTTGGTGTACAAGATGTACGCCAACGAGAGCAAAGGCGAGAAATGGCCCCCGCTCCAAGGACTGGCCGAGTACTACACCGACGGTAGCGGAGCGCTTCCCGCCGAGTGCGATGGGCAGGACGAGCCCGAATTGGCTCCGCGCATCATCGCCATCTATCCGGAATACCTCAGCGATTACGAAGTCATGCGATGCCCCTCGGACCCCGATTCCGGCGATGCGGTCGAGGATCACCTCGCCATTATTAAAGACAGGCCCGGAATGGTCTGCAACAGCCCGTATAAGGGGATTGCCGATAACCCCTCGGACAGCTATTTCTACCTGGGTTACGTGGCCGACCAATGCGACTATGATGATGAGCTGGTGGACTTGGGCGCGGCGATGCCCGTCCCGGCCCAGTTGGTGGAAGTGCTGTATGAAATCGGGCCGACGACGTATGGTGGTAATGGCGCGTTTGACGATGTTGTCCCCGCGGATCCGGCCGGTGCACGAGCCTCCCTCGACAATGATATTAACGTCGGGGCACCCTACGGCAACGGCGGCGGTGAAACCGTCTACCGGTTGCGCGAAGGCATCGAGCGGTTCCTGATTACCGACATCAACAACCCCGCGGGAAGCGCTCAGGCCCAATCGGAAGTCGCGGTCATGTTCGATTGCATCAGTCTCGAGCCCGGCGGCGACATTCCCTTTAACCATGTGCCTGGCGGCTCGAATGTGCTCTTTATGGATGGCCACGTCGAGTTCATCCGGTATAGCGTGGAAGGGGCTTTTCCGGTGAACGGCCCCTTTGCCGCCTTGGTATCCCTGGTCGGATATCTGTAATCGCTCCATTCAATTTGCGGCAGGGCGGCGGCCCTGCCGCTTCTTTTGTCCCGGGAAACTTGGTTACAAGTTTTCGTGAGCCCAAAAACATGTTGACAAGATGGCCGTTTTCCCGTAGTCTGGCATCCAGACGAGAGGTTACGGACTATCGGGCAGGCACCCGGGGGATAGCACAATGGCTCAGGACCAGGGCGAGAGGGTTGACCCGCTCTCGGTCTGCGAGCGCATCAAGCTGGAGATCAAGGGCCGCGTTGACCGCAAGGAGTTGGCCGAGGGGGATACCATCGCTTCGGAAAACGAACTCGCTTCGCGGTTCGGCATTACCCGCAACGTGGCGCGGCAGGCACTCCGCGAACTCGAACTCGATGGCTACCTGATCCGTTCCCGGGGCCGCCGTTCGGTCGTTGCGCCGGCATCCCGCCGCACGCAGGGCTTGCCTCTGGACGCTTCACGGGTGGTCTCCATTGCCGTGTACGAACAGCATTGCCTTCACACCCGAACGGTAGTCGATGGTTTTGTCAGCCAGATGGCCGAGCAGCAGTTTCAGACGGTCACCTATAATCTGCATTTCGATCCGGAGGATGAAGTGCGCTTCATCGAGCATCTCCCCGCAACAAAGGTCGCAGGGGCCTGCCTGTGGGTACAGTACGATCAGCCGCAAACGCGCCGTCTCATTCAACGGTACTGCGAAAGCGGGTTTCCGGTGGTACTGATTGACCGCCACCTGCCGGGATTGGAGGTCGATTTCGCGGTCAGCGACAACGAATGGCTCGGGTACAGCCTTACAAATGCCCTGCTGGAGCGGGGCCACCGCATCATCGGCTTCGCGGCGGACGGCGACAATGTAGCCAGCGGGCGCGACCGGTTCGAGGGCTACCGGCGCGCGCTGCAAGAAGCCGGCGGGCCTTTCCGCCAATCGCTCTACGGGGTCTTCTCCGAACAGACCGCCGCGGAGTCCGCCCGTGTTATTATGGCGGAGCGCGAGGCGCCGACGGCGTTCTGCTGCGTTCACGATACGAGCGCCGAGCACCTGGCGCGCGAATTGAGCCGTCTGGGATACACTGTGCCCGAGCACATCGAGCTTGCGGCCGTGGACGATGAGCACATTTCCGAATCAACCGGTATTGCCATGATAACCTTGCGGCAACCGGCCCGGCTCATGGGGCGTGAGGCGGCGCGGCTGCTCCTGGCGCGTATCCGCGAGCCCTACAGGCCGTTTGAAGAACGCTTCATTCGCGAAGAGAGTATAATGCAGCAAGCGGCGTTACCGGCTTCCGCTCGGCCTGATGCAGTGGGCGTGGCGATAGCCGGCTAGGTGTTGTGGGTAAAGGGTTTGCAATCAAACGAGTGATTGGAGGATGAAATGATGAAAAGACACGGATTCACGTTGATCGAGCTGCTGGTCGTCATCGCCATTATCGGTATCCTGGCGGCCATTTTGCTCCCCGCGCTGGCCCGTGCGCGCGAAGCGGCCCGGCGCGCAAGCTGCGC
>CAZFOG010000239.1:0-10184 GCA_964520685.1 uncultured Nitrospiraceae bacterium | reverse complement strand
GACACCTACAATAGCTGGGGCGCATCACGGTGCGGTACAGCCGTAGGCATCTACACGATTGAAGTCCAGACGGTCTGAAGAGCGGCGCGGCCATGAGGGCCTGCCACAGTAGGAGAACTTCCATGAGAACGGCGATCATAGTCGTACTGGCCTGTGCCGTTTCGGCGGCGGCGTGCCTTCCTGCAAGAGCGGGCGAAGCATCCCCCGGTGAGCGGCCGTTGCGTGTGGTGGTCGTCACCGGAGGGCACAGTTACGACAAGGAAGCGTTTGGCGGGCTCTTCAAAGGTATCGAGGGCATCGAGTTTGTTTTCGAGGAGCAAAAGGACCACAGCGAGCTCTTCGAAGACATTTCCGGCTGGAACTACGACGCGATCGTGTTCTACTCGATGACCCAGGAAATCTCGGAAAAGAGGCAGCAGAACCTGCTCAGTCTGCTTGACAAGGGCGTCGGCGTGGTGGCGCTGCACCACATTATCTCCGGATTCAACAAGTGGCCCGAATTCCAGAAGATCATCGGTTCGCGGTATCTGTTCGAACCAACCGAACATTTGGGCCAGCAGATGCCCAAGGCGAGCTACAAACACGACATCGAGATTGATGTTACGATTGCGGACCCCGAACATCCGGTGACGAAGGGCGTGTCGAATTTTTCGATTGTCGACGAGACCTATCTGGGCTGTGCATTCCAGCCCGACAATCACGTCCTGCTCACAACGGACAATCCAACAAGCGACAAAGCCATCGGGTGGGTGCGGACGTATAAGAACGCGCGGGTCTGCTGCATCCAGCTCGGGCACGGGCCCACGATCTTCGCGGAACCCCAGTTCAAAAAACTGGTCGTGCAGGCGATTCAGTGGACGGCAAAGAAAACCGGCTGAGTACCGGGTTCTGGGGGCGGCGCGGTTCTCGGCAGAGATAATGCCGGGAGCGTTTCGTCTTCCGGGGGTGAATCACGCGTCGTGGGGGCAACAGCGGAGAGATGCAGGCTGGAGCCCGCCCGTCTGTTGCGGGCCGGGGCACGGCGGGGTGGCTACTTGTACCGGTACGTGACGCGGCCCTTGGTCAGGTCGTATGGCGACATCTCGAGTTTGACGCGGTCTCCGGGCAGAATGCGGATAAAATACTTGCGCATTTTGCCGGAGATGTGTGCGAGAACAATGTGCCCATTATCCAGTTTTACGCGAAACATCGCGTTCGGCAGACATTCCGTAACTTCGCCTTCTACCTCTATACATTCTTCTTTTTGCATATATCCCTTTCCAGGCAACTCCTTCTTCCGGGCTTCCATAAGCCACTGTCAAAAAAAGCATTACCATGCACGCCCAGATTCACGGCACCCATGCGCGGCCCCATTCTGAACCTGCCGCGCCCTGCGCGCATATACCCTCCAATTAATGCTACCAGATTCCCTGCCGCCATGTCCACACAACGCAACACACAAAACATCCAATTCCAGTACCTTAGGGCCATGCCTGCACGCACCTCTCCGGCCCTCGCCTTGAAACACCGTCCAACCGGTGCTACGCTTTCGCGATCACGAAAACTGGAAACCCGTTCGAGTTGGAGACCCTATGAAACCGTCAAAGACGCGCCCGGCAGGAAAGAGACGGAAACAAACGGTGCGGCTCGCCCTCATCGGCGCGGGCGACTGGGCCAGGCTCCGCCACTATCCCGTGCTGGCCGAAATGCCCGATGTCGCGCTCGAAGCCCTGTGCGACCTGAACGAAGCGCGCGCCCACGAGACCGCGGACCAGTTCAAAATCCCCCGCGTCTTTACTGACTACCGGCGCATGCTCGACGACACCCGCCCCGATGCCGTCTATGCCATCATGCGGCCCCATCACATCTTTGACGTGGCCGCGGGCGTCCTGCAGATGAAATGCAACCTCTTCATCGAAAAACCGCCGGGCATCACCGCCTATCAGGCGCGCCAGTTAGCGTTTCATGCCCGCGAAAACGGCGTTCTCTCCATGGTCGGATTCCAGCGCCGCCACGTGCCCCTTATCAACACCCTCAAAACGAACGTCGAAACCAAGGGCCCCATCCATACCGTCGAAGTGACCTACATCAAGAACCAGCCCGACCCGCACTGTTACTACGACGGCGCCATCGATATCCTCACCTCCGACGGCATACACGCGGTCGACACCCTCCGGTACCTCGCGGGTGCCTGCAACGGAGCCGAAGTCACTGCCGTCGCCAGTTCCGTCAGGGCCATCGACGCCGAATTCGCAAACTCGTTCCACGCTCTCGTAACGTTCTCCAACGGGGTTACCGGGATTCTCAAAATCAACTGGGCAGCCGGGCACCGCGTCTTCGCAACGGCCCTCCACACCACTGGCGCCTCAGCCTACGTCGAACCCGACGTGGGCGGAACACTCCACATCGACGACGACACCGCCGGCCAGCGTTTCACGCCCGAACAGTGCGCGAAATCCGACGATCCCCTCCACTGCCTGGGCTTCTACGCCGAAAACCGCCACTTCATCGACTGCATCAAGAACAACCGCCAGCCCATCAGTTGCCTCGCCGACGCCGCGAAAAGCATGGATTTGGCCGAACAAATCTACGCAAGCGCGCTGGAGGATGAATAAATACACAAATGCATGTCACAAGGCCACCGCATGCGTCTTGTCAAACCGCCAAGTTCTTCTTGTGTCTCTGTGTCTTTGTGTGAGGGAGTCCTTTCTTCCCGCTTCCCTATTCGAGATGCATCTGTAGCATCGTCGGTGCCTTCTCGGTAAGCGTGACCGCGGCGACAGCGCGCCGCATGGTTTTCTGACGGGTCTCGGTCTCTTTTGCGGAGGTATCCACGGCAATGACGACTGCCGTGTAATCGCCAGGCGAGAGTCCGGCCACATGAAACGTTCCGTCATCGGCCACGCCCGCGCAGATGTCGGTATTGTCCATCCCGATGGTGTGGTCGACCAGCATTCTTTCGAGCTTCTCTGGTGCGAATCGATCATGAGAATACATGAAGAGCCTGCATTGCTCATGAACGAATTTGCCGGTAACTCCGCCTTCCAGAACGCAACCTTCCGAGAAGTCAATGTCAAACGACAGAGTCTTGCCTTTCTCAATCTGTACGTCATACCACGCTGTGACCTTCTCGTCTCCTCGCGATGCGGCGGCCTGCAATTTGGCGGCCCCTGGCGGAACATTCTCGAAGTGGTACATCCCGCCCCCTTCTTCCCGCGGGTTGGCGAATGTCTCGACGTCGCCTGTCGAAGTAGTAATCGCGAGTTTGAGGGAGTAGCGCTCCGGGGGGCTTCCCCCCAACGAGACAACCCCTTCAAGCCCAGCCTCCGCAGGCAGGAAATTGAAGTCCACGGTGGTGGTGTATCCGCCTTCGACGATCGCCGTTCGTATCAGATTCCGTGAATCGGAAGAGGGCCCTATCCTGTCGCCGTTGAGGGTCGCCCATACCCTCGTCTGGCCGGGCCTTACACCCGAAAAGGAATACGTGCCTTCTGCCGAGGTCTGTGTCCGATCTGCTTTAGATTCGCCAGAGAGGAGCACGGATTGTCCCGCAACGGGCTTCCCGTCATAGAGAACAGTGCCTTGCACTTCTCCGGCGTTACTGAGTTCGATGGTAAGAGGCGTGATCTTTCCTGGCAAAAGAACCGTTTCGACAGTCGCAACGGGATGGTTGGGATGATATACCGACAGCGTGATGGGGCCACCGGGCTGTTCAGCGATCGTGAATGCCCCGCTTGAATCGCTTCTTGTCAATGCGCCTTTTTTGGTCTCTTCAAAACCCCTACGGAAGCTATGACGTACAGCCATGTCAAAGATGTACGCTCCCTCAACAGGGGTGTTCCTATCTGTCACCACACGGCCTTCGATACGTGCTTCCGGCTGGAGCCTAACCGTGACGGACACAGGCTCCTGAGCAGCGGCGGACACGCTAACCGGAACAAACTTCCAGCCGAATCCTTCGGCCGCGACGAACACATAGGTATCCCCAGGCTCGGTGTCTTCCAGAAGAAAGCGGCCATCGGGGTCGAGTACGTGCAGCAATATGCCCTGCGACAAGTAGTCGCGCATACTGGTCGACCTGGGGCCGGCTATCGCGAAGGCCCTCGCGCTCACAAGCCCGACGGTAAAAGCAGTAACCGGTTCTCCCGTGTCCGCCTGTACGACGCGGCCTTCGATAGGCGTACGGCGGGTCAGTTGAATCTGGATACCGCGAGTCTCTGCGGCAACTCCCTCCCGCTCGAACGTATTGTATTGAGGGTGGGTGGCCTTGAGTGAGTACATCCCGTCACTAAGGCCTTCTATGGCAAACAGTCCCTCCGCATCTGTTCTTGCAGAATCGCTATGTGAATGCGTCCCTTCTTTGTTGGCACGAATAGTCACATCCGCGATCGGGTTTCCGTCCGGCGCGGTAACACGTCCTGTAATAGAGAGGGTTCGTGTGTGCGGAGCATGCTTAGGTGCTTCACCGGTGAAGACAAGGGTTAGACCGGCTACATCCTCACCAGGCGACGTGCTCACGACCTGCTGCACGCCCGTTTCCTCGAAACCCACCTGCCAATCCCCCGCAAAAAGGTCCTTGATCTTGAACACCCCCTTACTGTCCGAAAACGCACCTCTATACGCGCCCTGCCAATCACAAGGCGGCGCAACCAGATACTGTTCGGGCGCGGCAAGAACATAGACTTTCGCCACGGGTTTTCCGGCGGCATCAACAACTCTGCCGGAGATGGTTGTCAGCTCATGCGCCACGATTTCCAGGCCGCGGAGGCCATCCTTCTGCACGATCAGTCCTCGATACTCGTAGCTCTTCAACTCAGTCGCGTCGTCGATAGTTTTGCTCGCATGGACCGTGATCTCGTCTCCTTCGACGAACCCGAGCAGTGTGAATGCGCCATTCTCACGGCTCTGCGCAGACTGGTAACCTGCACGCGAATTGATCAGGCCGGAAACGTATGCTTTGCTGACTGGTATTCCGTCTGCGTCGAGGACGATGCCCGTCACGCTTAAGCCCTTGCTGAGCGCGAATTCTACTTCAACGGGAGCATCGGCCTTGATGGTCACTGTCTTTGTATCAGTATTCGTCGGGAATGGAAAGCCCGGTGCGTGTGTGCACCAAACGGCATATGTCCCTTCATGCAGACCCGCGAAGACAAACCTGCCTGACGAATCAGTAAACGCGTGAACCACGTGGCGCTTTGTGCTATCTATTACTCTGATGGACGCCTCTGGAACCTCAATCCCGGTTTGCGCATCGTAGACCCGGCCCACCATAGACGGGCCTTCACCTTCCTGGACGAGCGCTGATTCTTGCAGGCCCTTTCCAGCGGCTTCGTGTTGTGTCAATAACGTGTTTTCCCCAGTTGTTGCGGGACCTTTGGGCTGGCCGGCGCTCAGTACGTCTGCCGTCTCCTGGCCGGTAGATTCAGGATGGGGCGTGTATACATGGGCCTGCAGTACTGGTACCGTTACGGCAACTGCGAGGACGGCGGCGCCAATCACGGCAGCTTTCCAGGACACCAAGAAACTCAACGACAGGCCCGCACTGACAGCAGCCGGCGGTCCGGCCAAAGCAAGCGTACCGAGCGCGCCGGTCAGCGAAGGCGGTAAGACAGCGGCTTCGGCCAGGTTGCCGAGCAACAGGTCCGCAAGAGCCCCCGTCGCGATCACAATGCCTCTCTTTCGCAGTTTCTTCCGAAGAGCCTGGATACCCCCTGCAATTCGATATGTGACGGTTTGCCGTGACAGACCGAGTTCCTCCGCGATCTGGGCATGGGACCGGTCATTGTAGAAATGCTCGACGACAGGGATTCGGAGGTGATTCGGGAGTTCAGCTATCGCTTCGTCGACGAAGCTCGAAATGTCGTCCCACGTTGTTGCCGTAGAGACGGGATGTTGAGCGGCATACGTTGCCTCACGGCGTCTTCTGCGTTTGTCCTTTCGGATACAGTCCAACGCGCGATTCGTTGCGACTCTATGAAGCCACGCACCTAAGCTGTCGGCTGGACTCGAGTGTACTCTCGCAAGTTTGATAAAGCACTCTTGAGTGACATCTTGGGCTTCGGATGCGTCCCTCAGAATGCGTTTGCATGTTGCGTAGACTCTTGGGGCGTATTCAGTGGCCAACTCTTTAAACGCTTGCGCATCCCGGTGGTCGATCCATCTCGACAAAAGCGTGAGGTCTGTTGAAGGCATGCTTTTCCTCCCGACCCTCATGATTCTCTCTGCAATTCTACCCCTTTGACGTTGCCAACTAGGAAATGGCCAAAGGAAAACGAACCGGGGAATGCAGTGGCTTCTGTCCGCGGAGATGCCGACGACGCTCAGCGCCGCAAAGTTTGGGTCTACAGCCCATCTTCGATCTGGCGCTTTTCGAGGACCAGTAAACGGTCCCGAAACTCGGCCGCTTTTTCGAACTCCATATTGTCCGCGGCCTGTTTCATCTTCTTCCGCAGTTCGCGGATGGTCTTCTGGATATCGAACGTGGGCGTGTAGAGTTCCGCTTCTTCCGCGGCCTTCGGCACGGTCACATAGTCCCGTTCGTAGATGCTCGCCATAACCTGCGTGATGGATTTCTTGATTGACCGGGGCGTGATCTTGTGCTTCTTGTTGTAGGCTTCCTGCAATTCACGCCGGCGGTTCATTTCGCCGATCGCGCGTTCCATGGAACCGGTCATGGTGTCCGCATACATAATGACGCGGCCATTCACATTGCGGGCGGCACGGCCGCACGTCTGGATGAGGCTGCGTTCCGAGCGCAGATAGCCCTCTTTGTCTGCATCGAGCACCGCCACCAGGGCGACCTCGGGAATGTCGAGACCTTCACGCAGCAAGTTAATGCCTACCAGCACGTCGAATTCGCCACTCCGCAACGCCCGCACGATCTCGATCCGCTCGAGGGTCTCGATGTCCGAATGCAGGTACCGTACGCGCACCTGCAGCTCAGCCAGGTAGGCCGTCAAGTCCTCGGCCATACGCTTGGTCAGGGTCGTTACCAGCACGCGCTCATTGCCGGCCACGACCTTCCGGACCTCGTCGAGCAGGTCGTCGACCTGGCTGGCAGCCGGCCTCACCTCCACGGCCGGGTCGATCAGACCGGTAGGTCTCACAACCTGCTCCACGATGAGCCCCCCGCTCTGTTCGAGTTCGTAGGGCCCCGGAGTTGCGCTGACATAGATGCACTGGTTAACGAGTTTCCAGAATTCGTGGAACTTGAGCGGCCGGTTATCGCGCGCGCAGGGCAACCGGAACCCGTACTCCACCAGCTTGTCCTTGCGTGAGCGATCGCCTTTGTACATCCCGTCGAGCTGCGGGATGGTAATGTGGCTCTCGTCAATTACCACGATGGTGTCCGGCGGGAAGTAGTTCAAGAGCGTATAGGGTGGTTCGCCGGGCATGCGTCCGTCGAGGTGGCGCGAGTAATTCTCGATGCCGCTGCAATATCCGATTTCGCTGAGCATCTCGATATCGAACCGTGTGCGCTGTTCGAGCCGTTGCGCTTCGAGGAGTTTGCCTTCGGCCTTCAACTCCTTCAGCCGTACCTCGAGTTCGAGCTCGATTCCCTGAATGGCGCGCTTCAAGTTGTCGGCGGTCGTCGCGTAGTGCGAGCCGGGGAAAATGGCCATGCGGCGCAGACGGCGGTTTATGACACCCCGCAAGGGGTCGATTTCGTAGAGCCCCTCGAGCTCGTCGCCGAACAGCTCGACCCGCACCGCGATGGCATCCTCGTATGCCGGGAAAATGTCGATGATATCGCCCCGCACCCGAAACGTGCCCCGGTGAAAATCGACGTCGTTCCGAGTGTACTGCATCGCCACCAGCCCAGCCAGAAGGTCTTCGCGCGAGATCGATTCACCGGGCGCCAGCTCGACCCGCAGCGCCCCGTAGGTTTCCGGCGACCCGATTCCGTAGATGCACGACACGCTGGCGACGATTAACACGTCGCGCCGGGTCAGGAGCGCCCGCGTCGCCGAATGGCGCATCTTGTCGATTTCCTCGTTTATGGACGATTCCTTCTCGATGTAAGTGTCGGTGGTGGGAACGTATGCTTCCGGCTGGTAGTAGTCGTAATAACTGACGAAATACTCGACGGCATTTTCGGGAAACAGGTCTTTGAACTCGCCGTAGAGCTGCGCCGCGAGGATCTTGTTCGGGGCGAGAACCAGGGCGGGACGGTTCACCTCGGCCACGACGTTTGCAATGGTGAACGTCTTGCCCGAACCCGTGACGCCGAGCAGCACCTGGTGAGGCACCCCCTCGCGAAGGTTCACCGCGAGGTCCCGGATTGCATCGGGCTGGTCGCCTTCGGGTTTGAAGTCCGTAACAAGCTTGAACCGGTCCATACTCACGATTTGGTTTTGAACAGCTTCGCAGGCGCGACTTGCTTGATGCTCGCCACGCCCGCGACGGTTCTCAAAGTTGCGGCGACCCGCTTCGCGCCTTCTTCCTCATTTGTCTCGAAGACAAAATCGAAGTAGGTGTCGCCGTTATCGCCCGGACGGTATTCGGCCCGAATGATGCTGATGTTCATGGGGCGGATTGCATTTGTGATATCAGCGAGGACATTGGGCCGCTGGCCGATGGTGACGCGCATCCCGACTTCCCGCGCGACGCCGCCCAGATCGCCGTCCCAATACGCCTCGACGATGCGCTCGGGGTCGCGTTTCGTCACGCCAAAATGGGCACATTCGGCGCGATGCACGGTGATGCCCGGGCTCTTGGTAATGTACCCGATGATCGGGTGGCCGGGCATGGGATTGCAGCACTTCGCGAACTGCACCGCGATGGCTTTGTTTCCCTGCACCCGCACCAGTTTCTGCCGGGTGGCATCATCCACCTGGCGCACGGTGGAGGGAGGTTTGCGGGGCGGCCGCGGTTGTGGTTTCTCCCCGGGCTCGCGCTCCTCGAGAGGCTCCAACTCGCCGATTTCACGCAGACGCTGCCGGATTCGCGTACGCGCCTTGCCCGTCACCACGATATCGAGCCAGTCGAGATGCGGCGTCTGATTCTTCGAGGTGAGTATCTCGACGACGTCGCCGGTCTGGAGATGATACCGCAAGGGCACCATTCCGCCGTTGACCCGCGCGCCGATGCAATGGTGTCCGACGTCCGAGTGAATCATGTAGGCAAAATCGAGGGGTGTTGCTGCGGCGGGCAGCTCTTTGACCTCGCCCTTGGGGGTGAAGACATAGACCTCGGTCGCCCCCACGTCGCGGCGCACGCTGTCCAGCAACTCCTCGGGAACGTGGGCCTCGTTGAGCCACTCGAACATTTGGCGCAGCCACCGCAACTGGCTGTCGAGCTTGGAATCGATTTTCCCGATCCCCTCTTTGTACCGCCAGTGCGAAGCAATCCCCTCACGCGCAGTGCGGTCCATTTCCTCGGTCCGGATCTGAATCTCGAGGGGTACGCCGTTCTCGCGCATGACCGTGGTGTGGATCGACTGGTACATGTTGATTTTCGGCACGGCGATGTAGTCTTTGAACCGGCCCGGCACAGGCGGCCACAGGTGATGAACCACCCCGAGGGCGTTGTAACAGCCGGCGACCGTCTGCGTGATGATGCGGACCGCCAGAATGTCCATCACCTGGTCGAAATCCTTGCCCTGCTGCACGATCTTCTGATAGATGCTGTAGAGATGTTTGGGGCGGCCGATCACCCGGGCTTCGACCTCAGCCTCCGCGAGACGCTGATCGAGGAAATCCACGGTGCTTTTCAGCCACGCCTCACGTTCGCGGCGTTTCATGGCGACCCGCGCGGCCATCTCGCGGTACATGGCGGGATTCAGATGGTGAAACGCGTGGTCCTCGAGCTCCCACTTCCAGTGGGCCATACCCAGCCGGTTGGCCAGCGGCGCGTAGATGTCGAGGGTCTCCTGGCAGATTCGCCGGATACGCTCCTCGGGAAGGAACTCAATGGTCCGCATGTTGTGCAGCCGGTCTGCAAGTTTAATCAGGATGACACGCACGTCCCGGGCCGTGGCAACCAACATTTTGCGCAGGTTTTCGGCCTGCTTCTGCTGATCCGAGAGCTCCGCGGGGAGCGATGCGGGCATGTTGAGCGCGCGGATATTGCTCACCCCCTCGACAAGGGCCGCAATCTCGTCGCCAAACTGCTCAGCCAGCTCTTCAGCGGTAACTTTTGTATCTTCAAGCACATCATGGAGCAGCCCGGCCACAATCGTCGTGGTGTCCAGGCGGAGATGGGCC
>CAZFOG010000238.1:8260-10196 GCA_964520685.1 uncultured Nitrospiraceae bacterium | reverse complement strand
TGCACAAAATCCTGCACGGCTTGTGCCAGGGCGTCCGACATGCATGAGGCCAGAGGGAGGATAAGCACGCGGTATTCACCCAGCCGCCTGGGATTGGCCTCGATTTCGGCCGCGGCCACGAACGTGTATTGACAGCCGATATCCTCGAGGGCGTGCATCACACCAAGCAGATTCGCCTGCCAGTCGGGCAGAGGTGACTTGTGCGGCATCGTCTCGAACAGTTTCGCCGCGAACAGGTCGGCCTGGTTGTAGAGAACGGCAATCCCCGAATCGTCACGGCGGCCGTGGAGCAGCAGCTTGCCCGGTCCCGCTTTCACTTCGGCGGCGCTGTCGAAGAACCACTTGCCCATGTCCGAGATGGACATGTCGGGATTGAAGGGTATGTAATCGCAGCCCCAGGACGTCCACCACCAGGCCGAATTGTGGCCCCGGAACAGATTGTGCCAGGTGATGGCGGAGAATCCGGCCTCGGTGTCCGCGATGGCATTGCCCCATTCGCCGGTGAGCGCATCGGCCCGCTTGAATGAGCGCACCAGTTCGCCCTGCAGAGGGCACGAAGTATAAACCTGGTTGAGTTCGAGATTGCGGGTGAGTTTGTAGAAGTCGTATCCCGCCAGCCAGTGGTTACGCAGAAATCCATCCCAACCCACCTTGGCAGCGGGATCCTCCGCGCGCACGAACCCGGCCATGGTCTCGTGCAAATCGGCGAACGCGGTGTCCATGAATGTGCGGAAATCAAACCAGGGAGCGAAGCTGGTGGTCTGTTGAGCCGCCTCCTCCATAAGCATGGGCGACTCGATGGCGTCGAAATCGCCGTAGCTGGTTTTCCACACAGCGTTCAATGCCTCTATACCGGGGTATTGCTCACGCAACCAGACCTTGAACGCCGCGACATTCTCGGGCGATAAGTCCACTTCGATACCTTCGCGCGCCAGGTAATTCTCGTCGCCCAGCGTGTAGGCGGGCGGATGATAGGGCGCGGCCTGACGGCAACTGATCTCCATCGAGGCCCGCTCCCGCTCGAGCCATGCCGCATCGAACAAACTGGGGCTTAATTTATGGTCTTCTTTCGAGGTTCCGGCGATACGGGTTACGTAGGGCACGATGCGCTGGCCGGATTGCGCGGCCACCGCGTACTCGCGGGCAGCCCCGGCATCGGTGTACCCGCGCATGTGGCACAGGTCCATCATGTCTGACCCCAAATCGTAACACAGCCGGTTCTCGGTGCGTAGAGTCATATCGCCCCCGGCGTACGACCACATCAGCACCGTAAAATCATCGTAGGGATAAGGCACCACCGCCGTAAACGCCAGGTTTGTGGTGGCCAGCAGCGCTTCTCCCGACAGCAACTGCACATCAAGCCGGTGCGGCACAACCACGGGACGCGGGAAAAGCATCGTCGTTTCAACACGGCCTTCTTCCGCGACGGGCGCCTCGGCACGGGCGACCAGCCGGTCCACACAATCCCTGATCTCGAATACCGCACGCAGGGCGCCCGGCTCGGGCGCGGGCTCAATGGTTGCTGTTGCCTTCACCTGCCCGCCATCCGGCATGTCCACCACCGGAGGCGCTTCGCCATGATTCCGCCGCGACGGCGAGACGTCCAGTGATGCCACCCGGAATTCGGGAGCAACATCCAGGACCGTTCCTCCCAGGCCAACGCATTCGTTCGCCTCATTCAGGGCGAGCACATCCACGAAATAGCGGTGCATCGCGGGAAGGGGCGGGATTTGCAGCTGCGTTCCCGTTTCATCGAGCAGATCGTCCCGCAACACATGCACGGCATCGGTATCGTCCTGAATACGTACGAGCACCCGGCTCGATTCAGCGCCCGAGAAATCGACGGGGAGTTCGGATGCCGTGGCTGCCATCACGGGCGTCGAAATCTCGCCGAACGCAATACGCGCGGGCAGGGGTTTGCCAGCCGCGGCCGCCC
>CAZFOG010000238.1:0-8250 GCA_964520685.1 uncultured Nitrospiraceae bacterium | reverse complement strand
TCATCGCCTGGAGCGCCAGAATGCGGTCGTCTGTTCCGTCGAGCCCCTGTTTCAGGGAATTCAGCGGCAACAAGGCGCAGTACCGGGCGATGTTTGCCTGAAAAACCAAGACCCGCCCTTCGCCGTAGCGCCAAACACGCAGGGGCGGCGCGTCGCCCAGGCGTCCGCAGCTGCCTTTGCTCAGACTGGGGATACGGTCCCATGGAAGGTAGGTCAGTACTTTGGTTAGAAGTTCCTCATCTTCCTCGGCGAACATCTCTTCTGGCCAACCGGCGGTAGCGCCTGCGCCGCCGGTAATGATCAGTCCCCTGCCGGCTTTGACCTGGCTCTGGATGGCCTGGCGCAGCCGGGGCCCCAGCGCATCCGCTTTCAGGGCGCCCACCACAATGATGTCGGTGTCTTCCTCCACACAGATTCGCACCGCGTTACGCACGGCCAGGCTTGTGTTGAGGGGCCCTATACCGGTCTGACCGCGATAGGGCCAGTTTCCGGCGTTTGTGATCGCGGAGTCGGAATCGAAATACTGGTGGCGTACGTTCACTTCGAAGCGACGCGCCAGTTCCATGGTGTCGTATGCGGACCACCTCGAAACGAGCAACGCCGCACGTACGGGTTCTCCGGACAGATTCGCCGCCCAGGGAAAGTCCAGCGGCTTGGGGACCGCATTCCAGTATTCCGCGGGACGATTCAGGCTCGCCTCATCGGCAGCGCGGATGTGGGCGACGCGTTCCTGGTCCACCGGCAGCGGGGCGAGCGGTTTGTCCCAATCCGCCCCGGCCAACACGGCCAGAGCGTTGGATTCCGCATCGGCCAGACGCCGGAAATACTCCCGCGTTTCCTCATAATCGGGCATCGAGGGACATTCGTAGAAGCCGAGTGCGAAACTGCGCCGGCCGGGTTTCATAACGAGATCCGTATACTCGGCGTATCCTCCGATCCCGCTGACGGACACGCTCGAATAGGCATCGGCATCGCCCAGAAGCAGCCCCGCCGGCCCCGAACCCGTCCGCCCGGGCTCGACGTCCTCGAAGAGCACCCAGCGTTCCTGCTGCAAATCGAGCTGGGCCGTCCCCTCGGCAAGAGTGCGCACCTTGCTCGACATGCGCCGGTTCCACGGTTTATCAAAGGTCGCGGGATAGGCCATCAACCGCAGCCTTACTTCCTTGATCTCTTCCTTGGGTTCATAGCGCCCGAAAAACAGCAGCTTGTCGCTCTGTGAGGTGACAGCGAACCGCGCCACCGCCTTCACCTTCGGGGTGTCCCATACAAACTCCATCATAGCGTCCTGGCCATACTCGCGAATGACCCGGGCCTCAGCCTTGTAATCGTTGATGTTGAACCCGTCGAAGGTCCATTGAAAGAAGCCCTGGTTGTACCAATTCTCCATGGAAGGCCCGGCGATGCCGACAGGCACATAGCCAACCGTCGGGGCCCATTTGGCGAATTCGATGCGTGCGGGGTCGTCCTCGCGCTCGATGTATTCGTGCCGGAGCGTGTAGCTTGCTGTGGCGGTCGCGAGCGACACATCCTGTATAACATGCCGGCCCTTCTCGGTGTCTTCGGCGTGTTCACTAATGATCACGCTGGCGTCCTGCAGCTGGCCCTGTGCAACGGACGCCGCAGCCATGAGTGTCGTGAGAAACAGGGCGGTCATTCTGCTGAACATGGTGTCGTCTCCCGGTAAAAGGCAATCCTGTCGAGTGCACGGTACCCCTATTTATAACCGAACATGCTCATACAACCCAACGCTTCCACCACGGAGGGGTCTCGCAACCCGGCCACTTGTGCGAGCGATTGAATTTCGCCGGACAAGAACGTACGGTAATTACCGCGTGGTGCGAAACGGTACGCGCTCAGCTCAGAACACAGGGAGACACCCATGGCATCCACAACATGTCTACTGGCCCTTTGGCTTGCCGCCCCGGCCGCTGCCGACCCCGCCGCACCCCTCGTCCTCTGGTACCGCGAGCCCGCCGCGCATTGGGTCGAGGCCCTGCCCGTAGGCAACGGCCGTTTGGGCGGCATGGTCTTCGGCGGGAGCGAAGAGGAGCGTATCCAGCTGAACGAGGAGACGGTCTGGGCGGGCGAGTACGGCGCCTACACCGACAAGACCGGCTCTGCCCGGCATATCGCGGAGGCGCGCAAGCTCTTCTTCGAGGGCAAGTACGCCGAAGGTGAAGCACTGGTACAACGCGAGATCATGAGCGAGCCCATCACGCCGCGCAGCTACCAGACCCTCGGCGACCTGCGGATTTCCATGAAGAACTTGCCCCAGAAAATCCAGGATTACCGGCGCGAACTGGACCTGGACTCGGCCATTGCGGCCACCCGGTTCACCGTGAACGAAATCACGTACACGCGCGAGGTATTCGCGTCCGCGGCCGACGACGTGCTCGCCGTGCGCCTTTCGGCCTCCCAACCGGGCACGCTTGACGTCGAGATCTCCCTTGTGCGTCCGGAGGGCGCCGAGACGACCGCGCCGAGCAATGACCGGCTGGTCATGTCCGGACAAGCCTCGCAGAAAGGACTTCACAAGGGCGTGATCTTTGAATCCCATGTTCAGGCGCTCCCGGAAGGGGGCACGCTGCGGGCAGACGGCGCCCGGCTCGTGCTGAAAAAGGGTACTGCGCTCACCCTGCTCCTGGCCGCGGCTACCAACTATAACCGCAAAGCGCCGGGTTCGCCGCTCGACCGCGATCTGGCTTTGGCATGCACAGACACGTTGGCGCGCGCGGCGGCAAAACCCTATGACGAGTTGCGGTCCGACGCGGTTGCCGAGCACAAGCGATTGTTCCGCCGCGTTGCGCTCGACCTCGGCCCCGCACCCGACATAGACATGCCCACGGACCAACGCCTTGCCGAGGTCAAGAAAGGCCGCATCGATCCCAACCTGGCCGCGCTGTACTTTCAATTCGGACGCTACCTGCTGATTTCATCGTCGCGCCCGGGGAACCTGCCCGCCAACTTGCAGGGTATCTGGAACGAACACATGGAGGCCCCGTGGGACAGCGACTATCACATCAACATCAACCTCCAGATGAACTACTGGCCCGCCGAGGTCACCAACCTCTCGGAATGCCATCTTCCCTTCTTCGATTTTATCGAGGGTGTCGCCAAATGCGGCCGGAAAACTGCCCGGACAACCTATGAGTGCGCTGGATTTACGGCCCATCACACCACCGACGCGTGGCACTCGACTACGCCACACGGACAGGTCGTGTGGGGCATGTGGCCCATGGCGGGAGGCTGGTGCGCCCAGCATTTCATGGAGCACTACCGGTATACGGGCGACAAAGCCTTCCTGGCGGAACGCGCTTACCCCATGCTCAAAGACGCCGCGCTTTTCTACCTGGATTGGCTCATCGAGGACCCCGTAAGCGGCAGACTGGTCTCAGGACCCAGCACCTCGCCGGAAAACACGTTTCATACTCCAGATGGGCAAAGGGTCAGCCTGTCGATGGGCTGCGCCATGGACCAGGAGATCGTCTGGGACAGCTTCACCAACTGCCTCGAAGCCGCCGCTGTGCTGGACATCGAGGATGACTTCACCAATCGAGTCGCCAATGTCTTGGCACGACTCGCCATGCCTGAAATCGGCGCGGACGGACGTCTCAAGGAGTGGCGGCATGATCTCGAGGAAGCCGAACCGGGCCACCGCCATATGTCGCATCTTTATGGACTTCACCCCGGCCGGCAATTCACGCTGAGCGGGACTCCCGAATACGCGGCGGCGGCTCGAGCATCCCTCGAGTACCGGCTCGAGCACGGTGGCGGGCACACGGGCTGGAGCCGGGCGTGGCTCATCAATTTCTTCGCGCGGCTGCACGACGGAGAAGCCGCTCACGAAAACGTGCAGTTGCTCTTGCAGAAATCGACCTTAACAAACCTCTTCGACAACCATCCGCCTTTTCAGATCGACGGCAATTTCGGCGGCACGGCAGGCATCGCCGAAATGCTCCTCCAGAGTCACACCGGCGAAATCGTCCTGCTTCCTGCCCTGCCTGAGGCGTGGGCGGACGGCTCGGTCACTGGACTTGTCGCGCGGGGCGGATTCGAGCTCGATGTGGCCTGGGCCAATGGCGCGCTGGCATCTGTAACCGTTCACTCGCGCCTGGGCAACCCCTGCGCGCTGCGGTACGGCAGCGAGACTCTCGAGTTCGCAACCTCACCGGGGCAACACACGATTCTGGACGGCGAACTCCGCCACGTGTCAGGCGCAGCCGGCGGCTGACGCGGCGGGCGTTCGTCATCCGGCGCCGAGGCCACGGGCCTCAGTATCTCAGGAACGCCCCAATACCCGCCCCGGCCTTCTTGAGACGCATCCCGGCCTCGCCGTGCAAGACCTCGACCTTGCCCCCTTCGCGGGCGGTGTTTTCGACCAGCAAATCGAGAAGATTCTCATCGGGCTTGATGGACTCGCCCCAAAAGTCAGTCAGATCGACGCTTGAGCCGCCGTTTGTGGGAACGGATGGGCAGTCTTTCGCAAACACAACGAGATCCCGCGGATACACCAGCATCCGCACTCGCTTTTCCACGGTTGCCTTAACGGTCCCCGACAGTCCGGTCGTCGCCAGGCGGTTCTTGGCTGCGGCCGTCAGTAAATCCTCGGTCAATGCCATTTCGCTTCGGCGCTCGAAATCGGCATCCACCCGTGATGTTTCCTCGAGCACGGTGTTTGTATCGGCCTCGACAGGCAGCGTGACGGTGCTCACGATTCGCTGTTTCAGGGGCTCGGACAAGAGGCGCTCCAAATCGGCCACGGTCCTCGAGGGGCCCCCGAGGATAAGCCGGTCGAACTGCGTATTCTTATCCAGCTCCTTCAGCGCCCCGGCGACGTTCTTGAGATGGTGCTTCGCGTGCTCCTGCGCACTCCGCTGAAACCGCATTTGCGACCCCATCTGGTCCTTTCCCGAAGCATCAAATTGGCGCACGTCCTCCTCGGCGGCCAATGCGGTTTCTCCCTCCACTTCCCCCATACAAACGGTCAGAAGCCGTGTCTTGCCGCGATCGGTCAGTGCCACGACATACCGGGCATGCTCATCGCGCGCCTCGAGAAAGGGCCGCACAAACGGACGAGGAAGCCACCGGGCCTGGCTTTCTATCGACATACGAAAATCCCGCGCCCAAAAGAAACCCTGCGACAAATCCGCGAACAGGGCAAGCGTGCGACCAATCGGGCGATACTCCGCGACATACTCACGCACACGCGCGGCACACCCTCGGAATTCTGCGCGTTCCCGCGAATCGCTGATACTGCTCTCGATTTCCCGCAACATATTATGCAGTGGCACCTCGAATTCGCGGTTCAGATTGGCGGCGCGTCCCTGGTCGACATTCAGGTAAACGCTCAGCACGTTGTGTCCCTCGTTCGCAGCATAATGGATCAGCTTCTGCAGGTCGTCGTGTGTGATCATGAGTAGCCCTCCAAGTTGATACAACACGAACTCGCATTGTCGTGCGGGCGCAAGACGAGGCCGTCATCGAGGCCCCGGCCCGTGCAATTCCTGTGGCATCGCGTCAGAAACCCGCGGGACGATGCCTTCGCTGAAACAAATCGAGAACCTGGTCATGCTGCAAGACACAACACTGGCATGGGGGTTGGTAACGCCAGCGGATTGGGGATCTTCGTACACCTGATGAAGGAATTCGCCGGCGTCGCACTTCTGCGGTTTGTTCGCAGCCATGTAGCCCTCGAAGGATACACCTCGAATCAGCATTGGCACTTCCGCAGCAAGGTTCATCGCTTCATCCACGGGAAATCGTTCCCGCACTGCCTATAATACACCAGAAGCACCCAAAATGGACCGCCAGCGTTCCTCGCGCGGCGATATTCCCCTTGGCATCCGCCCACAGGTTCGGCCTGGTGTACGGGCCGCGGGCGGCGTCGCAGTCGGCGGCCTGCGTAATTGTTTGTGAAGCAATGACTTCTGAGGCGCGCAACTCTGGCGCCGATGATGAAACACCGGACTCAGTTGTGAATATTGCGAGGCGGTGGATGCGCTTCGTACACCTCGCCAAGCCGACTACAGACCCTCGCGATGCGTTGAATCGCCACGATGTATTCCGTACCATTGCCACGCGCATACTGAGTTGCCACGCAGACGCGGGAGCTCATGGGCAAGGAGAGTCACATGGCCGCGACACCCCGGGAAATTGTGTACCAGACGCTGAACTTCGAGAATCCGCCGCGGGCGCCCCGCAATCTCTGGAGCCTCCCCTGGGCGGAGAAACATTATCCCGACGCGATTCAGGTAATCCGGCGCGATTTTCCCGACGACCTTGCCGGAGCCCCGGGGCATCATCGCGAAGTCGCCAGGACCTCCGGCGAGCCTCATGCCATCGGCCGCTACACCGACGAGTGGGGCTGCGTCTTCGAGAATGTGCAGGAAGGCGTCATCGGCGAGGTCAAGGACCCGCTCATCAAGGATTGGGCCACCGATACCGCCCGGGTGCATTTCCCACGCGAATGGCTGACCATTGACGCAGACAAGGTGAACCGGTTCTGCGGACAGTCCGAGAAGTTTGTAACCGGAGGATGTTGCCCGCGGCCGTTCGAGCAGTTGCAGTTCCTGCGGGGCACGGCCAATCTCTACCTCGACCTGCTTGATCCGCCGCGGGAAATGACGGCATTTGTCCGCGAAATGCACGCGTTCTACTGCGAATTGCTGGAGACTTGGGCAGCCACGGACGTGAACGCGTTAAACTTCATGGACGACTGGGGGGCCCAGAATGCGCTCCTGATCGACCCGGCCTTGTGGCGGGAAGTCTTCAAACCCTTATACCGTGATTACATACAGATTGCCCATGGGGCGGGCAAGAAGGTGTTCATGCACTCCGACGGGCACACCCTTGCCATCTACCCTGATCTGATCGAGCTTGGCCTCGACGCGCTCAATTCGCAGCTCTTCTGCATGGGTGTGGAGAACCTGGCTCCCTTTGCCGGCAAGATTACGTTCTGGGGCGAGATTGACCGCCAGCATCTCCTCCCCCACGCTACCCTCGAGGAAATCGATAACGCCGTCCGCAGCGTCCACCGGACGCTCTGGAAGAATGGCGGCTGTATCGCCCAATGCGAATTCGGGCCCGGCGGCAAGCCCGAGAACGTGCGTCAGTTTTTTGCTTCCTGGGACGCTCTCACCAGCCGGGGGTAAGCAGCCCGGCTCATTTCCCGCGCGATCCGGTGACCTCGCGTTCGAGGTCTGAGAGGGCCGCGCGCGCCTCGCGGGCGGTGTTGGCCAGGAACATGTCATCGCATGCAAACGTGAGCATGGTAAAGCCGCGCTCGAGCCACCACCGCGCCCCGGTGAGCGTCGCCACGGGCACGCCATTGGCTATGTTCCGCTCGGCGCAGATGGCCGATACCCTCCGTGCCGCCTCGTCGAGCTCGGGCGGGTTCTGCTGGTCGGGCTTTCCGATGGCTACCTGAAAATCCGCGGGGCCCATAAAGACGGCATCCAGCTGACCACCAGCGGCGTCTATGATCGCCTCGGCATTGGCAACCGCCTGGGGGCTCTCCAATTGGATACACACCAGGCGCGTATCGTTCTGGTCGGCGATGCGCTCGCCGATGGACATGGTGTGTTTTCCGAACGCGGTGGTGCGTATGCCGAATCCACGCTTCCCGACAGGCGGAAACTTCGCACAATCCACGATGTACCGCATCTGCTCGGGCGTTTCCACGCGCGGTACCATGATGCCGTCAACACCCGTATCCAGGGTGCGCGCGATGTGGGCATATTCGGCCTGCGGAACGCGCACGATTGTCGCAATGCCCACGTCCTGGGCGGTACGGACGAGCTCGAGCACGGTTTCGATGCCGATGGCATTGTGTTCGAGATCGAGCCACAGCCATTCATACCCTGCCTGTGCAAATGTACGCACCGTGTGAGGCACCGTGTATTCGAGGACAACCGTTCCCCAGCAGATGCGGCGGGTCTTACAGCATGACTTCAATTGCACGCGATCCACAATTCACCTCCGGATAAGAATCTTGCGGGACAAGAGAACTACATGGGAGCCTAATTCTTGAGACTGTGCAACGGCGCCGGAATGCGCCCTCCGTACTCGACAAAACGGCTGGAACTTCCGGCATTGCGCACATCCACCACGTCGCCCTGGCCGAACAAACCGCCGAATACCGCCCGGTCACCCACTTTCTTGCCCGGCGCGGGGATGATCCGGACGGCCGTGGTTTTGTTGTTGATGACGCCGATGGCCATCTCATCGGCGATGATGGCCGCCAGCGTTTCC
>CAZFOG010000237.1:0-10210 GCA_964520685.1 uncultured Nitrospiraceae bacterium | reverse complement strand
AGGCAGCAATATCGCCGCCAATATCCCAATGATCGCGATCACACCAGGAGCTCAATGAGTGTGAATCCCTGTCTTTTCATGTGAAACAAGCCTCCTCAGTTTTTGCCCATATGGTCGATAAATCATGCGTATCAATATTATGACGATTGGTCAGTACTGTCAACCCATTTCCGGAGCATTTCTGGCGCATGATAGGCCATGCGAATACACTTCAGCATCCTGAGCATTCGTCACAACCGAACTTCGTGTAGGGATGCTGTGCCAAACACGACTTGAGATGGGCAAACCGCGGACGCCTTCTACCGCACTTGGGTGATGACAGGGTTCGCAGGGGGAGGAACCCCGTAAGAGCCGCGCGTACCGGGACCAGGGATTTCCCCCCCGAGTCGGCTTGTCGGCAAGTGAGGTGCCGCCAGGCGAAGAGTGGCCGCTGTCCGTGGAAACGGCCCTTACTGGTGTCTGGTTTTTCCAGAGTTTCATACTCGATTTCCGCGCTGGCCCCCACAGCTTGGGTTGGAGGGCAAAAATCCGGTTTGCGCGGACAACGGTTTCCTCCACGTCATCGCAACTGGGCCAGGCCCGTCGTAACACCCTGATACAACACGCAATACCCACGTTAAACAAATCGTGACAAAAAGTCACGATTTCCCTTGACAAGGCCGTTCCAGAGTGGTATAGTATTTGTGAAACAAATCACAGCGTGAATCCCTTCACAGTGTTTCCGCAAACCACGAGGTGGTGTCGTGATTTCCGATAAAACCGTCGCCAGGCTCAGTGTATATCGCCGGGTACTGCAAGACATGCAGGACGCGGGGCAGCAGCACGTGTTCAGCCACGAGCTGGCCTCGAAATCGGGGTGCACGGCGGCGCAGGTGCGCCGGGATGTGATGGCCACGGGCTATTCCGGAAGTCCGGTGCGCGGCTACGACGTGGCAGCCCTGGCGGCGAGTATCAGCGAGTTCCTGTTTCACTCGGATGCGCAGAAAGTGGCGCTGGTGGGGATCGGGAATCTTGGCCGTGCCTTAATGGCGTTTTCGCCGCGGCGGAATCCGCGAATCCCCATCGTTGCGGCATTCGACAATGATCCGGCCAAGGTGAACCGCGTGATACACGGATGCCGGTGCTATCCGGTGCAGCAGATGGAGGCGATCGTGCAGGCGGAAGGTATCGGGATAGGCATTATCGCGGTGCCGGCATCGGTGGCGCAGGACACGGCGCGCCGGTTGTGCCAAGCGGGCGTGGTGGGCCTGTTGAACTTTGCCCCCACCCACGTGTGGGTGCCGCCCCACGTGTACATCGAGAATCTGGACCTGAGCATGTCGTTGGAGAAGGTGGCATTTTTCGCCGGCCTGCAGTCGGCGCAGAAGGAAGTGACTTCATGACTACGAATACCGGGCAGACGGCGGTGCAGCCGGACATTGAGGAAATTCTCGAGCGGTATCCCGATGCAGGGCGAGACGCCCTGATCCCCCTGTTGCAGGAGGTGCAGGAGACGCTCGGCTACCTGTCGCGGGAAGCCATCGCACGCATTGGCGCGCATCTAAAGCTACCGTCGAGCAAGATCTACGGCGTGGCGACGTTTTACAACCAGTTCCGCTTCCAGCCGTTGGGGCGGTATCACATTCAGGTATGCCGTGGCACTGCCTGCCACGTAAAGGGCTCACTGGGCGTGCTCGATGCGGTCCGCCAGGAGTTGAACCTCGAACCGGGCAAGACAACCCGGGACGGGCTGTTCAGCATGGAAGTCGTGGCCTGCATCGGCGCGTGCGGCCTGGCCCCCGTGATCTGCATCAATGGGGAGTTCCATGCGAACCTGACACCCCAGAAAGTGCGGCGGATAATGGACGAACTCCGGGAAGCGGCTGAAGATGAAGACTAAGGGAAGCGAAGCAATGGAACATACAGCGGTCCAAAAAGGCCTCCTTGATTTTGCATGCGGTCAGGCGCAGGACTTCGACGACGCCACGCGGGCACGCTACGAGGAACAGCTTCGGGTGTTGCGGCGCGAACACGTAGAGCGCCCGGTCATTTACGTCGGCGCGGGCACGTGCGGGCTGGGCGCCGGTGCGGGAAAGACCCTCGGCGCGATGCGCACCTTCTTCCGGTTGCGCAATATCGACGCCGAAATCGTGGAGGTGGGGTGTATCGGATTGTGCGCCGCCGAACCCCTGGTGGACATCCAGTTGCCGGGCAAAGCGCGCGTGGCCTTCAAGCAGGTGACGGAAGACAAGGTCAAGCCCCTGCTGGAAAGCGTTCTGGCAGGCAAGATACCCACGGACATGGTTCTGGGGCAGTTCAGTGCGAACGGTGTGGCGCCGTGGCCGAATGTGGACAAGCTGGCGGAACACCCCTTCTTCGCGCCCCAAACCCGATGGGTGCTCAAGAACTGCGGTATCATCAATCCCTCGCGCATCGAGGAATACGTGGCCAGCGGGGGCTACAAGGCCCTGGCCAAGGTCATCCATTCCATGACGCCCGCCGAAGTGTGCGACATGGTGGAAAAGAGCGGGCTTCGCGGCCGGGGCGGCGGCGGATTCCCGACGGGCAAGAAATGGAAGTTCGCCCTCGCGACGGAAAGCGAACAGAAATACCTGGTGTGCAATGCCGACGAAGGCGATCCGGGCGCCTTTATGGACCGGGCCGTGATCGAGGGCGATCCGCACCGTTTACTCGAGGGCATGGCCATCGCGGCGTATGCGATTGGCGCCACCAAGGCCTACGTGTACATCCGCGCCGAGTATCCGCTGGCCATCAAGCGCCTGAAACACGCGATTGCCGAAGCAAAGGCATACGGCCTCCTGGGCGAGAACATCCAGGACAGCGGGTTCAGTCTCGAGATCGTCATCAAGATGGGCGCCGGCGCCTTTGTCTGCGGCGAGGAAACGGCGCTGATCAACAGCATCGAGGGCAAACGCGGAATGCCGCGCCCGCGCCCGCCGTTCCCGGCCGTACGGGGCCTGTTTGACAAGCCCACGATCATCAACAACGTCGAGACGCTGGCCAACATCCCGGGCATCGCGGCCGGGGGAGCCGAGGCCTTTGCGTCCCTGGGCACGGAAACCAGCAAGGGCACCAAGGTCTTCGCTCTCTCGGGCAAGATCGCTCTAACGGGTCTCGTTGAGGTGGCCATGGGAACGACCGTCCGGAAAGTACTCTTCGACATCGGCGGCGGCATTCCGAACGGGAAGAAATTCAAAGCGGTGCAGATCGGCGGACCCTCCGGCGGGTGCATCCCCGAACAACACCTCGATATCAAGATCGACTACGAATCACTGAAGACCGTCGGCGCGATGATGGGTTCCGGCGGGCTGGTCGTCATGGATGAAGATACGTGCATGGTCGACGTGGCCAAGTTCTTCATGGAATTCATCCAGCGGGAAAGCTGCGGCAAATGCATACCGTGCCGTGAGGGCACGCTGCGTATGCTGCAGATCCTCGAGCGCATCACGCGGGGCCGCAAGGGTGAATCGAAGTTCGAGGCCCTCGAGCGGTTCAAGGGCGTGATCATGCTCAACCGCACCGCGGAAGTCATCCGCGATACGAGTCTGTGCGGTCTCGGCCAAACCGCCCCCAATCCGGTGCTGAGCACGTTGCGCTGGTTCCGCGACGAATACGAGGCCCACGTATACGAACGGCGGTGCCCGGCAGGAGTGTGCCCCGAACTGCGCACCTTCGAAATCGACGCGGATTTATGCGACGGTTGCGATTTGTGCGCGCAGCGGTGCCCGGTTCACGGCGCCATCGTGGGCGTGCCGAAAAAGATCCATTACATCATTGAAGACAAGTGCATCGGTTGCGGTACCTGCGTGGATGTGTGCCCAACCCACGCCGCGCGGTTGCGGGTGCCCGGCGCGGACGAAATAGACCGTGAACGGCGCGAGAGCGAGGTCGCGTTGAGCGTCTTCGCCTCGGATGCCTTCGAGGATTGGCATGAAGGCTCGGCACTGTACCGCATGGGACGAAAATAGCGCGGCAACGCGATGAAATGAGGGAAGGCAATGGTCACTATAGAAGTCAATAACCGGAAGATCGAAGCCAAGAACGGCGAGATGCTGCTCGATACGCTGAAACGCAACGGCATCACGGTTCCGACGCTGTGCCATATGGAAAACCTGTTTCCGACGGGGGCGTGCCGGATGTGCGTGGTGGAAGTCGAAGGAGAACGCACGCTGGTCCCAAGTTGTGCCTACCCGGTACGAGACGGCATAAAGGTTCAGACCCATTCGCCGCGGGCGTTGCGGGCGCGCAAGACGATTATCGAGCTGTTGTTGGCCAATCACCCCGATGACTGCCTCTATTGCGTGCGGAGCGGAAACTGCGAACTGCAGGGCCTTGCCAACGAGCTCGGCGTGCGCGAGCGGCGCTACGCGGGCGGCAAGAACGAGTATCACGTCGATTCATCCAACCCCGCCATTGTCCGCGACCCGGCCAAATGCATTCTATGCGGCAAATGCGTGCGGGTGTGTGAAGAAGTACAGGGCGTCGCAGCCATCGATTTTATCGGCCGCGGCAGCAGGGCGATGATCGGCACGGCCTTCGGTGAAGGGCTCAATGTATCGAGCTGCGTCAATTGCGGGCAGTGCATCATGGTGTGCCCCACCGGCGCATTGCGCGAGCAGAGCTACATCAAGGAGGTGCTGAACGCCATCGCCGACCCCGAGATGCTGGTGGTTGCGCAGCATGCGCCCAGCGTGTCGGTCACCCTGGGTGAGGAATTCGGGCTCAAGCCCGGGGTGGATGTCGACGGCATGCTGGTGACGGCGTTGCGCCGGCTGGGCTTCGACCGCGTGTTTGACACCGCCTTTTCGGCAGACCTGACCATTATGGAGGAAGCGTCGGAATTGGCCCACCGCATCCGCACCGGGGGCAAGCTGCCCATGATGACGAGCTGCTCCCCGGGATGGATCAAGTTCGTGGAGGAGTTCTATCCCGAGATGCTCGGCAATCTCTCGACCTGCAAGAGCCCGCAGCAGATGCTCGGCGCGGTCATCAAATCGTTCTTTGCGGAGCGCGAAGGCATCGCCCCCGACAAAATTTTCAGCGTGGCTATCATGCCCTGCGTGGCCAAGAAATTCGAGGCCGGACGGCCCGAACAGGGGCGAAACGGCATCCCCGACGTCGATGCCGTGCTGACCACGCGGGAACTGGCGCGGTTAATCCGAATGCGCGGCCTGGATCTCCAGTCCCTGACGCCCGAGCGCCCCGACACACCCTTTGGCGAGCGTAGCACGGCCGGGAAAATATTCGGAACAAGCGGGGGCGTCATGGAGGCGGCCATCCGCACCGCGTATCACCTGCTCACGGGCGGTGAACTCGATGATCTGAAAGTCGAGGCCGTGCGCGGTTTCGAAGGCCGGAAAGAAGCCCGGCTGAACATTAACGGGAATGACGTGGGCGTGGCCGTCGTGAGCGGCCTCCAGAATGCCCGTACCCTGCTCGAGGAAATCCGCAATGGGCGCGACGACATCCTCTTCATCGAAGTGATGACGTGCCCGGGCGGGTGTATTGCGGGCGGCGGACAGCCATTGAACGCCAATCCGGACGCCATCCGCGCGCGCATGCAGGCCCTGTATGCGATTGATCGAGACGAGCCCGTGCGCACCTCCCACGGCAACCCGTCCATCCAGCGCTTGTATCAGGAATTCCTGGGTGAGCCCCTCGGGGAAAAGAGCCATGAGCTCCTCCACACCCACTACGCCAAGCGCGAGGTTTTGGTGTAAGGAACCCCATGAGAAACGCCGCAAACATACCGCTTGTAACGACCATCAAGGAACGGTGCCGCGTCTGCTTCACCTGCGTGCGGGAATGTCCCGCGAAGGCGATCCGGATCGTTGAGGGCCAGGCGGAGGTGATCTGTGAGCGGTGCATCGGTTGCGGCAATTGCGTTCGTGTCTGCAGTCAAAATGCAAAGCAGGTTCTCGACTCGACGAGAGAAGTCGAAGCGCTTTTGAGCGGCGAGTCCAAGGTGGCGGCCATTCTGGCTCCAAGTTTTCCGGTGGAATTCGGAGAGACTGGCTATGAACGGGTGGTCGGCATGGTGCGCGCGCTCGGCTTCGATTACGTCACCGAGGTCGCTTTCGGGGCGGACCTTGTTGCGGACCGTTACCGGAAACTGATCGAGTCCACCCGCGACAAACGGTTCATCGCCACCACGTGCCCGGCGATCGTGGCATACGTGCAGCGGTACCAACCGGATATGGTAAATGCGCTTGCCCCCATCGTCTCCCCCATGGTCGCCATGGCGCGGGTTCTGCACCAACGCCACGGAAACGGCCTGAAGATCGTGTTCATCGGACCGTGCATTGCGAAAAAGGGAGAGATCGCGAGCGAAGAATTGCCGGAAGAAGTCCAGAGCGCCCTGACGTTTGCCGAGCTCCGGACCATGTTGCGCGAGCGCAACATTATGCCCGAATCGGTCGAGCCCAGTGATTTCGACCCGCCCCACGCCCGCTTTGGAGGCCTTTTCCCGGTCAGCCGCGGGCTGCTGCAGGCGGCCAGCATTTCCGAAGACCTCGTGGAAAGCAACGTGGTGGTGGCCGACGGGCGCGTCGATTTCCCCGAGGCGATCGGCGAATTCGCGGCCGGCTGCCTGGATGTCCGCCTCCTCGAGACACTTGCCTGCAAGGGATGCATTATGGGGCCAGGCACCACCAGCCAGGACCCGCAGTATGTGCGCCGGTTCCGCGTGAGCACGTACGTCCGCCAGCGCATGCAGAAAGTCGATGAAGCGCGGTGGTCGGCTGCCATGCAGGAATTCAACGCACTGGATCTCAGCCGCACGTACCGGGCGGACGACCAGCGCATCCCCGTGCCTTCGGAGGATCAACTCAAAGGAATTATGGAGCGCATGGGCAAGTTCTCGCCCGGCGACGAACTGAATTGCGGCGCCTGCGGGTACGAGACCTGTCGCGAGCATGCCATCGCCATCTACAAGGGCCTCGCCGAGACCGAGATGTGCCTCCCGTACACCATCGAACAGCTTGCCACAACCATTCATGACCTCAATGACTCGAACGAACAGCTCGCGGAGGCGCGCAGCGCCCTCGTCCAGTCCGAAAAGTTGGCGAGCATGGGGCAACTTGCAGCGGGTATCGCCCACGAATTGAACAATCCGCTGGGTATCGTGCTCATGTATGCCCATATTCTGAAAGACGAATTCGGCCAGAACGCGCAAATGCTCGAAGATCTCCGGATGATCTCCGAGCATGCCGACCGGTGTAAAAAAATCGTCGCGGGGCTTCTCCACTTTGCGCGCCAGAATAAGGTTATCCTGGAATCGGTGGCCATCGGCGACGTAATCGAGCGCGTGTTGCGCGCCAATACCCCGCCCGAGAATATCGAAATTCACTTCGAGAACGAGGCGAGCGATTCGATTGCGGAAATCGACCGCGATCAGATGACCCAAGTCTTGACAAACCTTATCGGCAATGCGTTCGCCGCCATGCCGAACGGCGGCACCCTCACCGTGCGGATTACCGATGACGACGCCCGGGTGCAGTTCAGCATCATCGACACGGGGACGGGGATAGCGAAAGAGCATCTCTCGCGGATATTCGACCCCTTTTTCACGACGAAGCAACTGGGCGTTGGAACCGGCCTCGGGCTCGCCGTGACCTACGGCATCGTGAAAATGCACCGGGGCGATATTCGCGTCGAGTCGAATTCCGACCCCGCCAAAGGCCCGACAGGCACGGCGTTCACGGTTTCCCTGCCACGACACGGCCAGGCGGGCGGACCCGATACGGCAGCCATGAGTACCGCCTTGGGAACCGAGGAAGAACTGCTGGGCGCCTAGCCGTAAAGCGCGGTTAACGCCCAAAAGTTTCATTCCCGGTGGAGATATTGTATTGTAGTCTGTTTATTGCAGGAGACCTGAAAGACGGGAAACAGCAACGGCCAGCAATGGCAATTACCATAGACGGGAAGACGTGATGAGCAACGAAAACAAGACGATTCTGGTAGTAGACGACGATGAGGATTTCCTGTTTCAGCAGAAAGTTCAGCTCGAGGCGGCAGGATACAAGGTAATCACCGCGGGAGGCTCGAAAGAGGCTCGCAATCTCCTTCGCGGCAACAAACCCGACATCGCCGTCATCGACCTCATGATGGAAGAGATGGATGCCGGCTTCACCTTGTGCCGGGAGATTAAACGGACGTACCCCGAGTGCCCCGTCGTCATCTGCACAGGGGTCACCAACGAAACGGGTATGGAATTCGACGCGGCAACGGACGAGGAGCGCGCCTGGGTAAAGGCCGACGCCCTGCTTGATAAACCCGTGCGCTTCGAACAACTTCGGCGTGAGATCGAGCGGCTGGTCCACTAACCGCCCCGCACACGCCCAACCGAGACATTACGTGCCACAAGGCGATACAATAGCTTCCGCGGCGGCCATAGCGCCGTGCGCTCTCGACACGGACTTGAAGATTTCGGTGGAGGGGGGCAGCATGGAAACGCTGAAACTGCTGGTTTGCGACGATGAAATGGGCATGCGCATGGGTGTTGCCCGCGCATTGCGCGATTTCAGCGTCGACATACCCGACGTGGACGAGTCCGTCCGCTTCGAGGTGGAGCAGGCCGAGACCGGAGAAGAAGCGCTCCAGAAGATCGATGCGAGTCCGCCCCAGATCCTCCTGCTGGATCTCAAGCTTCCCGGCATCAGCGGCCTCGACGTGCTCGAGGAACTGCACAAGAAAGACATCGAGACCCTCACGGTCATGATCACCGCCTATGCTTCCATCGAGACGGCGGTCCGGGCGACCAAGCAGGGGGCCTACGATTTCCTCGCCAAACCGTTCACCCCGACCGAACTCAAGAACACCGTCACCAAGGCGGCCAAACACCTTATGGTGGCACGCCAGGCCCGGAAACTGGCCCAGGAGAAGCGCCAGGTCCGCTTCCAGTTCATCTCCGTTCTCGCCCATGAACTCAAAGCGCCCATCAACGCCGTCGAGGGCTATCTCAACGTCTTGCGCGACGGCACCGTCGGCGACAATCCGGAAGTGGTGGACCAGATCGTTCACCGTTCCATCGATCGCATCCACGGCATGCGCAAGATGATCAGCGACCTTCTTGATCTCACGCGTATCGAATCCGGCCAGAAGAAACGCGAGCTCGAACGTGTGGATGCCGGTGAAATGGCACGGCGCGCGGTCGAAACGATGGCCCCCGACGCACAGGCCCGCGACATCGCCATCGAGGTGCACGCCGAGGGCGACCTCTCCCTCTGGGCCGACCGGGGCGAACTCGAGATCATCCTCAACAATCTCGTATCCAACGCTGTCAAATACAATAAGGACCAAGGCCGGGTGGACGTGAGCCTCGTCCGGAATGAAGGAGGCATTACCATTGCCGTCAAAGATACCGGCATTGGAATGACCCGGGAAGAAGCGGCCAAACTGTTCAACGACTTCGTGCGCATCAAGAACGCCAGCACCTCGGGCATACTCGGGAGCGGCCTGGGCCTCTCCATCGTCAAGAAACTGGCCCATTTGTACGAAGGCACCGTGAAAGTCGAGAGCGAACCCGGCGCCGGCTCCACCTTCACCGTGACTCTCCGCGACATCGAACCCGGAACCCATGCCGCCGAAACCGTCACCGCCCATTCACAGCCTGCACCCGAAGGATAATAATCCGGCGCGCCCTGCCGCCTTCGTACGGCACATGGCAACCAAGTGCGGCCATCGAGGTGCCATGCGTATCCTGCGCATGACTCACGCCGGTAAGGAAGGACGGGGCTTCCAACCCATCCAGTAAAACGCCGCGGGCGGACAGGTCCGCGCGTTGATGCAATGGCGGGTAAGAATACCCGCCCTCCGTTGGCCAGGACACGCTCATTAGCGCTTCTCTGTGGACTCTGTGGCGGATATCCGGAAACAGTTGCCACAGAGGCCACAGCGCACGCAGAGAAAAAGACGGGGCGAACGGGAACAAGTTCAAAGCGCCGTCCGCGGCGCGGCTGCGTGTCCCCGTTGACGTGAGGAAGAAGAGTGCCGAGCTGGCGCCCGGCGATCCCAGGAGGGACAATGGAATGTGCCTCCCCCCTCTCACCCGATGCGTGATTCGATGGTCATACCCGCGTTCACCAAGCAGAATGCTGCACTCACGTGACCTCAGGTTATCCGGATAAGATGAGAGCGCACGGGCGGCGAGCGCCCGCGACGGCTTGCGCGCTCAGCACAGTATAGGGTAGTCTTGGCCGAAATCCAGGGG
>CAZFOG010000236.1:0-10215 GCA_964520685.1 uncultured Nitrospiraceae bacterium | reverse complement strand
GTCGATATCGCGGGGCCCACGGTCATAACCGCGACCGCGGCCGGCCCATTCGGGCCGCTCAGCGCGGACAGCGTCGTCATCGGCATCGGTGAAACGCTGCCCCCGGTTTCGGCCATATCCGCGTTGCCGCGTCCCGTCCTGGGATTCGGCTTTCCCGGCTGTCTCGGCGGGCGGCGCATTTCTGGGTGCCCTGCCGGGGTTCTCGAGCATCGTTTTGGGGTCTTCTGGCGCCTGGTCGCCCTGCGCGAGCACAGGCAGCGCTGTCAGTACAAACGCCAGAACCAGCGCCGGAATCGTGAACCGCTGTATCATCCTCATGGTGGACCTCCTTTCAGGCGCCCCTTGGGGTCGCGTGCCCGGAGAGGGTGCCAGTGTGTGTTCCACCTGGCTAATGAGCAAGCCACGTGCCAGCGATTCCGGCAGGAAACCGGCCAACGGCTGCGCAAAGTCCGCGCATCCGGCCGTCAAGTGCGCAGATTTTGCAGGCGCACGGGGGAAACCCTCCGCGCTGCCCGAACCCGATCATCCGGTGAATACCTCGGCGGAGAGGTCGATGAGCCGCGCCAGAAACGCGTGATAGGCGGCCTTGGTGCGTTCGAGTTCCAATTCCGCCTTCTCGAGCAGGTCCTTGTGACCGTCGAAAAGACTGTCGTCACTCGGGTCGGGCGACATGGAGGCATACTCCATCAGCACCGCGATGGCCACCAGAGCGACCATATCCACATGTTTCGTAGCCTGCTCGGGGGTGTGATGGAAGCGGATGGGTTCGGCGAGGTGTTCGGGCAAATCCCAGTGCAAGGCCAGCTCGTACCCGGCCTCAGGATGGGCAATCCCAAAGGTCTTCTGCTCGGCTTCGATCAGGGCGTGGCCGTACACGTCTGGCGGAATCTGGGCATAGGCGTTCGGGGCAACATATGCCAGGGCAAGCTTGCCCAGATTGTGGAGCAGACCCGCGGTGAACGCTCCGCCGTTCTGGCCACGGCCATGCTCCTGCGCCAGCAGACGCGTCGCGGCCGCACAGTTCACCGCCTGCTGCCAGTACCGCTTGTAATCGAATCCCTTGGCACCCTGCATGATGTCGGCAATCGCCATCGACAGCACCATCGAGTACGTTTCGCGAAGACCGAGCAACGAGACGGCATGGGAAACGTTGTCGACCCGGTGGGAAAACCCGTATGCGGCCGAATTGGCCACACTGAGTATCTTGGCCGCCACGGCAGGATCACCCGAGATTATCTTCCCGATTTCCTTCACGGATGCCGTGGAATCGGACGCCGATTCGCGCACGCGGCGCACGGTCTCGGGAAGGGCTGGCAGCGAGTCAATCTCGCGCACCAGCCGCGTCACGTTTCGCAGGCTCAGCACGCCTTCCAGACCTTCGACGTCGGGCCGGGGGGCGTCGGTCTTCCGGGCAGCCTTCGGCCCCTCCGCCGGGTAGTAGCGCTGGATGGCCATGCGAATGGCGTCGGGCGAACACAGGAGCGGCTTCACCTTGCTTTCCGTCATCCGCTGAAGTTCTTCAATGGTTTCGGAGTCAAGGGGACAGACCATCGCGACCGTCAAAAGCTTGCCCAGTTTGTCGATGGGAATGGCCTCGTGCTTAATCACGAAATCGCGATCCACCAGTCTGATGATCTGATTGGGGATTTCGTAATGGGCGAGGTCGATGCTGGGCACACCGCCATGCCGGGCCAGAAACCGCACAAATTCATCGGTTTGCAGGCACCCGAGCGCAATGAGCAGTTCAACCATCTTGCCGCCCTCGGCGCGCTGTTTCCGGAGGGCCTCCTCGACGTGTTCGCGCGTCACCAGACCGGCTTCAATAAGCAGTTCGCCAATACGTTTCTTCGTAGGCTCTTTGGACGAAAGGTTCATTCTCGTTCCATCAACGCAGCATGCCTCCAACGGCAGCTTGGATAGATTCCGGTTCCTGCAATGTTCCGCACGCACCGCCACGAAGCGGCTCCCTCCCCTTGCTATCCACAATAGTAGGCTCCATATGTTGCGAATATGCAAGAGGCCCCTCCTCATTAGTGTAGGTCGGCGGTCCGCCGTAGTCAAGAGAGAACCGCGCCAGCCGCGCCACTCCCGCCAGTGCACGCGCCGTCCAACCTTGCCCCGAAACCATTCACATGGCGGCGCCCCGGCCAAAGCCGGCCACACCAAATTGACTGTCCACCGCCCTGAATGGTAAAGTGGGCACTACGCTGATTTGGCGCAACTATTGAGTTTGCCCGCGCTAGACGGGAAGTTAGCGGTGTCCTGTACTCGCAATCCGCTTTAGCGAGGTCGAATTCCCACCCGAGGGCGTCTTACTTTTTGGTCAGGCGCGGGGTACGTAGCGTTGACGGCTGGGTCCTACTCAACGGGAAGCCGCTGAACCCGGTCAGGTCCTGACGGAAGCAGCCGCAAGTGGTTTTTCCCGTGTGCTGTAGGGGTGCCTGGCCCGAGCCAGCGGCCCCGAGGCCGCTCTGGGTAAGCGTTCGACGGTGGGTGCGCGGGCTTTAGTTGTTCCCCGGCGCAGGCAGCGGGACGAAGGGATGTGGCCGCAGGGCGCGGCTTACGGCATCGGTGCGAGGGATGCAATGGCGGAAGGGCATTACCAGGTCTTGGCGCGCAAGTGGCGGCCCCAGGCGTTCGACGACGTGGTGGGCCAGCAGCACATCACACGAACCCTCCAGAATGCCATCGAGAATCGGCGCATCGGCCACGCCTACCTGTTCATCGGTTCGCGCGGCATCGGGAAAACCACCACCGCGCGGATTCTGGCCAAGGCGCTCAATTGCCTGGCCTCGGACGGCCCGACGCCGGCCCCCTGCGGCGAATGTGAGAACTGCACCAGCATCGCCGCCGGCCGCAACATCGACGTCCTCGAGATCGACGGCGCCTCCAACAACAGCGTCGAAGACGTGCGGCAGATTCGCGACAACGTCCGGCTGGTGCCGTCCGCATCGCGCTACAAGATTTATGTGATTGACGAGGTGCACCAGCTCAGCGCGTCGGCATTCAACGCACTCTTGAAGACCCTCGAGGAACCGCCCGAGCACGCCGTATTCATCCTGGCCACCACGGAAGCGCACAAAGTGCCCGCCACCATCATCTCGCGCTGCCAGCGCTACGATTTCCGCCGCGTCGGGCGCGCCGATATCTGCACCCTGCTGCGCCGGATCATCGAGCAGGAGCAGGTAACCTGCTCCGACGAAGTGCTTCTGACCATCGCGCGCGCCGCCGACGGCGGTATCCGCGATGCCGAGAGTATTCTCGAGCAATTGATCTCCTATTGCGGCAAGGAGATCACCTTCCATGACGTCTACGAGGTGCTCGGGCTGGTCGATTGGAAAGTGCTCAACGAACTGTGCGACGCCTTGCTGACGCAGGACATCGCGACCCAGCTTCGCATCGTCGAGGATATTGTGGCCAGCGGCAAGGACCTGTCCCAGTTCGTTCAGGACCTCATCCAGTATTTCCGCAATCTTCTGGTGTGCTGGACCGCCGACGCGAAGGACATTCTCGCGCTGCCCGACCACGAGCTCGAGGCGCTGCAAAAACGTGCCGAGCAGTTTTCCCTGACCCAACTCATCCGGCTCATCGAGCAGTTCGCGGAGCTTTCGAAGAATTTCGATTCGCAACTCGCCCAGCGGATTGCCCTCGAGACACTGCTGATCCGCGTATCCAAGGTCGCGGTCGAGATGTCTGTGGATACGGTGCTCGAGAAACTGGCGCTGCTCGGCGCGGGGGGGATGAGCCCCGGCAAGCCGGTCTCGACTTCAGCGGAAAAGAAACGATGCGCCAGGGAAGAGGGACCACCAAGCCCCCCTAAGCCGGCGCCGGCGCCGCAACAGGCCCCGGCGCAGCCCTCCGAGCCTGAATCCTCCGCTCCAAACCGCCGGGAGCCCGTGACCGCCCACAATCTGCGTGCGTTCTGGAACCGTGTGACGGACAAGGCCAGCGCCGAGAGCCTCAATTTGGGCATCTGGCTTGGCCAGGCGAAACCCGCCGCCATCGATGGTGCGGCGGTTCTCCTCGAGTTTACCCACGATCAGCTGAACACCCGGAACTACCTCGAACGCAGCGATAACCGCGCCGTGGTCGAACGCCTGCTGAATGCCCTCGCGGAGAACGTCACGACCTACCGCACGCTTGTCAACGGGAATGCTCCCGATCCGGGAAGGCCCGCCCGGGAAACTCAGGCCCGCCGGGCGGCGGCGCGGGTGAACCCCGAATTGGCTGAGCAAGCCCTGCAAGACCCCCATATCGCCAAGGTGGTGGATGTGTTTAAAGGCGAGATCGTGGATATCAAGCGTCACGTCAAGGAAGGGCTGAAACCCGCGAATTAGGCCAGGCGTCCAGGACGGGCCGGATACGCCCCGTTCGCCGGATAGCTCGACGTCACATGATTCCCGTAATCGAGCCGTTGGGCTCGCGTTCGGCCATCGAATCGCGCGTCTGGCGCTCCAGACGCGCTTAATCTGGACTAGGCATCTGCACCGCTCCCGGAGCGGACGGGCACGCGGCGCGTCTCCTGCAATTATCCAGCGACTGGGGGCTCCGCACCGCGTTTGCACCCTTGATATGCCGATTGGTATGCTCGTGGCTTTGGTACCGTGATTGGGTTTCCTGGCGTCGACCACCACAAAGCTTTGAGGGCCGGCCCGCGTTTTCAGTTTAAATCTCAAAGCGGAGGATATGATTCATGAAAAAGGATTCGAAGACGACGATTTCACGCAGGGATTTCGCAAAAGCCTCGGCCGCGGCGGTCTCGACGTTTGCGGTATTGCGCGGCGCCTCGGCCCAGGGCTCTTCCGAAGTTTTGAAGGTCGGCCTCTTGGGATGCGGCGGACGCGGCAGCGGCGCGTTGACCCAGATGCTGCAGGGAAATGACAATGTGAAGGTGATCGCTCTTGCCGATGTGTTCCCCGACAAGATCGAGCGCACCCGCCGTCAGATCGAGGGCAACGACGAATTCGCCAAGAAACGCGACATCAAGGACGACCACTGCTTCACGGGTCTCGATGCGTACAAAGGCATTCTCAAGACCGACATCGACATCCTGCTCGAAGGCACCCTGCCGTACAGCCGTCCGGGACATCTCGAGGCCGCTGTCGAAGCAAAGAAACACATCTTCACCGAGAAACCGGTAGCGGTAGACCCCGCCGGCATTCACCAGGTCATCCGCGCCGCCAAACGCGCCGATGAGCTCGGCCTTTCCTTCGTCGCGGGCACCCAGCGGCGGCACGAAAAACCGTATCAGGACACCATCGCCAAGATTCACGACGGCGCAATCGGCGACATCGTCTCGATGCGCGCCTACTGGTGCGGCGGCCTGCCGTTTGCCCATGAACGCAATCCCGAGTGGACCAGCGACCTCGAGTACTGCATCCGCAACTGGTACGCCCACTGCTGGGTGTGCGGCGACAACATCGTCGAGCAGCACGTCCACAACCTCGACGTCTGCAACTGGGTCATGGAAGGGTTCGGCCAGGATCATCCGATCTCGGTATTCGCGTCGGGCGGCAAGCAGTTCAAACCGGACGAACCGAAATTCGGCGATCTGTGGGACCACTTCTCCTGCGATTTTGAATACGAAAATGACATTCATATGACCAGCCTGTGCCGGCACTGGGACGGGCTCGACGGCGGCGTGTTTGAAGCGATTTATGGCACGACGGGCAAGAGCAACGCCCACGACATGGGCGAAGGCGGCATCAACCCGTACGTCCAGGAGCACATCGACCTCGTGAAGAGCATCACGGGCGAAGGCCCACACTACAACGAGGGCGTGCAGGTGGCCCACAGCACCATGATCGCCATCATGGGCCGTATTTCCGCCTACAACGGGCGCGTGGTGACCTGGGAAGACGTGATGGAAGGCAAGCTCAAGGATTACTCGATCGTGCCCGAGCTGGATTGGGACCGGGCCTATCCTAACGAGCCGGTGCCGGTACCCGGCAAAGTGGGTGGGGGCAACCTCCCGGAACTGCAGAGCAAATAGGGCGTAGTGGCATTAACCGTGAAGGAAACCCAGACTATGGATATGAAACGCAGATCATTTCTCGCTTCGTGCGCTGCGGGCGCCGGCGCTATGACCGCCCTGAGCGGCACCGCCATTGCCGCGGCCAAGGAATCCAAGCCATTCGCCAATTTGCCCCTCAAGATCGCCGCGCCGTATAGCTGGTTCGACGGCAGCCCCGCCGAGCGCCTGGCTCAGGCCGCCGCGTGGGGGTTGCCTGCCGTCGAGTGGCTCGGCCCCGACAAGAGCGCCGACGAGTTGCGCGAAGCTTCCGAGAAAACCGGCGTCAAGTGGACCTGTATCGGCGGCGCAGGGGCCATCGCCCCGGGCCACATGGTCCAGCCCAAGGAACACGACAAGCTCGAACAGAACTTCCGCGAGCGAATCGCCTTCGGCAAGGCCTTCGGCGTCACGACGTTCGTCGGGCTGACCGGCAACGCGCGCGTCGACGTCTCCCGCGACCGGCAGATGATCTATGTGATCCAGTGCCTGCGGCGCCTGGCCCCCATCGCCGAAGAAAACGGCGTGCTGCTCTGCATGGAGTCCTTGAATACCCTCGTCGACCACGAAGGATACTTCCTTTCAGAGACCGACCAGGCCATGTTGATCATGGAGGCGGTGAACAGCCCGAACGTGAAGATGCTGTTCGACATCTACCACCAGCAGATCATGGAAGGCAACGTCATTCGGAATCTCGGGGAGAACATCGACCGCATCGGCCACATTCACGTGGGCGACAACCCCGGCCGCAAACAACCCGGCTCGGGCGAGTTGAATTACTCCAACATTTTCAAGTCCATCGCGAGCACGAAGTACGACGGCTACGTCGCCCTCGAGTGCGGATACACCACCGACACCGCCGACGAAGCCCTGGCGCAGGTGGCCGACTGCTTCAACTGGGCTTGAGCCAGACAGAGCGAGCAATCGCGCGAATACGGGGACGTCCCGGGCCCGTCACGCCGCGTGCGTGGCGAGGCGGGGCGTCCCCTTCGTTTCGAGGGAAACCCCGAATCCGTCACAGCGCAACCGGGGAATCACAAGCCCCTCTTTGGCAAGCAACGCCGCGGAGTGGCTGAACAGAAGGCTTCGGGCCAGTTGGGCCCCTCCAGGGTCCTCCCGCGGACTCATGTTGCTAACCCCGAGTCCATCCCGTCAATCTTCCGGTGCGGTATCCCGCATCGTCATTCCGGCTCAGGCTTCCCCCAAACCTCGTGCTCCTCATCAAGAAACGCCATGCGCGGGCGGGTCATGCCGAAGCAGACCACGATGAGCAGCCCCGCTAGGATAAGCAAAAATGCCGGGCCAAGGCCTTTCGACATGACCGCTATCTCGAGGACCCAGCCGCCCTGGTCGTAGGAAATGTAGCCCATGGATTCCTGTGCCCACGTGAGCAGCGGCCGCGTGCCCCAGGATACGCATTGCAGCGCCAGCACGAGCAGCGCGCATCCCCCCAGCGTGGCCCACACGCGCGGGTTGGGTTCGGGGCGCACCTCCCGCATTTTCACGAGCCGCCGCGCAAACAGCAGTGCGAGGATAATGGCGATTGCGGCCGAGAGTGCCACCGCAATCTCTGTCGGAAGCGCCACGGACAGATATTGGGTCCGCATCATGGGCCCCGAGTTCTGCGTTTGGATCAGCGCGGCTACTGGGCAGAATGCCTGGCCCAGGAAATGCCAGGCCTCGAGTGCGGATACCAGGACAAATGCCAGCGTGGTGGACTTCGGTGCAACTTCGGCTTCCATTCGGCGTCCCCCTTTCCCACGCAGTGGTTCTGCTGCATGTTCTCACATTATGTCATGACCTTTGTAGCTTCAAAGATCACGGCATTTTCGCAACGGCGCTCTCGTTCAACCGCCTTCAATCGCTCGCCGTCTATATCTGACACCAAAAAACTCAGTCCGGTTTGCACCTGCCAGCCATCGCCGAGCCCTTCCTCCAGTCTCTCGGGCAGGAATACGACGCGGTGCATGGACGGAAACCCCGCCCACCCTTCCAGGGCACGCACGACCCGGGAGGCGCCGGTCAGCGCGGTGACATGCAGCGCATAATCCAGGGACACCCAAGAGCGCGTTTCGTGCATCGTGGCGATCAGATTCTCCCGCAGATTGGGCACGACCACGCGCAGAATGCCGCCGGGCTCGAGAATGCGGTGGAACTCTTCAAACAGGCTGTCCAACGCATCGCTCGGAATGTGTTCCAACACGTGAGAAGCATACACGGCCTTCATAGATTCATCGGGAAACGGCAGGCGCTTGCCGGGCTGGTAGCGGTAGTGGCGGTAGTGGCCCTGCGCGAAGTTCTTCGAGCGCTCGACCCCCGCCGCCCCCAGGCATCCATGCAGCCAGCGCGGCAAGCGGAAAAACGGCGAACCGTCGAGGTTGATCCATCCCGCCACGGGATTGCCCGCACCGAAATTCAGGTATGGTTCGTCAGCTCCCATGTCCCCCGTTCTCTGCCTCGAAAATTCATATCCCTTCCGGAATGTGGGACCGGTGCCCTCACCGGTCATTTCTATTCTCATCGTCTACGGGTGAGCCGTACGGCTCATGGTTCGCTCCCTCCCGATAAATCGCTTCGTCGTGCCAGACCTTCCACATGAGTTCGTAGCGCTCGAGGGGCAGTCCCGTGAACGCGCAGTTACTCGTGGAAAACACGTACCCGCCACCGGGCATGCCGTGCCGAATGCAGTACCGCGCCGACTCGACGACTTCCGCGTCGGTGCCCGAGGTCAGCAGCCCACAATTGACGTTGCCGATGAGGCAGACCTTGTCGCCGTAAAGGCGCTTTACCTCGGCGATATCGACCCCGCCCTGGGGATCAAGCGAATGCAGTGCGTGGGGATTGGCCTCCACCAACTGGTCGATGATGGGCATGATGTTGCCGTCGGTGTGTTTGATCACGTAAAACCCGAGTTCGCGCTGGCCGGCAATCACGCGCTTGAGATACGGCGTGACGAGCATGGCGAACAGGTCCGGCCGAAGAAACGGATTGTCGTTGAAACAGTAATCCGCACAAAGGGCGAATCCGTCGATGCCGCCGTGGGCCTTGAGGCGCTCGCACGTGGCCAATTGTTCGTCAACCCGGCGCTCCGCCGTCGCCATGGCTTCGTCCATGTGCTCGTAGAACCACGCGGCCTGCTCGATCATATCGCTGCCCGAGGGGATCGAATACGTGGGATCGCCGTGGAGCATGAGGAAGTACTCGTCGCCCGATTTCTCGCGCACCAGGTCGATGAGGCGCAGGGTTTCGTCCCACGTGCCTGGGTTGGGATGCAGGAAGATGGCGCTGTGCTCATATTTCCGGGCGGTTTCGATGTAGATATCCGCCATTTCACTGCGGTGAAGCGCCCGCTCGGACTCGGTCATCTGGTCCCATTGCGTGTAATGCCGCTGGCTCGGGTGAATCTTCCCAAAGGCCTCCATGGTCAGAAAGAACACCAGTTCAAAGTGCGGCACACGTCCCGGAATGGGGCGGCGCTCCAATGCGGCGATAAACCGTTCCCGCGGCGTCATGCAGTACATCCTCCAAGCCATTGTACGGGCGACGATTATGGCAGATGCCAGCCGCCGGGGGAAATCCGTTGTCACTGCCCGGATCGGGTAACTGAGGAAATCTCCGCACGCCTGGTGCCGGTGGAAACGGTACTGCCGGGGTCTACGATTGCACACATCCTGCAGCGCCAACGGCGCGAGAACAGAACAGCCTGGGCTGAAGGCCTGGGAAATCGGCGTAAACCAAAGGCTCACGGGCTGGAAGTCCGTAACATCGCGAGGCATGTGATGTGCCGATCCTTCAGACCGGAGGAGATATAGGAATGCATATATCCAGCCCTTCGAGCAGGGCTGGTATGTTGACGCGCCTTCGGCGCTCCGGAGTCTCCGAGTAGTCTCCCTCGAAGATTTCCAAAAACCGGGACTGACCCGACGGTTTGCGCAGCAAACCGGGGTCTGTCCCGAGGGTTTTGCAGCTCGTTTTATTCGTCTACGGGTGAGCCGAACGGCTCATGGTGCGCTGCCTCGAAAACTCTGTTTCCGAAGAGGAAGATGCTCGACGCCATTGAGCTTGCATGCCCTTCCTCTTCATTATTGACTCGGGAAACGGAGGACGGGTTTTCCAACCCGTCCATAGATCACCGCGGGCGGACAAGCCCGCCTACGGCGGACAGGCCCGCGTTCCGGTTCAATCCCAAAGCGGAAGCGCGGCCC
>CAZFOG010000235.1:0-10237 GCA_964520685.1 uncultured Nitrospiraceae bacterium | reverse complement strand
CCCTACCCTGAGGTTTCTATCATACAGGATGCCGGACGGGCGGGATTGGTGAATTTGGGAAGGCGGATGGGGCGCATGGGAAGGATGGGAAGAATTAAGAAGAGTATTCGTGGGTAGCCACGCGTTTGCACCGCAATCGCGGGTCCGCCTCGAGAATTCCAAAGACCGGGATTTCCTGCTCTTTTGTGGGACCGGTGCCCTCACCGGTCATTTCCGTTTTCATCGCCTATGGGTGAGTCGAATGGCTCATGGTGCGCTGCCTTGAAGGTTCTTGTCCAGTCAGTCTCAGGTTTTCCCAGGGCTGGCTTCGCCGGTTCCGCCCCCGCCGGTCAGTCGCATTTTCCCGGCCCACGCCGAACGGCCCATGCTTCGCTTTCCACCCGATCCGCTCCGCGCACATCTCCGTCCGTGTGAGTCCGTGTGGGTCCGTGTGAGTCCGTGTGGGGCCACTGTCAGTGTTTTCGCCCGGTCTCCGGTTTTTCTCCGGACTACCGGTTATCTATTTCATGAAACCCGGCGACGCCCTCGAGATTCATGAGATGGTCCCCGGATTCGACGGACGAACCGCCGCAGACAGCCGTGTACACGACCTCGCCGTCCGTATTCAGGCGCAGAAATGCGATTTCGCCGTCGGTACGCGTCTCGGTATTGGCTCTCGTGGCCACGCGCTCGACGAGAGTGTCGAGCTGGTCGCGCACGACAAGGATGTCGCGGCGTCCGTCGGCAAGTTCGATCTCTATCGCGGCATGCGCGTCGCCGAGCGGCTGCCCGTCGAGTGTCGCAACCGGATAGCGTCGAATGGCCTTGATGAACCGGTTTCCCTCGTAAGGCTCCAATACACCCACAAAGGTGGATTCGAGCGGGGGGGCGTCGGCAGCGTTTTGCCGTCGGACCACCACGCGGGGAATCCACGTTTCATCGCTGGAACTGTAGCCGCTGCCCGCGATCCAGGCCTCGGCAAGGCCGGCGGAAACCCCTTCGCTGAAGTCCGTATACCGGAGATGGATATCCCGCGGTTCTTCGAGGAGCTTCAGCGCGTCTTCCACGTCCCAATCGGCCGCCCAGCCGGGCTGGGCGTCTGAATCCATGCGGAAGTTACGCATCTGCGTTTCGTGACCGTAATCCTCGGCGGGTTCGAGGGTCAGCCCAGACACCGCGACTGCTCCGAAATGGCTGTGGAGGAACTTCGCGTGGTCGTGGCCCCCTTTCACATGAAAGACATCGAGCACGTAGAAATCCTCCGGCGAAACGTCGACCATGACGGCCGTGCGCTCGAAGCGTTCGCCCCCGATCAAATTGGGACCCGACATGCGCATGGCGTGAAAACCGGTTCCTTCGGCCCAGAGCGTGGTTTCGCCGCTTTGGCTCCCGATGGAGTTGGCGCCGTCGACGACCACGGTGTTGTGTGCGGCGCTCATGGTATACCAGCGCGCGCGGGGCGAGCCCCATCCGCCGAACTGCACGGGCGGATACCCGAATTCGGGGAGGAGGTCGAGTCCTTTGGCGAAGAGCCCGAGGTTCATGGCGTCCGTGTGGCCATGGGCGCCGCCCGAATCGTAATCCAGCCACAACACGCGGCGGTGTTGGCCTTCTCCGGAGCGCATGAGACCCAGATGCCATTGCTCCTTGTTGACGCATTCAAGAGTCAATTCAGGTCCGTGTTTCTTGAGCACGGCCTCGATATCCGCGACCACAGGACCGGGCTCGTCGATGTAGAAGTCGTAGGGAAGGTTTTCGACGGAGTAACCGTTCTCGCGGTAGGCGAGCTGGGCGTAGACCGGATCGCCGGTTTCTTTGTAGAACTGCCAGCACAGGGTAAACATGGAGGGGGCAACATAGGTCCACCCTGCGCTGCCTCTTTCCCCGGTGTGGCGGGCAAAGGTAAGCCCGACATAACGGTCTACAGGCGCTGCAAATCCGCCAGTGTCGCCGATCTGGGGATAGTAACGGCCGAGGCACATAGTGTCGGCGAAGAACCGGTAGGTCTGGCGCAGGTTTGGATGACGCTCCAGCACAGTCGGCAAGAATTCCGGGTCGGCTTTCATGAACTCGCCCAGAAACAGCCCCAGAGCGGATATGGTGAAACACGAATAACCAGCCAGGCCCTTCTCGCCCGTGACCCCGTCGACAGACGTGGCTTTCTCCAGCATCGGGTCGACGATCTCCCAGAACGCCGACTCGTTTTCGGGCAGGCCGAGTACCGCATAGTCGACGGCAAGAGCGATCTCGGTGCGCGGGTAGTTCGTGGTAATACGCGAGCGATTCACGATGGCGTCACGCAGAATGCCCCCCTCGATGTTGCGTTGAATGTCGGCAAAGCTCGCCTTCGGGTTCCCGAGTGTGTATTGCCGCGATTTCTCAGAAAGAAACGCGACCAGTTCCGGGTCCTCCTTGATCGCCTCGAAGATCATGTCGTAGGCCATGATGATCTCGCGGGTTTCCTCGCAGGCGTCGTGCCAGGTCGAGACGTATCCGCGGTCGGCCTTACGTTCATAGACCTCGCCCTGTTCGCCGAAATCGAAGGTGGGGTAGAGGTCGGCCACGCGGTCGATGAGAATCGCTGCTTTGCGCGCACAAACCGGGTCGCCGGTCATAAGATGCGCGGCGGCAAGGGTGCGAATGCCTTCCACAATGGCTTGTTTCCACTGACCGTAGATGAGATAGGCGCCAATGAACCGCCAGCGTTTGTCGCCGTCAACATACCCGGTCCCGTCATCGACGCCAAACCGGTGGAGCGGGTCGCTCGGGTCGGGATGCTCGGTATTGAACAGAAGCGAACGGTCGGCTTTCGCGGGGTCAAAAACGCCGTGTTCATCGAGCCCGGAAGCATAGAACGCGCCGAAATCGTTCTTGGGGAAGAACTCGCCACAGTGGGGGCACTGGACTTTCCAGGGATGCCCCAGGGCGTCCATTTTCCAGTTGTACATGGGCACGCCGGCCTCGCACGCCGGGCAATGCCCGTTGGACCAGACCATCCACGACCGCGGAATGGTCGCGCCGAACATCAGGCCCCACAGCTCGTCTTCGGGCATATCAAGCCATACCCGAGCCCTTGTGACGGCATCTTCGCGCGAGGCCCCGGCCCATTCAAACCGGTCCGCAGTCCGCCGGATTGCCGCCACGATATCCGGTCCGTACAGGCTGCTCCTGGTCTTCTGCAATTCCTGGCCAAGGGCGTTGCCGGTCACGAGAAGTCCTCCAATCAGGATAACGGCGGGCAATGTGCGACAAACGTGGGTAATCATCAGTTCACCTCAGCGTTTGTTGTTTGAGCCTCCCAATTCAGGATCGGATGGAATGAAACGGAATCACCGGGCCCCACATTGAGGAGCCAGACGTCCTCGTCCACGGCGAATGGATGCGCTTCCGGCAACGGTTCAGCCAGATGGAGCGCCCCTTCCTCGACCGAAGCCAGGCCGAGCACCGCTCCGAAATCGGCGTCCGTAACATACGCACCCGCGTAAACGGGTGCAAACATAAACGAAGTGTTGGTTGTCAGCGTGTCGGGGGCGATGGCGGTAACGCGCGCGCGGCCCACAAGCAGATGGTCTTTCGTTTCGAGCCATATTGTATCGCCATCCCGTTGCGCGGCTGCGATCGGGTGTACCGTCGAGCGCCGCCCGTTGTCGAAAAAGGCCACTTGGCCCGCAACGTCATCCGCGGGCAGTGCACCGGAGGCTGAAGTGGTGACAAGCCTGACTCTGCGCCCCATCGCGTCGACTTCCGCAACAGTGCCCGAAAGCGCTTCCGGAGCAGGATAATACACACCGTTGAACGTGACCCCCGCCCCGCCCACCGAGAATAGACGTTGAAGGTTCCCGTTTGTATCGAGCCGCAGAACGCTGATTAAGGCATCAGACACGAACCCCGCGCTCTGAAATTGTCCCGGCTCTGTTGTGGGATTGTACACGATGAGATCGCGGGTTCCGTCAGCGAACGTCACTTCGACCCCGGCGAGGGCTTCGTTCGTCGGGTACGCATGGGCGATAAACGGCTCGCCGCGATACGGTTCGAGCACGCTCACGAAACGGCTGCCGAGGTTTTCACCCTGCCGCCTTGCGAGCAGATAGGTGACCAGTTCTTTCTGCTTGACCGGTGAAACTTGAGCGTCGGCCAGCATCATCGCAGTGTCCGCTCCCGGCAACATCCGGATACGCAACCGGGCAACCTGGTCTTTGGCATGTTCGTACTGGGCAAACCACGGGCCTGCCGTGTGGCGGCGGACATTCACCAGGTGCTGAAACCCCGACCCCGAATAGGCGTACCACGTTCCGTCAAACCCGGAAGCCCCGCGGACTGGGTCATCGTATGTTGCGCCGGCCTCCACATCCGGTCCCGCGAGGGTTCCGGTGGCCTGAGACTCCCACTCGCCGCCGATGGCCTGAAAGTTCCCCGGAGGGCCGTGGAGGCTGTAGTCGTGCTGGTTTCCGCCCGTGACCGTGAAGAAGTCGACATAATACGAGTGCTCCGAATCCTTATCGATCATGACCATGCAGCGGCGATAAACGGAACACTGGGGGTACGTTTGCGAGGCATCGACGTCAATGACGCGCGCAAAATTGCCTGCGGCGAAGGCCTTTACGCGACCGGCTTCATTGCCGGGCTGCCGCGAAGCATCCACGGTGACCGTATTGTGGGAGATGGTGTTCTTCGACCACGTATAGATCCCGCTTACGTAGCCGTTCATGAAATCGGGATAGCCCAGGTCCGGCATCATGGGCCGGCCGTTGGCGAACAGCTCGAATCCCAGCCGGTCAAAATGCCCATGCCCGCCTGTAAAACCGTAATACAGCGCCATCGAAATGCTGTCCTCGGCATTGTTCAAAATGCCCATGCCGTAACCGGCGAGCAGGCGCGGTTGTGGTGTCGAAGTAAGTGGCGGTTCCGTCACCGAAAGCGGCGGCTCGAGAAGTGAACGAAACGAAGTAAAACTATTCTCATCGATGGCGCCGTTGGCGGTGCAGACCTCCAGATATCGTGGCTTCTGATACGCGCGGTACGCTGACTGGTAAAGGGCAGGATTCAGCACCCTGCCTCCGTACACGCTGCCGCTGTCCCCGAGGGCCGGCGTGAATTTGCCGGCATTGATGACGTCGAGAACGCCGTCATAGAGCGACTGAGTCTTGGGCAGTGCGTAAGGGTCCCACCGGGTGCCCCTGAGCGTGTCCGCGATCTCTGTAATGGCGGTCACCCAGATCGAGTTGTAGCCGGGGGCGGTTTCGTAAGGCACTCCGTCGCGGTACACCAGGTTGTACAGGGCGTAGTTGAGGCCCGTATGCAAGGGCGAGACACCGGTAGCCTCGAAGATGCTGCCAATCCACGCATCGGTCTCACCGTGTTGGCGCGCGAGCGCGGCGTAAACCAGCGCCCTCTGATGCATGCCGTAATTCCCGCGCACTTCGCCTTCGAACACCGCATCGATGCCTTCCTCGAGGACGTTCGCCTCGATGAAGGCCCGAATCTCCTCGCCGGACTTCCCGACAAGCGATTGGAGCGCCGCATCATCGTCGATAGCGTCCCACACGGCGTCGTAGGTTTCGGCCATGGCCTGGAGGTTGCCGGTCGCCCAGATGAGGTTGACGAGCTTTCCGCCGTAGTGCCCGCCGCTCGCCTGGGTCAGGAACCCGTAGCGGGACTGGTTGTGGTAGTCCGTGTTGGGATAGACCTCGGCCAGGCGGTGGAGCATCACGGCGGCCTGATGGGCATACCGCTTGTCGCCCGTGAGCAGGTACGCCTGCCCGAGACTGCTCAGGCCGGGGATAACGTGGCTGTGCCAGGTCCAATGGACGGCGTAGGCGACGAACCAGTACCGGTGGCCGTTGGGCGGGCCCGTCCATCCCCGGCCGTCGTCAGCGAACTCGCCCCCGAGATGGTTCTTGTCGCTGAATCCGCTTTTGTAGTACGCCGCGAAATCGTTGTCTGGATATACGCCGGAACATATGGGGCATTGCACCGTGAAAGGCCGTTCCAGGTTGATCGTCCAGGGGTAGGTGCCGCCTTTCTCGTAAATGGCCTTGCCGCACTTGGGACAGCCTTCCGTGCCAACGTTAAACGCGCGGGGCACATCCGCCGAGGGCATGAGCAGCAGCAACTGGTCGTACGGGCGCTCGACCCACGTGTTGGCCCTCTCAATGATGGCCTCAGCGAGCTTCCTCGCTGAATCATAGTTGGCAACATTTTCTCGAACCTGCGCAATGGCCGCGTCGGAGAATAGGGTCCGGTCCGTCTTGAGAGGGTACCGGGGTTCCCGGACTTCCGCCAACGGGACCGTCCACACGGCGAGCATCATAAGTACAAGAACTGTGGCTGGCCTGGTCATGCATACACTCCTGCGTTTTGTGCCATCGGTCACGCAAGCATACCACACGGAATTGCCCGAACCGCGTGAGGCGCGGGGCCCTCACAGAATCCAGATTGACACTACCCATACCCCTTGGCATAGTACGGCACGTCCATTCTCAGAACTGTGGGGTGACTCGTGAGTGTCGATGTTGTCATTGTAAATTTCAATACCTGCGGGCTCTTGCGCGAATGCCTTGAATCGGTAGCCCGTGTGCATGGTGAAGTCTTCGATATCCACACAATCGTTGTCGACAATGCGAGCGCAGACGATTCGGTCGAAATGGTTCGGAGCGAGTTTCCCGGGGTCGAACTGGTAATGCTCCCGGAGAACCTCGGGTTTGGGGCAGGCAACAACCGGGGTGTCGAAAAAGGGCGGGGCGAATACATTCTCTTTCTCAACTCGGACGCGCAACTTACCCCCGGCGCGTTGGCCGTCATGACGGCGTATCTCGATGCGCATCACGAATGCGTCGCTGTCGGTCCCCGTCTCATTTATCCGGATGGCACGTTCCAGCCGTCGTGCCGCCGGTTTCCGACGGTGTGGCGGTACGCATGGTCATTGTCGGGTATGGCCGCTAGAATGCCAAAAACGTTTCGCTCTGCCCAGTCCTGGTTGACCGAAGACGAGCACAGCAGTGGGCGCCGCGTGGATATGGTGTCGGGTGCCTGTTTCCTGATGCGTCGAAGCTTCCTCGATGAAATTGGCGGATTTGACGAGAATCTTTTCCTTTACGAAGAAGAATTCGACCTTTTTTTTCAAGCCTCTAAGAAGAGGCTTGTGGTCCGGTACCTCCCTGATGCCGAGGTTGTGCACGCTGGCGGACAGAGCGTTAAATGGAACGAACTTCGTTCTTTATCCCTTTTTCATCTTTTCAGAAGCAAGTACTATGTCTTTCGAAAGCATTATGGCAGATTAAGATCGTGGGCAACCTATTCCGTAGACCGCGCGATACTTGCGTCTTCCTCAGTCATCAACTTTCTCTTGGGCAGGGAGAACACCGCTGTCAAGAAGCTCGAAATCTGCCACGATGCATATTCTCAGTCATTCTGTACAAATGAGAAAGACCCGCTGTAAAAAGGTCTTGCGGACAGGGTCTCTCAAGTTGCCTCCGCATGCGACACTTGTTTGGGCTCAATTTCATGGCGAGTCTGAGTTCTTCGTGCCCCCTGTAAAGCGTGCGAGAAACCCAGTATAGGCACAATGACTCCCAGTTGGCGCGTGTGATCTTGGCCCAGGAGATGCTCTTTCCAGAGGCGACGATAATATTCCGGGGCAAGAACCTCTTCTGAAATGGGATGTGGACTATGAAGATACTCGTCGATCCAATTCTTCCAGTCCGTTCGCAACCATTCTGGGAAGCGTGCGACGGGTTGCTTTCGCGTCGGTCCTTCCCAGTTAGCGATCTTTTCCAGTTTTGCCAGAATTCTCCGTCCGACCTTGCTCAAGAGATCAATCTTGGGCGATGCCGTAGCGGGTAAGAGAGTTCCCTGCCATGTGAGCCCTGCAACCTCGGGAAACACCTGCCGCAGCACATGCTTATAAACGGCATGGTCCGCACGAAGACTCGCAGGGATCCGCGTGATGATGTCTATCAGATCGTAGTCAAAGAAACAGGCCTGAGACTCCGAAACGGCTCTCATAAGTACCGTGCCCATTCCTGTCTTCCTGCGGATATGATTCTCGAAGAGGAATCGGTGGGCAGCGTCCGGACTTCTCATGGAAGCGAGCTCGGCAAATCGACTTCGCATCAAAGCGTCTGGAAACCTATCTTTCGGGACATCGCGTGAGGCGGGAACGGCGGCTTGAAGCCCTTCGATCGGTATCAGGGAATTGAATCGCTGAAACACCAATTTGGCGAGACGATCCACCGTGTTTTGCTTCAGCCAACCAGGCCTTAGGAAAACCCCGCCCAAAACACCGCCACCCGCGAAACCATTCAAGATTACATCGGCTTGTGAAATCAGTTCCCTGTGTAGAAGGAAATGCATGTCGAACAGATTGCACATCCCTTCTGTCTCGTTAACGCCTGAATCAAACACGTCCGGCAACCTGTCTACTGCGTAATCACGGTCTTGGTGCTGGAAGTTGAGTACCTCCGCCACTTGCATGGCAATGCGACGGTCCCAACAATTCGTCGCACCCCAAGTGAATGACATTAATGAGAGACCGAGTCTGTGTGCGCAGGCAGCAATAACACGCGAGTCCAAGCCTCCGCTGAGCGTTATGCCGAGATTATTGTGTCCGGCGGTCTGGCGCCGCACGGCCTCTACAAGAGAGTATCCAATCCGCTTTCCCCATTCAGGGAGGGGAACTCCCTTCTCGTACTCATAATGCCAATGCCAGTATTCCTTCCAATCGAGATGGCGGTCTTGCATGACCAGCATGGTCGCCGGTGGGTAGCTTCTTACGCCGGATACGAGGGTAGAATCTCCGGCGAAATCGTCTATGGCTAGAAGCTGAAGCAACAGCTCCACGTCTATATCGCCAGGAACGCACTCGCTCAGCACGGGACAGAGAACCCGCGAGGCGAGGCAGAAACGGTCTTCCTTAAGGGCCCAGTACATTGGATACAAACCGTAACGATCGTTAACGGCGGTAAGGGTTTGCGAGTCGGGAGCCCAGAGGATTACAAAGAACGCACCGTTCAGCGAAGGCAATTCCTTACCCAGAATCCCCTGCGAGTGTAGATGTGCAAATACCTCAAGATCGCTGTATTCAGGATGCTTTGCGCGAATCCGGCTAAGCACCGAGCTTTCGTGCAATTCACCCAAGAGAACGCCCCATAGCGAATACCGTTCAAGATAAGTGGGCATGATCCCCTTGCCATATTTGTCTGGAGAAATGAGCCCAAGCAATGCTTTTCCAACCGCCGCGTAATGATTGATGGGCTCATTCCCTCTGGCAATGTGACCACTGAAGAGTCGCGCGATGCGCTTTTGATCTTTCGCTTCCGGGCCGTAAATGAAATATGCATTACTCATGTTCTCTTACCCCAAAGATATCTGCGTATCGAGTGAAGCAACCATGAGGCCTCGCCAAATGCGATCCCGAGCTTTGAAAAATACGTGTGAACTGCATATATCAGTGAAACCGAGAGTGTGTACCCTCGGTGTCTCGTCTGCAGGAACTTCCTTATAATCAATATCGTACCCACCGATGTTATGGCAACCCTGATCCACGATGGACCAATGATTAAAAAAACAAAAGCGCCTGTAATGAGCATGGCCCATCCCGCATTGCTCAGTGTTTCTCTCAGCCAGAGTTTGTCCCGTGTGCGCATGCACTTTGCTGCGATTTCGGAATACGTTGCTCCACATCGAATACTTCGTTTCCAATAATCCCGCAAACCGACGAATCCGAGATCGTGCTCGGCCATAATCCGATCCATCTGGTAGATCTTCAATCCGGTTTCGTTTCGAATTCTCCAGCAGAGAAACGGTTCTTCACCGTAGGAAACTTCCGTTGGAAAACCATCGAAATGTTCTAATACAGGGCGACAATACATAGCTGCCCCGCCGCAATGCCGAATGGGTCCTTCGCGCGGCGCCCAATCAATTTCCAGAGCCCGAAACCACACACTATCTTCTGATTCCTGAAGATTGCCGCAAACAGTCGCAAACTCGTCGTGTGTCTCCAGAAACTCAGCGGCCGCGAGCGGCCAGTCCGGGGCCATGGTCATATCTCCGTCGAGGAACTGTATGAATCGGCCCGTAGCGTGGGCCAAACCCAGGTTGCGGTTTTCTGCGGCGCGCCGGCGCTGGTCTCCTCCCAACAACTGATCGACGCCCACGTCGTGCGCGATGGCCATACTGGTATCGTTCGACCCGCCGTCGACGTACAGCAGTTCCCAGGTCAAGTCGCCCATATCCGCGTGCTTCACGGATTCAAGGCATG
>CAZFOG010000234.1:7852-10265 GCA_964520685.1 uncultured Nitrospiraceae bacterium | reverse complement strand
GTGGTGCTGGAGACGCTGCGCGCGGTATGCGGAGAATAGGCGCCCGCTTGCGCGCACGTGCGGAATCCGTCATGTTCCGGTATCAGCGTTTGACGAGTTCGACGCGGCGGTTCTTTGCCCTTCCTTCGGGCGTGTCGTTTGGGGCCACAGGCGTTGTCTCGCCGTATCCCTTGGCGGTCAGGCGCTCGGGGGCGATGCCGAACAGCGTCAGGTACTGCAGCACGGTCCTGGCGCGGTTGTCGGACAAGGTCATGTTGTGTTCATCGGAGCCCTGGTCGTCGGTATGCCCTTGGATCTCGACCTTGAGCGACGCGTTCTGCTGCAGGAGCTTGACGATTTCCTGGAGGGGCGGAACGGATTCAGGCTTGAGGAATGCCTTGTCGGTGTCGAAGAGAATCCCGTAGACGGCCACGTGCCCCTCGGCATCAAGGGCTTTTTTCATTTGTTCAGCGGAGAAGGTCAGCTTTTTCTCGAAGTCCTTTTCATCGATAATCCAGAGGCCGTAATATCCTTCGGAGGCTTCGACGTAGCACCAGGTCAGGCCTCCCTCTTCCCGGGGAATCGAGAAGGTGAGAAACCCGTTGTGCGGATCCTCGTACGCGATGCTCCCGCCCTTCTCGAGCGCGGCAGCCTTGTGGTTCTCGAGGATGTCCACGACCGAGACGGCTTCGTTGCGCTCGCCGTTGGAATCCTGTATTTCGTAATACAACTGCCAGTACTTGCCGCTGACGTTCTTGACGGTTTTCTTTTCCTTTGCGTCGAGGCACGGCATTTCGTACGAGCCGTGGTCGCTGTACTCGGCATAGTCCTCTTGCAGGACGGCGCCGGGATAGGGCCGGATGACCGGATGCTCGCTTACGGCCGCGGATGCGGCCATGGCCGCACAAACGCAGGTTATTCCGGCAAACGTCGTGATCACGCCCAACCGTTTCATGGTGTCTTTTCTCCCCCCGGCGAGAAAGACGCCGCTATCCCCCATTGGACGGCGGCTACCGCCGCACGCCAACAGCATAGACGGGGCGGGTCTGGGCGTCAATGGGCTAGTACGGCTGCTGTAGCGTAAGAGGCGGCAAGGGGCTTTGCCGGGAATAGCGAACCAGGAGCCCGTGGCTTACCCGGTGACTAGGAAAATGGGGGGAGTGACGGGCGAAGCTCTCGCACTTGGACCCACACGGACCCACACGGACATACACAGACGGGGAAACGCCCGGGGACTTTCGAGGCAGGGCCCGGGCGTTCTGACAGCGTCTCGTGTGAAAGGAAACCCTCGGGGCGGGCCGGTCTTGGCGCGCCCCGAGGGGTGTCGGGCTTAGTTGCATTCGGCTTCGAGGGGCTGAGACAGCTCTTCAAGGTAGAAGAGGCGTCCGGGACGTGTGGGCATGAAGGTGCTCGGGATCCACGGCGTCGGGTTGTGATGAAGCGTGACGCGCAGTGAGAGGCCCTGCCACATCATGCCGCGGCCAAGGGCTCCGTCAGCGCCGCCGATGCACCGGTCGGACTTGAGGAACAGGCCGGGGCCGATGGTGTTGGCGGTGGCGGGCACGAGGGTGGTACGGCTCTTGAAGCTGGTGATGGCGTTCTGCTCGATGGTGAGGGGGTGAAGCTGGGCCGCGAGCCGGTATTCGTCGGCCTTCCATTTCGCGAGCGAGTTGTATTCCTTGGCAAAATGAGGTTCCCAGAACGCGATGTGGCACACGCGCCCGATCCCGTAGACGGTGACGAGACGCGCGCCGCGTTTGCGCAACGCAGCAATCTGTTTGCCGTAACTGGGCAGCTCTTTCTTTGTCGCAAAGTGGCGCTGCTTCGCCGGGATCGTCAGGTTGCCGAGGGGACCGTAGAAGGCCTGTTCCATGGCGTTCTGGAACGCGCCGGGATCCTTGGCGGGCAACGTGTTGCCGCTGGCGTCGCTCCACTCGTCCATGTTGAATCCGTGGACGTGGCTGCACTTGACGCCCCACTCCTTCAGGAAGTAGACCGCCCACTTGTACATGCCCATGGGACCGACGGGCAGGATGAGAATGAGCGGCTTCTTTGCGTCGCGGGCATTGCGGATCTCCATGGCGATCTCGTGACCCATCTTGGTGTCGAAATCGCCGAGGGAACCGCAACACACAGGCTGAAAGGCCTTGTTCCACCACCGCTCGCGTTTTTCGAAGTTCTTTGGCGATACGGCGGCGCACTTGTCCCACGCCTCGAGGTCCCATCCTTCGGGAAAGAACCCCTCGAGCAGGGAGCCTTTGATTGTGTTGATCAGATTGACGGCCATAGCGATAGTCCTCCCCATCTGGTTGCACCAAAACACCATGGTACCGCACAAAGCGCGCGGGCTCAAGAGCGCGATAGGCAAGCCGGGCGGTGATGACGACGAGGACCAGTCCCATGACGATGCGGTCCGTTGGAAATTCGAAACATT
>CAZFOG010000234.1:0-7752 GCA_964520685.1 uncultured Nitrospiraceae bacterium | reverse complement strand
GCGTACCTGCGTCTCACATCTACGCGGTTGGGATTGAACCTGAACTTCCACGAGCCGAGGCTTGTCGATGGCATTCAGCGTATCGTGAATAACCTTGCGTAATCGCTCTCGGCGTTCCTCGGCGTTCTCGGCGGCTCTGCGGCGGAGAATCGGGGGCCGGGGCCTCACAGCACGCGCATGAGCAGCCGGGCGGTGATGACGACGAGGACCAGGCCCATGACGATGCGGCGGACTTTGAGTTTGAGACGGTCGTTGATCCACTTGCCGATGGGGGAACCGCCTTGCGCGCCGATGAACACGAGAGGAACCAATGCCAGGTTTACTTTGCCGACGGCAAAGGGAAGCGTGATCGCGGGGTTGACGTCTTGAACCATGTGCGCAAAGGCCCCGGCAAGGCATGTGGGGACCATCACCATGTTGGACAAGGCTACAACGCGTTCGTTGGAGGTGATGCCCGCGATCAATGCGAGGGGCACGAGCACGGCGCCGCCCCCGATGCCGGTGAGCCCGGAGGCGAGGCCCATGGCGAATCCGATGAGGATTGCGAGGGTGTTGCGGGACCGCACGGCGTCGTTCGAGACTTTCGGCGGCTCGATGAAGAACGTGCGGATGCCCACGAGTCCCAGAAGCACGATGAATACCCAGATAACGGTGCGGTCCTCGAGGAACTGCGTAACCCATCCACCGAGGTATCCTCCTGCAATTGAGCCGAAAGAAACCTGAATCGCGAGGCGCCACTGCCAGTCATCATGGCCTTGATTGAGCCGCCACACATTGACCGCGGCCACGCATACGATAATCAGCAGACTGGTTCCCTTGGCGGTGCTGGGGTCCATGCCGGGCACGAATTCGAGGAACGCCGGCACCATGAGAATACCGCCGCCGAGCCCGAGAGCGCCGCTCATCAGGCCGACGCCCACACCGAGGACCAGCATGCCGGGGTAGAACAACAGGGGATTCATCCGTGCTCCTTTGGTGAGTGATGAAGGGTATCCCGAGGGGAAGTGTAGCAAAATGGGAGGGGCGTTCGGGAGTTCCCCGCCTCGATTCAGGAATCCGCCGCGAAACCTCCAAGAACCGGGACGGACGCAACGGTTTGCGCAGTAAACCAGGGGCTGCCTCGAGAATTCGGTTTTCGAAAGCCAAGAATCCTCCCCGAGTCCGCTTTATTCGCCTACGGCGGACAAGTGAGGTGCCATTCGCATCTTGCCCATGATTCTTTCCGGTAACGGTGGACGGGTTTTCCAACCCGTCCATAGATCACCGCGGGCGGACACGTCCGCCTACGGCGGACAGTCCCGCGAACCGGTCCAATCCAACAGCGGAAGCGCGGCCCGTTCGGGCCGCGCGATGATTCAATGGCGGGTAAGAAAACCCGCCCTCCGTTACGCCCGCAACCCGAGTTCCCGGGAATGAAGAGGCTGGCAGCCTCTTCTACGTTTCCGGAGGTCTTCAATGTAGACGCGGCATCCTGCGGCGTTCCAGCCATTCAGCCGCAAGCCCCAACCTAAGCGCTGTCTTCGAAGTGCCATGCGTATCTTGCGCATGATGGGCGCACCCGGAATGAATCATGACCTGGAAGGTCATGCCACCTCAGAATACATGCCTTACGCGCAATGACGTGCCATCCGCATCTTGCGCATGGTTGTGGCGCCCACCAAACGTGGACATGCCGTCTTGCCGCGGACGGCACGGTGAACATGTCCCCGTTCACCCTGGTTTTCATAGTGTATGAGCGGGTCGGCGCCCTCATGGTTGGCTGCCTTCGGCTCTCGGGGTAAGACTGCTGTCCGGGGGACAGGTGTCCGGTTGTTCGCGCCCTTACGCAACAGGTAGAATCTCGTACTCATGAAAGCTGTACACGCGTGGATACAGGTTGTTTTCGGGCTGTTGCACTATCTGCTGCACCGCCTGCATGTGGCGGGCCGTCCCGATTTGATGCAGCGGCGGGAAGCGTTTTACGTGGTTATCGGCCACTGTCTCGGCTGGCGAACCCGGCTCCGGGTGGTGCATGGGGAGCGGTGCCCGCGGGACGCGGCGTGTGTGTTCGCGCAGAACCATGTGTTTTTGCTCGATCCGTTTGTGAGTTTTGCGGCGGCGTTTCGCGCCTGCGGCATCCTGCCGCGGTTCATGTCGCGGGACGACTTCTTCTCCGAAAAGAAAAACACCTGGTGGTACCGCCTCGTGAATGTGGACGAGCTGATCTGCCAACTGGGCACGCTCGAAATCTCGCGCGGCAACGTCTCGATCGGGCAGTTGCGGCCTTTCGTAAATGTGCTGCGCAACGGCGAGAGCTTCATCATGTATCCCGGGCGCACGCGGAGCCGCAGCGGCATGGTCTTCGAGTATCGCGGCGAGGTTCAGGAACCCGGCAGCGCGGCGTTTTTCGTTGCCCAGGCCCAACGGGGCCGCGAGGACGGGCCCGACGTGGCGATCGTGCCGTTGACGCGGACCCGGAACGTGGCCACCGGCAAAGACACGGTCGTGCTCGGGCATCCGTTGTGGCTTCCTCGAAAAGCAGGCCGCGATGAGCAGCGCGCGGTGGATTTCAAACTGGTGGAGGCCGTTGCGGAGAATGTAACGGTACATGCGACCCAGGTCGTGGCCGGTATTCTGTATCTCCGGGCGTTGCACGGGTTGCCCGAGACGCTGGGGCGTGCTGAACTCGAGGAGTCCGCGCGGGCCGTCCTCGAGCGCATCGAGGGCCGGTACGTGGACCCAGACGCCTGGGACGATCTGAAGGGACAGGTCGGGGCGGCACTCCGCTATTTCAAGACGGCAGGCCTGCTCCGGTTTACAAGGAATGCGGTGAGTATCGACCGGGACAGAATTCTCGCAACACCGCCCATGGACCGCACGTTTCGAAGACTGAACCCCGTCAAGTACAGCCTGAATCAAATCCTCCACTTCGCGGATGTGACGCGGGCTATCGAAGAGGTGGCGCTGACGCCGCAGGGATAATGCGCGGGCGTTGCCTGCCGGTGCAGCGTGGTCTTGAAACCTCCGGGGAGAGGCACTTAGGATAGGCGCATTCCTGCCCGGCACCGCGGGCAGGACCCCACGCGAGACTGGATGCGTGCCGGTTCTTCGGCTGCATCGGAAAGGAATCGAATGCTCACGTTCTCGAGGTATTGCGAAGAGCTCTCCCGGGTCTTGACCCGGATTGACGACGGTGCTTTCGGCGCGGTGGTGGATGCCATCAAGCGGGTTCAGGAGGCGGACAATGTGGTCTATGTGTGCGGGAACGGCGGGAGTGCCGCGACGGCTTCACACATGGTCAACGATTTGGTCAAGGCGCCGGCGGATGCTTCGGGGTGCCGGCCCATCCGTGCGTTCGCCCTCTCGGACTGCGTGCCCCTCATGACGGCTTTCGCGAACGACGTGGAGTATGCGCAAGCCTTCGCGCGCCAGCTCGAAGCCTATGGCCGGAAAGGCGATCTGCTTGTGGCATTTTCGGGAAGCGGCAACTCGGCCAACGTGCTCGAGGCGGCGAAGGCGGCCAAGTCAAAAGGTCTTACCGTAATTGGATTCACCGGGTTCCAGGGCGGCAGGCTCGGGTCCCTCTGCGACATCCACGTGAATGTCCCGTGCGATTCGATGGCCCAGATCGAAGATGTCCATCTCATTATCGAGCACGCCCTGGTCGAAGTGCTCAAGGAAGCGTTCGGCGGGAAATCCAGCGTGAAGGCCGGCACAGACTGACGGCGTTGACCCGCGAGGTTTGAGTATGACGTCCCTTGCCCTTGGCGTTGAAATTGGCGGCACGAAGCTCCAGGCGGCCCTCGGTACTGCAGACGGGGAAATTCTGGCAACGGAACGGGGGCAGGCACCCGCGGGCCAGGGTGCGCGGGCCATTCTCGGCTGGTTCGAAGGGGTCATCCCCCGACTCCTGGAGATGGCGGCGTCGCGAAACGCGTCCGTCATCGGAATGGGCGTCGGCTTCGGCGGACCCGTCGAGACGGCGACCGGTACGGTGCTGATCTCGCACCAGGTGGGCGGCTGGGACGGCATGGCTCTCGAGGCGTGGTTCGAGGAGCGGTTCAAGTTGCCGGCGGTGGTAATCAACGACAGCAATGCCGCGGGATGGGCGGAGTTCTGCCGGGGCGCGGGCCGCGGCACGCGTCATTTCTGCTACATGAACATCGGCAGCGGCATTGGCGGCGCGCTGGTAATCGACGGCAAACTGCATGACGGACAAGGGTTGGGCGCGGCCGAAATAGGGCATATGTATGTGCCGGACTGGACGGTTCGTGAACCCGGCGCGTCGGCCAAGCTCGAGCATCTGTGTTCCGGCTGGGCCATTGAGAGGCGCCTGCGAACGGGCGCCATTCTCGAGCCGGGCTCGGCGTTACACCGGCTTTGCGGAGGCGACAGGGGGCGAATTACGTGCGCCATGGTGGCCGAGGCCGCACGCCAGGACGATGCCCAGTGCCTCGAAGCGATCGACCGGCTGGCGCAGACCGCGGGTTTGGCCCTGGCCAATGTGATCACGCTGGTACATCCGGAGCGCGTGGCCATCGGGGGCGGCGTCGCCCTGATGGGCGACATCCTGTTCGAGCCGTTGCGCCGGTACGTGGACGAGAAAGTGTTCGGACAATTCCGCGGGCGCTACGAGATTGTTCCGTGCGCGCTCGGCGAGTCCGTTGTGGTTGTGGGAGCGTTGTTGCTTGCCCCGCGAGCGGAATAACGGGTCGTGGGCTCGGGGCGTTGAAGCAACCGCCGGGCTGGGGGATGTTAGGGGGGCATTTCCTGGGATCGCCGAGCGCCAGCTCGGCACATGGTCAGGGAAGAATGTCGAGCTGGCGCTCGGCAAGCCCAAGTGCGTGCCGCGGCTTGCAATTCGTGCCCGCAGGTCTTGATTTTGGCGCCATGGTGGGCCATGATGCCGGAAGGTGTTCTTGCGTAACGACCATCCCGGTCAGCGACACAGCGGTACATGAAGGAGAAGCAGGACCATGACAGCCGAACGATTCCCCGCAGGGGCGCAGAGTTACAGCTTTCGGAATTTTGATACGACCGGCGCGCTCGAGTGCCTGAAGAAGCTCGGGGCCGATACGATGGAATTCTGCGCGGTCCATTTTCCGCCCGATGCCGGTCATGCCGGGTTTGCGGGTGTAAAGGAGCTGCTGGCGGCGGAGCAGGTGTTGGTTCCGTGTTTTGGCGTCGAGGGATTCACGCAAGACACGGCCGCCAACCGCAAGAAGTTCGAGTTCGCAAAAGCCTTAGGCGTTCAAGTACTTACGGCCGATCCGACGCCCGATGCCTTTGCTAACCTCGACGACCTCGTCGAGGAGTTCCAAATCAAGCTCGCGATTCACAACCACGGTCCCGGCGCGCGGTATGACAAGGTGGGTGACACACTGCGCGCGGTCAAGGGCCACCATCCGTACATCGGGGCGTGCGTGGACACCGGCCACTACCTGCGTTCGAGCGAGAAGCCCCACGAGGTTATCGAGCAACTCGGTGACCGTCTCGTCTCAGTGCACCTGAAAGACTGGCTTGTTGGCGGTGAAGAACAGATTCTGGGCCAGGGTGACATGGACCTCGTTGCCGTTGCTAAAGCGCTGGCGGATATCAGCTTCGCCGGCCCCATCGTGATGGAATACGAAGAGAGTCCGGAGAACCCCGTGCCCGATATGCGCGCGGGTCTCGAGAACTGGCGCGAGGCTGTGAAGGCCGCCGGCGCCTGAGTCTCCTTCAGCTGGCATTGCCCTTTCGCTTCGCCGCGCTACGGGGTCTTGAACAGGACTCGCTGTGGCGTGGTCTCCTGACCGCGCCACTCTGGCGACCGCAGGTCTCCGCTCTCAATTCACCGGCCCGCGAACACCACGCAGACGGGTGCGGGCACCCCGACGGTCTGGCCGGTGGGTTCTAGAGTGCCGTTGGCCGGGTCTACGCGGAACACCACGAGCGTGTCGCTTTGTTGATTCGCCGCGATCAGGAAGCGGCCTGACGGATCCACGTTAAAATTGCGGGGCGCACTGCCTTGCGTAGGGGTCCAGCCCGCGGAAGTCAGACTGCCGGTGGCGGGGTCGACACTGAAGACGGCGATGCTGTCATGGCCGCGATTGGAACCGTAGACGAAACGGCCCGAAGGGTGGACCTTTACCTCGGCGGTGGTGTTCTCGCCGGTGAAATCCTCGGGGAGTGTGGATACGGTGCCGATGGTTTCGAGGCGGCCGCGGGCCGCGTCATAAGCAAACGCCGTGATGGTGCTGTCCAGTTCGTTGATCGCGTAGGCGTAATTGCCCGAAGGATGAAACGCGAAATGGCGTGGTCCGGCCCCGGGGGCAAGTTCCGCGGCGGGTGGCTTGTTCGTTTCGAGGGTGCCCTGCACTTCGTTGATGCGGTAGATGAAGATCTTGTCAATGCCCAGATCGGCCGCGAAGAGGAATCGGCCAGCCGGGTCGAAGTTCGTCGAGTGGGCGTGGGCTTGTTTTTGCCGGGGATGCACGCTCGAACCTTCGTGCTGGACGAATGCGCTGGCCGTCCCCAAAGCCCCGTCTTCGCGGAGGGGCAGCACGGCAATGCTTCCGCCGCCGTAGTTCGCTACCGCTACGTGCCTGCCCGCCGGATGCACCGAGATATGGCACGGTCCACTGCCCATGGATGATTCGCGGTTGAGTTGCGAGAGCATGCCGGTGTCGGGCTCGACGATAAAGGCCGTGACCGAATCCCACTTCTCGCCGTCGTCGCGTGTGGTGACGCCCACCGCGTAGAGCAGGGGTTTTGTGGGGTGCAGCGCGAGAAACGACGGGTTGCCGATCTTCGCGGCCAGTTGCGGTTCGCCGAGCCGGCCGGTCCGCGCATTAAAATCGAGGAGATAGATGCCTTCGCTTGCGCCGCCGGTGTACGTGCCGATATAGACCCGCCCGTTACGCGCGGAGGCTGAGGCATCCGCGGCTTCCGCGGCAAGGGCCAGGGGTGCCGCGAGAGCAATCATCATGGCCGTGAGCATTGCGAAGTTACAAAGCATGTTCGTGCCTCCATTCACAGGTTTGGCTTCACTATGCCACAGCCGGCACGCGCAAGAACAGTGCATGGCGCCGGGGTCAAGGCAATCGCACCAAAACCAGGTGGAAATGGTCCGTTCGCGAGAAGGGCAGCCCCACACGGACTGGTCCCCTGCTTTTGCGGGAAACGGGAGGGGCAGGAGCCACAACCAACCCGTCTCGAGAATTCCAAAAACCGGGATTTCCCGCTCTGTTGTGGGACCGGTGCCCTCACCGGTCATTTCTGCTTTCATCGCCTGCGGGTGATCCGAACGGCACATGGAGCGCCGCCTTGAAAATTCAAAAGCCGGGTGTATCCCACCGTCCGTGCAGGTCCGTGTTTGTCCTTGTGGGTCCATGTGCGAAGGTTTCGCCCGTCACACCGCCCATTCTCATCGCCAGCGGGTGAGCCGTGTGGCGAAGACCCCGTGCGGCCGTTGGCCGCAACCCGTTCCGGAATCTGCCGCCACGGATTTCACGGATGACCCGGATACGAGTCGGTGAGAAATGCGGGCTGAACGTGCTATCTCACCGGGCTTATGCCGAACAGGCAAAACCGCTTCACACTCTTGTTCCGAATTCGCTTGTTGGACGGGGAGAGGGCCGGCGGCACGTTGCCGCTTTTCCCGCGGTAACGGGCGGGGCGGGGAAGAATGCGGCGGGTCCGCGGCGTTAAGGCGGCACAGTTCATGCGCCGAATAGCCTCGAAAACAGGGGCAAAAGGCGTGGTGAACGTTTTTTTGATTTTTCTGTTGACAGG
>CAZFOG010000233.1:0-10271 GCA_964520685.1 uncultured Nitrospiraceae bacterium | reverse complement strand
TTTTCCATTAATGTTTTTTGATAATATCTAATTTGTTCATTTTCTACATTAAAATATAGATTAAAATCTTTTATCAAATTTTTATAATATGGTGGAGTTTTTCCCTTAATAAACAAATATAAAGTCGTTAATCTTTGTTGTCCATCCAACAAAACTCGGGTATAAACCCCTTCAGAAATTTTATGTTCACTTCTTAACTTTGGAGGATTCAATGTTTTCCAAATTAAAAGAGAACCTGTCGGATATTTACAATAAATTGATTGAATAAACTTTTTGACATCTTCTGCATTCCAAACAAAATCTCTTTGAAATTCAGGTAAAACTAAATTGTTATTTTCTACATCCCTAAGTAACCCTGAAACTTCCATTATCAATATCTCCTTTCACTGTTTAATACAAAACTTAAAACATTTAATTAAAATAGGAAAATATCCTATTTTTCTTTAATTTCATTTTCCTTTTTAAGAGTTATTCCTTTAAGACATCAATCTATAGTAATGTCTGAAACCTCAAATATCTGGTTAAGAATTCCTCAGATCCTATAGGTTTTCCGCAAAAAGTTTCCGAATTATTAAGATGGCACGCCTTCTCTGTTTTTTAAATATGTTTGCTAACGAGCTCTTTTAAAACTTTCCCTACGGTATCTTCTCACTCCTTCAATAAAAGATTTTCTTGATGATTCGATATCTATAAGTTTTCCTGATTCCGACAATAAACCAAAAAGAGAGATTTCGTCATGAGGATCCAAACCTTCATGGCAGGTATGGCAAAGTGTAATTAAGTTAGAATCGTCTGTGACTCCACCCTTCGCCCATGGACGTATATGGTGAATATGTAGTGTGATATCAACATTGTTGAAAGATCCTCGTCCACAAATTTTACATCTATAATTATCTCTCTTAAGAATGCGCATTCTTTGCTTCTTCGTTGGTGCTTTCTGAAAAATTGTTTCAGGTAGATCTTTAGTAAACCTAAATCCAGTAAATCCTGTTTGTACTGAAGGCTGGGGTTTGAGAATATCTGATAAAGCTAATTCAGCAATTTCTTTTTCAATAATGGCATGTCCTCCAAGTAAGAGAAATACTCTAAGTTCCTCAACTGTATCTACTATAAAACAACCCTCTTTTAAATCATTACGAAAGATTTTAACTAATCTCACCGCTACTACCAAACTCGCTTGCCTTAGTTCAACTTTTTTTTCATCATCCTCAAATCCAGCCCAGTGAGAATAACAACCCCAACAAGGTTTTCCTTCTTGATTTGCAATTATGCTTATTGCATAGTATTCGTTCTCGTTTCTAGGAGATCTCATTGACATATCAATGGCAATTTCTTTTAATGATTTTTTTTCCATAAAACTAAACACAGCAAAATATCAATTTTATTGTCTTTTATACTTCGTAAAATCTATATCTTGTATAAATTCGGATAACCCAACTTGACTATACTTTTCACCTCTGATTGTACAAGTTTTATTGCTCTGTGTGTAATGTCCTCTAGATTGTTTAAAAGGAATATATCTACTCCAAGTTAGAAACAACTTTTCTTTTGCTCGAGTTATCCCAACATATAGCAATCTTCTCTGCTCTTGTTTGTATTCCAAATCATCTAATAAATCACTCCGATTTTCACCAGGAATATTACCATCATTGCATCCAATAATAAATACACATTTTGCATCTAAACCTTTTGAACCCATCAGAGTCATCACTCTTATGGTATCTTCACTGACATTAATATCTCTGCAGTAATCTGCAAATTTAGAATATAATTTATCTAAATCATCCCCATTATTTCTTAAAGAATTAAAGATCTTTTTTATTTCAGCTAATTCCTCTATATGACTTGGAAAAATATTTTCTAATATTTCATCCATATTATTTAAATTTCTATAATACTCTATCATCTGTTTCAACTTATTGATTTCTTGACATACAAATCTAATCTTTTTTCTTCTCTTATCAAAATCACCAGGATTAGCATTTAGAATAGTAGCATTGATATCCCCATAATGACTTTTTAATTCAGAGAATTCTTTTGAGAAGAATTCCTTATTGTCTCCCAAACCAATGAAGGTTCTAAATCTAGAAATAGAATTTGGATTTGCAATTAGTCCCATAAGGAGTATTTTCTTTTGTTCAAGTTTTGTAAAATCATTTTTTGAAACAAACTTAAAAGATATTTCTTGCTTTATATTGTTCTTTATTGCATACTTGACAAATTCATTACCCAATTTCTTTTTTGGAACAAGCATAATAATATCCTTTGGTTTTGTACCATTATTTATTTCATTAAAAATAGTAGTTAATGCATAATGATATTCTTCGTATTGAAAACTGAATTTCTTCAAATACACACATCCTTCAATGGAATTTGGCAAACATTTTAGCTCTAAATTTCTACCTGGATCAATTTGAAGTAAAAGTTGATTGGCAACAAATAATATTTTTTTTGAACATCTACCACAATCATTTATTGAATAGCTTTTCACATCAGCTCTCTTAAAAAAATGATTGATTCCTGAAGGAAATGCATATTTAAAACTATAAATAGATTGATCCGGATCACCAATGACTAAGGTGTATTTCGAATTCCTACTCATTAACTCAACAAACTCCTGCTCGAGTCTATTGAGATCCTGAAATTCATCTACAAAGATATAATTTATATTATTAATAAATTCGGTCTCTATTTTTTTAGCCAAATCTACTGCATAATACACGATTTCTTCCATCATTGATACATGATATTCTGTAAGCCAATTAACTACAGCATTTTTAAATCTTCTCTTCTCCTTATTTTCAATAAATACTTGATCATGTATTTTTACAGCCCAACCAGCACTGAATTCCTTTAACATTTTCTTTAAGTAATTTTTATGTAAAAGCGGGAAAAGTACTTTAAGATCAGCAATTAATATATCTTTTTCAAAATCTAATAAAACTGTATCTATCCTATCCCTGATATCATGATTATCTTCTGAAAGAAGTAAGGAAAGGCAAAAAGAATGCAAGGTTGTTGCCTTAGGAGCTTTATTAAATTTTTTAACTTTTTCTCTTAGGTCATTAGCTGATAATCTCGAGAAAGATAAAACCAAAACTTCTTCTGCATTCACATTATTGCGACTAATTATTTCCTGGGCTTTTGGTATTAGAATGTTTTGGGTTTTACCAGTTCCGGGACCGGCAATAACACATATCTTCTTTGCAGGAGAATGAATTATCTCGTAATATTTTTCTTTATTAAAAAGTATAGAATTATTCATAATAATATTTTTTCTTAACAAACATATTTGCAATCATTTATATATCCAATTCATAGAGTTTATAGACCATCTGGTCTAATTGTTCCTGGATTAAGTTTAATTTTCTAACTGATTCTTCTTTGGAAATTTGATTGCCAAAATGTAACTTTTTAACTTTCACTGCTTTATCAAATAGATCTTTAAATTCAGATAATTGTTTTTCATTGGGAATGATTATTGGCAATTGTCGTGCATCATTAATTTGAAAATGGGATGTATTGTTAATGAAATCATCAACATACTCACTCACAAATATAGAATTTATTAGAGAAATAATATAATATTCTGGAACAATATCTGATAAAGAAAACAAACTCATACTTAGTACATCATGAATACCATTCTTTTTAACTCTGCATTTTAAATAAGTGCTATTTACGTCTGTCCAGCACAAACCTTCTTTGAAATAAAAATCATAACCTTGCCAACGGGCTTTAGGATCAGTTTGTAAGATTTTTACTGCTTCTTTTGACCAATCAATAACAAATGGTGTTTCCAAGTACCATCTGTTACCGTCTTTATCTCCTTTGTCATAAGGCACATAATGTGGTTTTGATTTATCAATACCGTTTTTCTTTTCTTCTTCTCTTAATTCATCTATATTCGCAATTTCCTTATCAGGAATTATTCGATAGAGATAACCCTGGCCAAAAATATCCCGGCCATATTTTTCTTTTAATTCATCAAAAATCTCGGCAATTTCCTTCTCAGATTTTCCGTTTAGAAATATTTTTGCACCTTCTTTGCTTTTTATAGGTAAAGAAATATTTTTTGCGTTAACTGTTTCAAAAAGTTTTTTCGGTCTTGAATTAATAATATTTGTAGCCTGTTTAGTGCTCTGCCGAACTCCGACAAAGCGGCCATTATTGCCTGTAGCCAACCCCTGCCCTCCCTCTGTTAATGTACCCAATAAAGTAATATCTCCCGGTCGAAGATCATCACGATATTTTTCTAAAGTAATGAAGTTTTCAGTAATTGTTTTACTGGTTACAATTTTTGGCCACCACTTATCGTATAAATCCTTTACAATTGAATTATATTTATCGTAGAACGACATATTAAAAAGAGTAGGTGGAAAAAACACAAAATTTACTGCATTGCGAAATATATCAATCTTAGTTTTATAAATTTTAGGATGATCAAAATCTGAAATAGCATCTTTAAATATGAAAGAATAATTATCACTATCTTGAATATTTTGAGCTAGGGTAATTGCCGGAGAAACCATTGCATCAAAAACATCAGCTGTCTTAATAATCTCTATAATTTTTTTACTTTGGAGAAACTTTCTAAGATTCATTTTGGAATTAATGGTTAAAAAAGTATCTGATGTAATAAAACTTAAAAAGCCCTTTGGTTTTAATATTTCGAATGATCTAAAAAAGAAATGGCTGTAAAGATCGTCTGCGAAACCATAGTATCTTTTTAAATCTTTTTTAGGGGTAGTGTGAACCCCTTTTGTAGATACATACGGAGGATTAGCTATCACAATATCAAACCCATTTTTTTGAATAAACACATCTGCAAAATACAACCTCCACAGAAAAAATGGTCTAATGCCAGATTTTTTATATTCATCTAAAATCTTATTTATTTGCAATTGTTGGGAAATATTTTTTGAAAATTCTTCAGCGTCTCTTTCGGTCATTTTAGTCCCCTGAACAAGATAATTGCCTATGTTTTTACTTTCCTGCTCCAATTTTTCTATTTCTTTTTTCACACATCTTTCAATTAAATCTTGCTCAATTTTATCAATTTCAATTTTTTTCTTTCGCTTTTCTTTCAAATCTCTAATTTCAAAATATTCTCTATGCAAATTATTTAACTTTTCAACAATCTTTCTTCGAGCTTCAAAATCGCCAAACAAATCTTCTTGTATTTTTTTATCAAAAAGATTTTTCTTTACTTGTTGAGTTTTAAAAGCGTTTATATCAAAAAGTTTTATACTTGTATCTCCTAATACTAATTCCTCAATCAAACTATTGCCCTGCATTATTTTATAATCTAAATTTGGCAAAGGTTCAATTTCCTGTACTTCATAGTCTACTATCAAGGATAACCAGAGGCGAAGTTTAGCAATCTCTATTGCTCCTGGATCTATGTCAACTCCATAAATAGAATTTTGTATAGTGTCCTTTTTAAGTTGATATTCGGTCATTGTCTTTTTATTCAAAAAAAGTTGTAGGATCTGTCGGGTTCTTACAATTTCATGCAATAAACTGACCAAGAAGGCTCCCGATCCACAAGCCGGGTCTACTATTTTTATCTCTTTAAGAATTTTTTCCAAATTTTTAGCTTCATTCTCACTAAAAACCAGAGGCTTACTTTTTAAACTAATATTATTTTCTTTTTCCTTGGTAATATCTTCTGTTGTCATAATCATATTCCAATTTATTAGTTTTCTTATTCTCTCTTCATCAATTTCGCTTTCAGCAATTAAATAAATTACCAGACTTTCCTGGCACATATAATGTACAATTCTACGGGGAGTATAATAAGTACCTTTACCCTTGCGCAAATTTTCATCTAAAAGATTTTCAAACACTTTGCCTAACATTTCAGGGTCAACTGCTACTTCTTTTTCCAACGGTTCATCTTCTTTTACAGTAAAATTATACCGGTCAAAAACATCCATTACTGTTTCGAATATTTTGTTATCAATATACATAAAACTATTTTCCCAATCATACTCTGGTTCAAAAAGTCCTCCATTCAAGAAAGGAATTCGCGATTTAAAATAAGAAGAATAACTGGGATCGACCATATTTGAACGGGGATTATTAAGGGTATCATAAAAAAGAAGCTCTAAATAATCATTGTAAAAATTTTTATTTTCAGCTTTTGATTTTTCAAATATATGCCGAAGGAAGCTTTTGTCTCCTTCTCCCCAGGTTTTATTAGGAGGAACTCCCAACCAGCCCTTTTTTTGTAAAAAATAAAGAAAAACAATCTGACCCAATAATTTTTTAGCAAAATTTTCTATGATGATATTACTTCTAGACGCTTCGATTATAAAGCTATGATTACCGTTAAGTTCTTTAATGAAGATATCAAAAAGTTTTTTATACTCTTTAAAGAATTCTTTAGTCACTTTTTCAATGTTGAATGCACCCATAATTTCATCTAGTTTTGGATTATAATCATTTTCTAAAATCGGCACAAAACAACTTTGAGCAGTATGGCTGCTTTCGTTTTTACCGACTAAAAATGAATATCTAACAGGAGTAAATTCTTCTTTTACTTTAAAATTACCTTTCAGTGTTTTTTCAAACTTATATTCCATCTTTACAAAAGAAAATCGCCAATCCTCTGCATCCGGGGGAACAAAAGCAACAAGTCCTGCATCTTTTCCATCGCAACTTTTTAGATAATGAGCTATAAAATTACGTTGAGCAGTACGAGCGTTTTTAAGAGTGGAATCTTTTTTTAAATTCACGATTAGTATATCAATCTCTTTCCCTTCTGGATCAATATAACTGCCAACACATTCATAAGTATTAATGCAGTTATTAGGATCACTTGAATTATAATCGTTAGTAATAATAGCTTTTGATTCATCATATTGGTTGAGTAAATTTTTAATAAAATAGATAAATCTTGCTTTATCGAAAGAATTTTGAAAAGTACTTGTAATCAATTTTTTGGCAGATTCTTTATCCATGCTTTATTCTCCTACTAAATATTCAGATAAAATGACTTCTCTTGGCCCTGAAGTCTGAGCGGCACTTTCTGATAGATGTTCTTTTAAAAATTCTGGAGCAACATTTTTCTGCAATACTACCAATATTTTTAACGGACTTATAGTCTCTTTTAATTCGTGATTTAATTCTTGAAGTAGTATTTTGGTCGTTTGTTTGGGTAATGCTCCTTCTCTAATTTTTTGCATTACTACTTTTAAGTAATCTTCCTGATCTTCTGTAAGTTTTCTAACATCTTTGGAGATGGCTTTTAGTATTTTTAAAACTTGACTGGCAGCATCCCTGCCGCCGGTCAGTTTTATTTCTGCCGCTTCCTCTTGGGTGGCAAATTCGAAGGCTTTTTTGTTTTTTTCTAATAAGTCATAAAATTCAGAATTGATTTTTTCACGCTTGGTATTTTCTTTGACTTCTAAGGTCTTTGCAGCAGTGATAAAATCTAATTCTTGAGATTCCTGCTGGGGAGCACTCATAAAAAATTTCTGAAGTTTTCCTTTACGGAAATAAGTAAGAAGGGTATTGGTTTTTTGTTTAAATATCCTGGCAGTTCTCGCCTTTTTGGGCAAGGACTTAATTCTGGCAAATAAATCCGGATGATCTTCCCGAATATCTTTAATAATTTTTAAATATTCTAATTCACTTTCCTGTCCCTCATCTTCACCGATGATGGCTTCTTTGGAAGTTAAGCGGTTAAACAATTCGTGGGATTCTATTTCTTCATTTTCGGTAAGCAGTCGGGCATCATTTCCCAATAAAGTAATAAAGGCATGTATCTTTGCTGCGGCTGCTTCTTTTAATTTAATAAGATCATTGGATTGTTTACTGGGGAAAAAATTAAAGGTATAAATCTTATCAAAATAAGTGTCTACCCTATTGATTCTCCCTACTCTTTGCATCATACGGGTAGGGTTCCAAGGAATATCATAATTGATCACTACATTAGATTTGTGAAGATTCACTCCCTCTGATAATACTTCGGTTGAGATTAATATTCTGAAATCATCACGGGGAGAATGGGCCTTGGGGTCAAAATTATCAATTACTTTTTTCCGGGTGTATTCATTTGAACCCCCAGTAAATTTTATTACTTTGTATTTTTGCAAATTTTCATTTAGATAATCTGCGGTCTCTTTGGATTCAGTAAACACGATTAATTTATTTTTCTGTAGGATGGGATGAGAAGAAAGGATATCTAGAAATTGGAGTAATTTAGGGTCTCGGTTTACTGTGCTCCAACTTTTTTGAATTTCTCTTAATATCTTTAGATCTTTTTCTAAGAGCCCCCTATACTTTGGATCGAACTCTTTGGATGAATATTTAACTGCTTTATCTTCTTCGATTAATTTTTGGATGGCTTCATCATTATCATTTTCCAGGAATTCAAATATTTTATGAATATATTTCTTGCTAACATAGACATTTCCCTTATCAAATTCTTCTAAGTATTTTTCATAAGAGTGAATAAATCGATTGATGCTTTGTCGGAAGGCATAAAAACTACTTTCTAATCTTTTTACTAAAAGAATTTTCATGAATTTTCTCATATTCTTTTGAGCCAGTTTCTCCGGTTGAGTAATTTCTCCCTGGTAATAAAGAAGAGGAGTATAGCGGCTATAATGAAAATCGAGAGCAATCATTTTGATGGTCTCACTAAATATTCTGTCCTCTTGATGGTTTAATTGATAAAATACCGGTTCAGGTTTGGCAACTTCGGGAAATTTCAATTTTTGTTTTTCTAATTCTCGAGTAAAATATTTTATGACTTCTGACCTGGTTCGACGTACCATCAGATATTTTAAAACTTTTTCCCTAATCTCCCGGGAATTCTCTTTGACAGTTCTAATATAATCCGGATAATCTCGTTTTCGATCTAAGTGTTTTAATTTCTTTTCTAAATTGGAGAAGAATTTCTCTAGGTTCGGCAGATTAGGAATATTACTTTTTTTAGAGTTTTGAAATAACTTTAGTTGGCTTAAGATATCTTTAGGATAATTGTTGTAGGGAGTAGCCGTTACTAAAATAACTCTTTTGCCACGGCAAATTCTAGCAAGCATTTCATAAGTTATATTTGTTTCAGAGCGAAAGCGATGTGCCTCATCGATAAATACATTTTTATATTTGTCAGTACCCCGTTTAAGCAATTGATCTAATTTGCCTAGGGATTCAAAATCTGCCTGTTCCTTAAAACCAGAAAAAATATTAGGCCAGGAACCGGGACTGTCTTTATCTAAAAGCATGGGTGGGGCAATAACCAAGTGGCGCCCATCTAATTGCTGGGCTAAGAGAGCTGAAGTATATGTTTTACCCAGACCTACTACATCAGAGATAAAAACACCGCCGTATTCCTGAAGAATCTTTTTGGCATTTAAAACCGCCTGTTCCTGATATTCCAATTTCATAAAATCTTTGGGTACATATTTGTAGAATATTTCTTCGGCTTGCTTGAGGTCATCCTGAAAGTATTCGTATAAAAATTTTAAGTAAAGTTCATAGGGAGTGATATTATTGTTTAGCCAGGTTTTAGTCTGAATGGTTTCCTGATATTTATCTTTTAAATCAACCGCATCTTCCCATAACTCATTAAATTTTTCAAGGGCAAATTCGTAATCTGAACGATTTTTTAGTTCAACATTGAATTCCAGGTTATCAATGAGTCCGGATTTGGTAAAATTGCTGGAACCGGTAATCACTCGGCCTATATCTCGGTCGCCTTCTATGAAAGTCATAATATAAAGCTTGGCATGGATGTTTTGAGTAGGATAGGCTTTGATTTGCAGTTTACCGTTCCGAAGCCATTCCATGAATTTGGCAATCCCTTCTTCTACCTCTTTTTTGTCTGAGCTATTTTCCATTTCTTCGATTATTTCCTTGGAATATTCTTCTTTTGCCTCAGCATGGGAGAACTGCAGGGTTTGCTGTGAAGGGGTAAAAGTCGTGTTGGAATTAGGATTAGAAGCTTTATCAGCAGCTATTTGGGAAAGCTCATAAGTTAATTTATCAGTATTAATTCCTACCAATATTCTAATTTTTTCTGTCTTTTCCAAAGAATGATAGATTTGATGGAAACCACTGGTATAGAAATAACCAACTAAGGTATCGAAGTATCGTGTATTGTTTATCAGAATATTAAAGCGGTCAGATAAGGTCTGGTTTTTCTGGTTGGTGATAAAGGTCAAATCTAAATGATCCATTTTGTCTCCTGAATCTCCAAAAAATAATTGTTAGTTAAGTTTTAAAAGTGAACTGTTTAAGTTTTAAAAGTGAACCATATT
>CAZFOG010000232.1:0-10371 GCA_964520685.1 uncultured Nitrospiraceae bacterium | reverse complement strand
TGCCATCCGCGAAGGCGGACGGACCGTCGGCGCCGGCGTGGTAACCAAGATCATTCAGTAGCAACCAATAACCAGGATATGGAGCCGGAGTCCGGCAATGGCAGAAACGCAAAAAATACGAATCAAGTTACGGGCGTACGACCACCGATTGCTCGATCAATCGACGGAAGAAATCGTGGCGGCGGCCAAACGCACGGGCGCGGGCATCAACGGCCCGATACCGCTGCCGACGGCCGTCTCGAAGTACACGGTGAACCGGTCGCCTCATGTGGACAAGAAGTCGCGGGAGCAGTTTGAGATTCGCACCCACAAGCGACTCATGGACATAGTGAATCCGACGGCCCAGACGGTTGACGCGCTCATGCGGCTGGATTTGCCGGCGGGCGTGGATGTCGAGATCAAGCAATAGCGCGTGTGCGAGGACAGGTGCGCGGGGCCGTACAGGCTCCGGCCCATAAGAGGATAGTGAGACAATGGTAACCGCATTGCTGGGAAAGAAACTCGGGATGACCCGAATCTTCACCGAGGACGGACGCTGGATAACGGTCACGGTGCTGGAGGCGGGGCCATGCACTGTCACCCAGGTGAAGACAGCCGACCGTGACGGGTACGCGTCCGTGCAGTTGGGGTTTGACGATGCCCCGAAGGCGCGTTTGACCAAACCGGAACTGGGCCACCTGGGGAAGCTGGGCGACGTGTCCAAACGGCGTTTGCGTGAAGTGGCGCCTGCGCCCGGCAGTGCGTTGAAGGCCGGCGAGGAAGTGGGCGTGGACGTTTTCGCGGTGGGCGAGTACGTGGACATCGCGGGTACGACGAAGGGCAAGGGGTTCGCGGGCGTGCAGAAGCGGCACCGTTTCAAGGGTGGTCCGGGCGCGCACGGGTCGAACTTTCACCGGGCGCCGGGTTCGATCGGCCAGAGCGCCGATCCGTCCAAGGTTGTGAAAGGCAAGCGTCTTCCCGGGCACATGGGAAATGTGCGGCGGACGGTCCAGAACCTTGAGGTGGTAAAAGTGGACGCGGAGAAGAATCTGCTTGTGGTTCGTGGCGCGGTGCCCGGCGCGAATGGCGGTTACGTCGAAGTCAAGAAGCGTCTGAAAGGAAGCAAGTAGCAATGGCAGCGGCGAAAGTATATAAGGCGGACGGGAGCGAGGCCGGGTCGGTAGAGTTGAGCGACGCCGTGTTTAACGTGCCGGCCAACCCCACGCTGATTAAAGAGGTGGCGGTTGCGCTTCGCAACTCGCAGCGCCAGGGCAACGCGGAGACGAAGGTGCGCCGTCATGTGAGCGGCGGCGGCTCGAAACCGTATCGCCAAAAGGGTACGGGCAGGGCCCGGCATGGCAGCACGCGTGAGCCCCAGATGCGTGGCGGTGGTGTGGTCTTCGGTCCGCACAAGCGCAGCTACCGTCAGAAGGTGACGGCGACCACGCGGAATAAGGCTTTGTGCTGCGTGTTGAGCGAGCGCGTGCGCAACGAGAACCTGTGCGTGCTGGATGGGATCCAGTGCGAGACGCCGAAAACCAAGCCGATTGCGGCGATGCTGGCCCATTTCCGGCCGAATGCGGAGCGCACGCTTCTGGTGATGGCCGACGCGAGCCGGCCGGTGGTGTTGTCCTCGCGCAACATTCCTCGGGTAACGGTGCGCACGGCGGCGGATGTTAATGCGCTGGATGTTTTGGAAGCAAAGCGCGTCGTCGTGGTGCAGGACGCCGTGGCGAAACTTGAGGAGCGCCTGTCATGAACCGGAATCCCCACGATGTGATTAAGGCGCCGGTGATCACGGAAGAGTCGACGATTCAGAGCGAAACGCGTAATCAGTACGTGTTTCGGGTGGATCCCCGGGCCAACAAACCTGAGATTCGCGACGCTGTCGAGCGTCTGTTTAACGTAAAAGTGTTGTCGGTGAATACGTGTAATTACACGGGCAAAACGCGCCGCCGCGGGATGCATTTGGGCCGCACAACGCATTGGAAGAAAGCCGTCGTGACGTTGCGCGAGGGCGATTCCATAGACCTTATTTAACGGGAGTGAGCAGGCATGCCGCTACGCAGATTTAAACCCGTAACGCCGGCGCGGCGCTATATGAGCGTGTCGGATTTTGCGGAGATCACGAAGAGCAAGCCGGAGAAGTCGCTGACGACGCCGCACCCCAGCAAAGCTGGGCGTAATGCGCAGGGGCGTATCACCATGCGCCGCCGGGGCGGCGGGCACAAGCGCCGCTACCGCGCGGTGGATTTCCGGCGTGACAAGGACGGGATTCCGGGCAAGGTTGTGGCGATCGAATATGACCCGAACCGCTCGGCGCGCATCGCTCTGGTGAGCTATGCGGATGGCGAGAAGCGCTACATTCTGTGTCCGTCCGGGCTCGAGGTTGGGATGACGCTGGGCAGCGGCCCCGAGGCGGATCTTCAGGTTGGGAATTGCCTGCCGTTGTCGCGGATGCCGTTGGGCACCACGGTGCACAACGTGGAGATGACGCCCGGCCGCGGCGGCAAGATCGCACGTTCGGCAGGGAATGCCTGCCAGCTGGTTGCGCGGGAAGGCCGTTATGCGGCATTGCGGCTGCCTTCGGGTGAAATGCGGCGTGTGTTGTCGGAATGCCGCGCGACGGTAGGCAGCGTGGGCAATGAAGAGCATCAGAATATCAGTATTGGTAAAGCCGGCCGTTCGCGGTGGCTTGGGCACCGGCCGAAGGTGCGCGGCGTGGTGATGAACCCGGTCGATCACCCGCATGGCGGCGGCGAGGGCCGCACGTCGGGTGGCCGCCACCCGGTGACGCCGTGGGGGGTGCCGACGAAGGGTTACAAGACGCGCAAGAAGAGCAAACGCTCGAATATGTACATCATTCGCCGCCGGAAGAAATAGGCATAGAAACGCCGAGGAGAGAATACCGTGCCACGCTCAGTCAAAAAAGGCCCATTTGTAGACGAACACCTGATGCAGAAGGTGGAAAAGCACATGGGCACGAAGGACAAGCGGGTTATCCGCACCTGGTCGCGCCGTTCGACCATCACGCCGGAGATGGTGGGCATGACGATCGCGGTCCACAACGGCCAGAAGTTTATGCCCGTATTCGTCACGGAGAATTCGGTGGGCCACAAGCTGGGCGAATTTGCACCCACGCGCCAGTTCCGTGGCCATTCCGGCACGAAAGAGGGAGGTAGTAAGTGATGGCTGAGGCGATTGCACGCGCCCGGTTTATCCGGATAGCGCCGCGTAAGGTGCGCCTGGTCGCGGATTTGATTCGCGGCAAGAAAGTGGACGAGGCGCGGGATGCGCTGGCTTTTACGGTAAAGGGAGCCGCTCCGGTGTTGGCGAAACTGCTGGATTCGGCGGTCGCGAATGCGGAGAGCAAGGCCGCGGAGACGCGGCAGCGCATCGATACCGATGCGATGGTGATCAAGCAGGTGCTGGTGAATGAAGGGCCGACCATGAGGCGCTTGTATTTTCAGCCGCGCGGCAGCGCTGCGCGCGTCCGTAAGCGCATGAGTCATATCGAGCTGGTAATAAGCGATCTGTGATTTCGTGATAGAGAAGGTCTCCGACGGGAGATCGTAAGACGAGGAGAAGACCGTGGGTCAGAAGGTACATCCGTTGGGCTTTCGCCTGGGTGTGATACGCACCTGGAGCTCGATCTGGTATGCAGGGAAGGAGTACGCGAACCTGCTGCACGAAGATCTGAAGCTGCGCGACTATATCAAGAGGCGCCTGTACAACACGGGCGTGGCGCGTATCGACATCGAGCGCGCAGGCCGGAAGGCGAAGGTGCACATCCATACGGCACGTCCGGGCCTGGTAATTGGCCCGCGCGGCGCCGAGGTCGACAAACTGCGTTTCGAGCTGGAGCGGCTCACGGGCCGGGAACTGCTGATCAACATTCACGAGGTATTCAGCCCGGAATTGAGCGCGCAGCTTGTGGCGGAGGCGGTGGCGTCGCAGTTGGAGCGGCGGGTGTCTTTCCGGCGCGCGATGAAGAAGACGGTTCAGAGCACGATGCGCCTTGGCGCCCAGGGAATCCGGTTGCGCGTGTCGGGCCGTTTGAACGGCGCGGAAATTGCGCGTTCCGAAGAGACGCGTTCGGGCAGTGTGCCGCTGCATACCTTGCGTGCGAACGTGGACTATGGTTTCGCGACGAGTTACACGACGTATGGGACGATAGGCGTGAAATGCTGGATCTACCATGGCGACGTGGAGCGCGGGGAACGGGTGACGGGATTGCCGGAAGCACGGGCCATGACGGGTCGCCGGGAAGGCCGCGCCGGTCGCGGCGGCGCAGAGCGGTCTCAGCGCCGGTAGGCGTTGTGAAATAGGGTTCGAGGAGACTACAACCGATGTTGATGCCGAAACGAATGAAGCACCGCAAAGTGCAGCGTGGCCGCCGGAGCGGCGCAGCCAAGGGCGGTACGAAGATAGACTTCGGCGAGTACGGCCTGAAGGCGATGCAGGACGGATGGGTGACGGCCCGGCAGATCGAGGCGGCCCGTATTGCGCTGACCCGTGCGATACGCCGCGGCGGCAAGATTTGGATCCGGGTATTTCCCGACAAGCCCATCACGAAGAAGCCGACGGAAGTGCGTATGGGTAAGGGGAAAGGCGCTCCGGAAGAATGGGTGGCTGTTGTGAAACCCGGCCGGATCATGTTCGAGTTGGAGGGAATCCCGGAGCCGCTGGCGCGTGAAGCGGTGCGGCTGGCCGGTCACAAGCTCCCGATCGCGACGAAATTCGTGGCGCGGGTGTAAGGGTGCGCGGCGCGCTCCCTCATGGAGAGGTATGGTGAAGGCATCTGAAATTCGTGAACTGACGGATGAGGAACTGCGGCAGCGGTTGCGCGAGCGCACCGATGCGTTGTGGGCTTTCCGCATGCAGCAGGTTACGGGTGCGGTGGACAATGTGCGCGGCGCCCGGAATGCGCGGCGCGACATTGCGCGCATCAAGACCATCATCCGCGAACGGGAGCTTGCTCAATCGAAGCAGGCGAAAGAGGCGAAATAACCATGGCGGAACGGGGCCAGACAAAAGTGCGCGTGGGCGTGGTGACAAGCAACGCGATGGACAAGACGGTAACGGTGACCGTGGAGCGGACCGTGCCGCACCCCCTGTACAAGAAGACGGTCAAGCGCACGAAGAAGTTCAAGGCGCATGACAAGGATAACAGCTGCAACGTGGGCGACGTGGTGCGTATCGCTGAAACGCGCCCCATGAGCAAGACCAAGCGTTGGCGCGTAACGGAAATTGTGCGCCGCGCCGACTAGGCGGTAAGGAAGCGTCGTCATGATACAGATTTACACGAATCTTAATGTCGCGGACAACACCGGGGCGCGCCGGATACGGTGCGTGCAGGTGATGGGTGGCACGCGGCGCCGCTATGCCCACGTGGGCGATATCATCACGGCCACGGTCAAGGAGGCGCTGCCCAATTCGAACGTGAAGAAGGGCGACGTGGTGAAGGCGGTGGTTGTGCGCACGAAGCAGGACACGCAGCGGCCCGATGGCACGGTCATCCGGTTTGATTCGAATGCGGCGGTGCTGATTAACGCGAATAAGGAGCCCCAGGGGACGCGCATTTTCGGTCCGGTTCCGCGCGAACTCCGCGAGAAGGGTTTCATGCGGATCGTTTCGCTTGCGCCGGAGGTTGTGTGAGGGAGTTGCGGTAAGAGGCCGGTCAACGGTTCGAGGATTTTGGGCAATGTACATTCACAAAGGCGATACGGTGGTGGTCATCACCGGAAAATACAAGGGCAGCCGTGGGCGCGTGCTTCGGGTGTTTCCGAAGCGCAACCGCATCACGGTCGAGGGCGTGAATCTGATCAAGCGTCACACCCGCCCCTCGCACCGGAACCAACAGGGCGGGATCGTGGAGCGCGAGGCGCCGATCGACATGTCCAACGTGCTTCCGTGGTGCGAATCGGCTGGGCGCCCGTCGCGGGTGGGCGTGAAGCATCTGGAGGATGGGTCACGCGTGCGGTATTTCAAGGTCAACGGTGAGACGTTAAACGATTAGCCGGTGCGATCCGCACGGATGAGGCGGACGCTCTGGCGCATGGAGAAGTGCCGTGGCGGCAAGATTGAAAGAGTTGTATCGGACGGCGATCCTGCCCGAGCTGAAAAAGGAGCTCGGTCGCGAGAACGTGATGAACGTGCCGAAACTGGAGAAGATCGTCGTCAACGTGGGCGTGGGCGATTCGCAGACCGAGCCCCGGCTTATGGAAGAGGCGATGGAATCGCTGGCCCTGATTACGGGTCAAAAGGGAAGCATCCGCACGGCGCGGCGGTCGATTGCCGGGTTCAAGGTGCGTGAAGGCGCCAAGATCGGGTGTATGACGACGTTGCGCGGCGACCGGATGTATGAGTTTCTGGACCGGCTGCTGAACGTGGCCATCCCGCGTATACGCGACTTCCGCGGAGTTTCGCCGAAGAGTTTTGACAAGCAGGGCAACTACACGATGGGCCTTCGGGAGCAGACGATCTTCCCGGAGATCGACATTGACAGCGTTAGCCGCGTGCGCGGCATGAACATTACGTTTGTGATCAAGAATACGAATAGCGCCGACGACAGCCGGGCATTGTTGCGGAGATTCGGAATGCCGTTCCGCAGCTAGTGACGCGGCGCCGAGCGGCGAAACGATAAAGGATTCAAGGAGGTTACCGTGGCCAAGAAATCGATGATCGCCAAGACCAACCGGTCGCCCAAGTTCAAGGTGCGTGCCTACCACCGGTGCCGCGTGTGCGGCCGGCCGCGCAGCTACATGCGCAAGTTTGCATTGTGCCGCATCTGTTTCCGGAACTTGGCGCTGGAAGGTCAATTGCCCGGCGTGACCAAGTCGAGCTGGTAAGGGAGAGACACACAGCCATGTCGATGAATGATCCAATTGCCGACCTGCTGACGCGCATCCGGAACGCCATGGGCGCGAAACACGACGTGGTCGATATTCCCGCATCGCACCTGAAAGAGAAGGTTTGCGACGTGTTGAAGCGGGAAGGATATATCGAGGACTACAACAAGGTGGACGACGGTCTCCAAGGCGTCTTGCACGTGACGCTGCGGTACTTGCCGAATGGCGAGCCTGTTTTGAAGGGGTTGCGCCGTGTGAGCAAGCCGAGTCTGCGGGTGCGGAGCAAGTGCGACGAACTTAAACCGGTGCGCAGCGGGCTTGGCATCACGATCCTGACCACGTCGCGTGGCGTGATGACGAGTAAGCAGGCGCGTGAAGAGCGTGTCGGCGGCGAAGTGCTGTGCGAGGTTTGGTAACGCGGTCAGGCGAGCCGGACGCGCGAGCGTAACCCGGCACGGATGCCGGACAGGAAAGGAACGAGAGTCGTGTCACGAGTAGGGAAGTTGCCCATACCGGTCCCTGATGGGGTGAAGGTGGATTTGTCTGCCGGCCGCATCACGGTCACGGGCCCGAAAGGAACGCTGGAACAGGCGCTCCATCCTGATGTCAGCGTGGCGATCGAGGAAAACCAGGTGGTGGTGCGGCGGTCGAGCGACCGGCCGGACCACCGTTCGCTCCATGGACTCACGCGGGCGCTCATCCAGAATCTTGTGATGGGTGTCACGCAGGGCTATGAGCGGGTGCTGCAGATTGAAGGCGTGGGGTACCGCGCGTCGCTGCAGGGCAAGAGCCTGAACCTGGCCGTGGGGCACAGCCATCCGGTGGTGGTGGAGCCTCCGAGCGGCATTGCCTTTGAAGTGGAAGGCACGCAGACGATTAAGGTCATCGGGATTGACAAGCAGTTGGTCGGACAGGTCGCGGCGAATATCCGGGCCTGGCGGAAACCGGAGCCCTACAAGGGCAAGGGCATCCGCTACCGCGGTGAGCGGATCCGGCGGAAGGTCGGAAAGGCTGGTGCGGGCTGATCGGCCGCATTTGGGAGCAAGGAATTATGGCGAAGACAGAAGAAAAGACCCGGTTGCGGGAGCGTCGGCGACTGCGCGTCCGCCAGCATATCCGGGGGACGGCGGAACGGCCGCGGCTTTCCGTTTTCCGTTCGGCGAAACATATTTACGCCCAGGTGATCGACGATATGACCGGGCGCACGCTGGCGGCCGCTTCGTCGCTGTCGGTCAAGGTGGCCGGGGGCAACATCGCGGGTGCGAAGGCGGTGGGCAAGGCGATTGCGGAGAAGGCAAAAGCGGCGTCCATTACGCGGGTTTGCTTTGATCGCGGCGGGAATCTGTTTCATGGCCGCGTGAAGGCGCTCGCCGATGCGGCTCGTGAAGCAGGACTGGAATTTTAGGAGAAAAAGACTTGAGCAGGGTGCAAGAAAAACGAGACTCGAAATCGGACCGGTCCTCTCGTGACGATGCGGACCAGGGTTTCATCGAGCAGGTCGTCAAGATCTACCGTGTCGCGAAAGTCGTAAAGGGCGGGCGGCGCTTCAAGTTCAGCGCGATCGTCGTCGTCGGTGATGGCGAGGGCCGCGTTGGCGCGGCGCTTGGCAAGGCGACGGAAGTGCCCGAGGCGATTCGCAAGGCGATAGAGAAGGCCAAACGCGAGATGATCGAGGTGCCGATTGTGAGCACGACGATTCCTCACGAAGTGATTGGCCGGTCGGGAGCGGCTCAAGTTTTGCTCAAGCCGGCCTCGCTGGGCACGGGTGTGATCGCGGGCGGCCCGGTGCGCGCGGTGGTCGAGTCCGCGGGGTACCGCAACATCCTGACCAAGTCGCTGGGTTCGAACAACGCCACCAACGTGGTGTGGGCAACGATTGATGGTTTGCGGCAGTTGGAAACGGTCGAGGCGGTCGGAAAACGGCGTGGCCTTGACGTGGCGGATATTCTCTAGAGCAGTGAAACGTGTAGATGCGACGCGGCCGCCGGGCCGCGCGTGAAACGGACGGCCAGGGATAAACGAAGATGGATCTTAGCAAGCTGACACAGGCGCCCGGCGCGAAAAAGAAGCGCAAGCGAGTCGGACGCGGCCCGGGTTCCGGCAACGGCAAGACAGCCGGCCGGGGTCACAAGGGGCAGAAGGCGCGGTCGGGATTCTCGCGTCCGCAGGGGTTTGAAGGCGGGCAGATGCCGATCAACCGGCGCTTGCCGAAGCGCGGCTTCTTCCATGAAGACCGTTTCGCCATGGCGGTGGTGAACGTGGCATCTCTCGAGAAAGCCTTCGAGGCGGGGGCCGAGATCACGCCGGCCTCGCTGACGGAGGCGGGCCTGGTGCGGCCCTGCAAGGGCGGGGTGAAGGTGCTGGGCGACGGCGAGCTTACGAAAAAGCTGACGGTTAAGGTGAACGCGGTGAGCGCATCGGCGCGCCAGAAGATCGAGGCGGCGGGCGGCACCGTGGAGCTGTTCGAGGTGCCCGAGAGCAGGGCGAAGACCCGCCGCGGCAACGGACGTAATGCGAAGAAAGCGCCAGCGGAGGGATAATCAGTGTCTCAGCCTGCAGAAGCCTTCCGGAATGCGTTCAAGATACCCGAGCTGAAGAGCCGGATCATCTTCACGCTCATCATGCTGGCCGTGTACCGGCTGGGCGCCCACGTGCCAACGCCGGGTGTGGACGGCGGCGCGTTGAGCCAGGCCATGGGCACGGGCGGCCTGCTAAGTTTTTACGACATGTTCTCGGGCGGCGCGTTCAGCAACGCGACCGTGTTCGCGCTGGGCATCATGCCGTACATCAGCGCCTCGATCATTATTCAATTGCTCACCGCCGTGATTCCGTCGCTGGAGCGCCTGGCGAAGGAGGGCGCTGAGGGCCAGAAGAAGATCACGGAATACACGCGCTACGGGACGGTGGGGCTGTGCATCGTGCAGTCGCTGTTTGTGGCGGCGTACCTGGTGAAGCTGAACAGTCCGCGCCTGACGATCGTGCCGAATCCGAACCTGTTTTTCTATGTTCTGTGCGTGGTTTCCTTCACGACAGGGACCGCGTTTATCATGTGGCTGGGCGAGCAGATCAGCGAGCACGGCGTGGGCAACGGGATTTCGCTCATTATTTTCGTGAGCATTGTTTCGCGCATGCCCGCGGCCGTGTACAGCCTCTATCTGCAATTGCGCAACGACGATCTGTCGATGTTCGAAGGGATTATGCTGATTGTGGTGATGGTGATGGTGGTGGCGGGGGTGATCCTGGTGACGACGGGGCAGCGGCGGATTCCGGTGCAGTACCCGCGCCAGGTGAAGGGCCGCCGGGTGACGGCGGGCGGCCGCAACTACCTGCCGCTGCGCGTTAACCAGGCGGGCGTTATCCCAATCATTTTCGCCAGCTCGATCTTGATGCTCCCGAGCATGGTGGGCAACGCCGTGAAGTCGCCGGCAGTCGAGGCCTTCTTCCGGGAATGGTTTGATTACGACACGCTTCTGTACAACGGGATCTATGCAGCCCTCATCATCTTTTTCTGCTTCTTCTACACGGCCATTACGTTCAACCC